>NZ_FTNV01000001.1:301419-602839 GCF_900156535.1 Roseovarius nanhaiticus | reverse complement strand
AGTGAGGCTCAGCGTCGTTTTGGCTCCTTTTGCGCAGGAATAGCCACTCGAAGACAAAGACAGCCGCCATGAGCCCCAGCGATATGAAAACGATGAGCGGATCACTTTGCCATTTCATCCCGGTAAATGCCGCGAGAACGACGACATCAAGGGCGATGGCGCAAAGCATGACCCACCCCTTGGCCCCGATGTCTTCCTTCAGATGACGAAACACACCCCAATGGATGATCATGTCCATTACGAGGTAGAAGAACACGCCGAGAGATGCGATCCGGCTGAGATCGAAAAAGACCGTCAGCACGCCCGCGATGACGACCGTGTAGACCAGCGTGTGATCTCGGATTTTGCCCGTCATGCCGAAATGGCTATGAGGGATCAGCTTCATGTCGGTCAGCATGGCCAGCATGCGCGAGACCGCGAAGATGCTGGCGATCAGGCCCGACGAGGTGGCGACAATGGCCAGAAGGACAGTCAGGTAGAAGCCTGTCTGCCCTAGCGTTGGCCCGGCAGCTTCGGCCAGCGCATAGTCCTTGGCGGCCACGATCTCCTCCAGGCTCAGGCTGGATCCGACGGCGAAGGCGACCAGTAAATAGACGATCACGCAGATGCCAATGGATGCGATGATCGCCCGTCCGACATTGCGATGAGGGCTGGTGACCTCGGCCCCGCTATTGGTGATGGTGGTAAAGCCCTTGAACGCCAGGATGGACAGCGCGACGGAAGCGACGAAGCCAGTCGCCTGTGTCGATTGCTGATCAGAGGCGGCCTCGAATGAAATGCCGCCCGCCCAGAGTGCTGCCGCCCCGAAGAGCGCGATGCCACCCACCTTGATGACGGCCATCACGATGGAAAACAGCCCGACGGATTTGTTGCCAGCAGCGTTGATCAGGTAGGCAAAGACTATGAGGCTAACGCCAAGCGCGGGCACCAGCCACGAGGACTGATCCATACCGAGGCCACGTAGTAAATAGGTTGCAAAGGTTCGCGCTACGAGGCTCTCGTTGATGACCATGGACAAGGCCATCAGCAGGGCCGCGCCTGCGGCTATGGTCGTCGGCCCGTAGGCTTTTTGCAGGATCATCGCGATGCCGCCCGCCGAGGGGTAAGCGTTCGACACCTTGATATAGCTGTAAGCGCTGAACGCTGTGACAATGGCGCCAACGATGAACGACAACGGAAAGAGAGGTCCGGCAAGCTCGGCGATCTGACCGGTCAGTGCGAAGATCCCGGCGCCGATCATGACGCCTGTGCCCATCGCGATAGCGCCTGCGAGGGATATGCTGTTTTTCTGATACTCCGAGGTCACATCAATTTCCTTAAATTTCATTTGTTCTTGTCATTTGCCCCGCTCTCGCACGGCGATGGCAACCAATGGGATGAGCGTCACGATACCAAGGCCGATCGCGATCCACGTGGCAGAGCCTGGCTTGCCACTCACGGCCTCCATGCCGAAATGCGCCAGAAAAAAACTGGCCGGGATGATCCCGGCCAAGGTAGACAGCGCGAAACGCCAGAAATGCAATCCGCTAAGCCCGGCCGCGTAACTGACCAGATCGAACGAGACGAAAGGCATGAGGCGACTGGCCAGCACTGCCCCGGTCAATGCGTTCTGCGAGCCGAGCCAGCCAAGATCCACCTTCTCGCCGAACCACTTCACCATGATGTCGCGACCCAGAAACCGCGCGAGCGCGAAAGCGATGAGCGCCCCGAGCTCGGCGCCGATGACGACGTAGACGGTGCCCGCCGTATGGCCATATGCCGCGCCCGCCGCCAAGGCGATGGGCGCGCTGGGGATCGGCGAGGCGACGATCGCGGCAGTCATGAGAAGCACGATCAGAAGCGGGCCCCAGAAACCGGCAGCCCTGAGCCAGGTTTCTATTCGCGCCCCGTTCAACTCATCGATCGGCAGCTCCCAAGGACCAAAAAGGATCGCCACGGCGGCGCCGAAGCCGAGAAGGACAACCACGACCGTGGTGCGTTGCCGCGACGATAATTCTCCGAGCATGCGTGGGGCCCTCGCCGATCATCCAGACCTCGGGTCTAACCGCTTCAGTCCTGTTTCTTGTGTGATCCGTGGCCCATACCACCTGCGCCAGAGTGCATCTTGGACATCATCTCGGCATGTGCGGCCATCTCATCGCTGCTGAGGGCGCCGTTGCCATCGGTGTCTAGTTGCGCGAACCGCTCGGTCAGGTGTTGCTGCATCATCTTGATGTGCATCGCTTCGAATTCGGCTGGGGACAGGCTTCCATCGCCGTCCGCGTCGTTTTCGGACAGCCTGGTCTGCATCATGTCGCGCATCTCATCAGCGCTGACGGCGCCGTCACCGTCCTTGTCGGCCATCTTCATCATGTCGGCCATCATGCCGCCCATCATGCCTTTGCCAGAATGCATGTTCCCCATCATGCCAGCAGGGCTTTTTTGGCTCGTGGCTGCATCGGTCGACGACTTGGTGCCATGGCCGTGGTCCGTTTGGGCCAGCGCCGCCGATCCTACGGCTGTCGATGCGGCTAAAGCGAGGATGAAAAGAGGGTGAGTAGACATGGTGATCTCCGTTCTTGAGGTTTCGAAAACATATAGCGAAAGCGCGATGATGAGGACGCGATGCCGTCCCTGCATTCATCACTGCGCTTGAGGGCAACATTTCAGGGCGCGGTCTGTTCCGATCCGCGGGCGCCACGCAGGTGCCTTGCAGATCGGTGGTCAGTCGACGGGTTTCAGCGGTCAGCGCCGGCTTCGGGCGGCAGCGGGCCGTCGATACCATCAGCGTTGGTCTTTGTATTGCGGGCGTGAACGGTATCAGCGTGAGTGTCTTCTCCCGGCTTCGCCATCAGAGTGCCATCGCTGTAGCGGTCAAGGTGCTGGACGTCGCCGGTGCTGAACGAGCCGTTGTTCTGGACGGATGTGTTTTCAGGCAGCTGGTGATGGCCGCTCATATGGCCTTGGTTGGCATAAGCCGCGCCGCCTGCGGAGATGGCGCCGATCAGGGCGAAAATCTGGATGGTGCTACGTTTCATGTTGAGGCTTCCTTCTGCTCTCGTTGTCGATGACTTCTACTTGAGCATTGCGAGGGTGGCTTCAACGGGGCTGAGAGGCGGGTTTGTATCACCATGTCACGACGCCGAACCACGATACCTTTCGTTACATTTTTCAGGCGTTTGGCGGATACATTCCGATACAAAATTCGGTAACGTCCTCCCATGGCAGATGCGCATCATATCCTTGTCGTCGACGACAGCCTCGAGATCCGGAACGCGGTGTCGCGCTATCTCATCAAGAACGGGATGCGCGTGACCAAGGCCGAGAATGCATCCGAGATGGATGCCGCGCTCGCCAAGAGCCGGTTCGACCTGATCGTGCTGGACGTGATGATGCCGGGCGAGGACGGGCTTTCGATCTGTCGTCGCCTCTCGTCAAGCGGCACGATCCCGATCCTCATGCTTACCGCACTTGGCGAGGAGATGGACCGCATCGTTGGCCTTGAAGTGGGCGCGGATGATTACTTGGCCAAGCCGTTCAATCCGCGCGAGCTATTGGCGCGGATCAAGGCGATTCTCCGACGCGCGGGCCGACCCGAGATGTTCGCCGGCTCCCTTGCGGGCCGACGAATCAGTTTCGGACACCAGACATTGAACACGGATACGCGGGTTCTGGTCGATGAGGACGGTGCGGAGGCGCAGCTCTCAGTGTCGGAATTCAAGCTGCTGACCGTTCTTCTGGAACGGCCGCGCCTTGTGCTGACGCGGGACGAACTGCTGGATCTCACTGCAGGCCGCACGGCGGGTCTCTTTGACCGGACAATCGACAATCAGGTCAGCCGGCTGCGCCGCAGGGTCGAAAAGGATCCGATGCGCCCGAAGCTGATCACGACGGTTCGGGGCGGGGGATACTGCCTGTCGGCAGATGTCGAGGACGCAACATGACGCGCCGGTTCCTTGGCAGCTTGCGGGGGCAGCTTGTGCTGCTGATCATCGGCGCGCTTTTGCTGGCCCAAGCCATCAGCCTATGGCTTTTCGTCGATGAGCGTGGCCTCGCTGTGCGCGCCGCGCTCGGATCCGAAGCCGCCGGCCGGGCGGCGAATGTCGCGCGCCTGATCGAGGAGGCGCCGACGGATTTGCAAGCGTCCATCTTGCGCGCCGCAGACTCGCCTCTTGTGCGGTTCAGCATAACGGAGCAGCCCGAGGTCGATCATCTCGATCATGAGGATGGCGGCAGCGTCGAGGCGCGGATGCGCGCGCTTCTCGGCCCGGACGACGATCGCCCCATCCGAGTGGAACTGCACGAGGCCGAGGGCAGTCTGACACCCATGTCGCATATCAATGCGGACGCCAGCACGATGCATCTGCAGATGATGCAAGGCGCATTGTCGACACTGGAGATGACCGTGTCGGTCGGGCTCGAAGATGGCCGCTGGCTGAATGTCGATACCCGGTTCAATCGCCCTCCGTTACAATGGCCCGTCATCTCGACACTGAGCTTCGGGATCACCGCCGCGTTTCTGTTGATTGCCGCGATCTGGTTCCTTCTGAGCCGTCTCACGGGGCCTTTGCGGCGCGTGGCCTCGGCAGCTGAGCGCTTTGGCAAAGGTGAAGCGCCCGGTGCCTTGCCCGCAACAGGCCCGCGCGAAGTGCGCGACCTGACAGTGGCCTTTAACGAGATGCAGGATCGGCTGACACGCCATATCGCGGATCGCACTAGGGTGCTTGCGGCCTTAGGGCACGACCTGCGCTCGCCTCTGACGGCGCTGCGTGTGCATGCGGAACTGGTGGATGAGGACGACATTCGCGACAGCATGGTTTCCTCGATCGAAGAGATGCAGGAGATGGTCGAGCAAACCCTAGCTTTCGCGCGCGGCATGGCCATGTCGGAAGAGGTGCAGACGCTGGATGTAGGCACGTTTCTCGAGAAGCTGCGGCAGGACATGGCGGGCGGTTTCGAGATGCGTGATGTGCCGGCTCTCCAGATCCGAATGCGACCCAACGCAATCCGCCGCGCCCTGCGGAACCTTGTCGAGAACGCGGAACGCTACGGCGGTGGCGCTTTCGTGACAGTGCGGGCGAATGATGGCAGCCTTGCCATCGAGGTATTGGACGAGGGCCCCGGCGTTCCCGAGGCAGAGCTTGAGCGCGTGTTCGAGCCCTATTTCCGGCTGGAGCAGTCACGGTCACGCAATACTGGCGGCACCGGTCTGGGTCTGTCGATTGCCCGGACGATCGCGCGGGCGCATGGCGGTGACGTCATCCTGGAAAATCGGTCCGCAGGCGGCCTGAGGGCGACGCTGATCCTGCCGCGGGAGAACAGCGTCTGACTTGCTGTTTCGAATAGGAATGGCCCCCCGCAAGTGTCTTGCGAGGGGCGTGCTCAATCTTGCCTAAAACATGATCCGCGTGCCCACGACGACCGAGAAGGCATCCTTGTCCTCGCCCGCTGCGCGCAGCATGTCCGATGTGTCGCCAAAGGCCCGCTCGTAATTGATGCCGACATAGGGCGATACCGCGCGATCGATCAGATCATAGCTGATGCGTGCCCCGATCTCGACTGTCGGGCCCCAGGCGCCCTGATTGGCCGCCGTGTCGTCCTTGAAGGGCAAGGTCATCTCGACGCTGGGCACCAGGATCAGCCGGTTTGTCAGAAGCGCCTCATACTCGGCCTCAGCCCGAAAAAACGGGTGATCCGAGACATAGAGATCGGCATCGACCTCGAACCATTGCGGGGCAAGACCCTTGACGCCGAATACGGCGTTGTAGCGATCCGGACCGCCGTCGGGTGTGCTTGCCTGGATGCCGACGACCGAGTCGAAGAAGTCCGAAATAGGCATCTGCAGGCGGAGCTGATTCTCCAGCCCCTCGAACTCGCCCGAGGACTCTCCCAGCTCGCCCTCGCTGCGCCAGACGAAGCGCAACTCATCGGTGCCGGCAAGTGCGTCGAAATCCCACACCACGGCATCCTCGCCATCGTTGAAGCGATATTCGAGTTGCTCGGCCTGAAACCCCCAGATGGGCTTCTCGGCCGCTGCCGGTGCGCCGAGAAGGGCGGTGAGCGCTGCGGCAAATGAGGTCAGATAGATAGGTTTCATAGGATTGATTCCTTTCCTGATAGGGCCGCTCATGACGGACCGCCTTCAACGATCACCTTGCGGAACATGCCCGCCTCGGCGTGATAGGACAGGTGGCAGTGGAACGCCCATTGGCCGGTCGCGTCGACCTCGGTCTCGGTGTAGACGGTGGTGCCTGGTGCGATGCTGACCGTGTGCTTGATCGGATCCCATTTGCCCTTGCCGGTATCGAGGATCGTCCACATACCGTGCAGGTGCATCGGGTGGCTCATCATCGTCTCGTTGACGAACTTGAAGCGCACGCGTTCGCCGTATTTCAGGCGGATCGGGTCGGCGTCCTCCAACTTCTTGCCGTTGATCGACCAGATGTAGCGCTCCATGTTGCCGGTCAGGCGCAGCTCGATCGTGCGGGTCGCCGGGCGATCCCGGTAGAGCGGTCTGGCCGCCTTCAGGTCGTTGTAGGACAGGAACTTGCCACCATTCGCCGCACTGGGGATCAGGCCGCTGCCCGGCGCGTAGAACTCGCCGACCCTGCTGTCACGGGCACTGTGGTTCATGCCCGGCATCGCCATCTGGCTATGGTCCATGGTCTGCGTGCTACCGGACATATCCATCTTGCTGTGGTCCATGGCCTGCGTGCCACCGGACATATCCATATTGCTATGGTCCATGCCCTCCATGTCGTCGGACATGTCCATCTTGCTGTGATCCATGCCCTCCATGCTGCCCGACATATCCATCTGACTATGGTCGATACCCTCCGGCATCGTCGTGCCCTGCGAGGACATCGTCATGCCGCTATGATCCATGCCACCCATGTCCATCGACATGCCGTCCATCATGCCGCCCATATCGGCCATGGTCAGCAGTGGTTGCGGACGCATGCGCGGGATGAGCCCGGCATAGCCTTGCTTGGGCGAGAGCGACCCGCGCACCATGGCGGTCCGGCCCATCGACTCAGCGATGATGCCGTAAGCCTTGGCCTCGCGGGGCTGGACGATCACGTCATAGGTTTCTGCCACCGAGATACGCAGCTCGTCCACCGTCACCGGCTTGACGTCGTTGCCGTCAGCCTGAACGACCGTCATCTTCAGTCCCGGAATGCGGACATCGAAATAGGTCATGGCGGAGGAGTTGATGAGGCGCAGGCGCACCTTCTCGCCGGGCTTGAACAGGCCGGTCCAGTTCTGTTCCGTGCTCATACCGTTGATGAGCGGCTCGAAGCCTTGGACATCTTCGATATCCGTGGGCATCATGCGCATCTTGCCCCACATCGCCCGATTTTGAAGAGCCTGCTTGAAGCCATCCTCGCGGGAATCGCGCACCAAGTCCTCGAGCGTGCGCTGAGAGCGGTTGTAGTAATCGGCAGACATCTTGAGATTGCGGAAAATGCGATCGCCGCTATGGGGATGTTTATCCGTCAGCTGCACCACGTAGTCGCGGTCGGCGCGGACCGTCTCGCCGCCCTTCGGCTCGATTACGATGGCGCCATATGCTCCGTCGGGCTCCTGAAAACCGGAGTGACTGTGGAACCAGTAGGTGCCAGCCTGTTCGATCGGGAACTGGTAGGTGAACGTCTCGCCCGGTTTGATCCCGTTATAGCTGATGCCCGGAACACCGTCCTGGTGGAAGGGTAGGATCAGGCCGTGCCAGTGGATCGAGGTGCTTTCGCGCAGGTTGTTCTTGACGTTGATCGTGACCTGCTCGCCTTCCTTGAAGCGCAGGACGGTCGGGGTCTGGCTGCGGTTATAGCCAATGCCGGTCTTCTTGAACGTTCCGGTGTCGATGCGGATCTTGTCGACGCTGACATTGTAGGTGCCTGCCATCGTCATGCCGCCGGACAGGGCGAGGGCCGCGGCTAGAATGGCCGTTTTGAAAAGGGGGATGGGTTTCATCTCCGGTCCTTTCGGAATTGTTTTGGGAATAGCGCTGAAATGCGCGCGCATTGCCACGAACAGGAGAGACACGCGAAGTGCTGCTGCGGATCGTCTCGCCCTATTCAGGCAGAAATATTGGGTGACCTCACCCTCGTGGAGGAGGCGTGTCACCAAAGAATGCGAGAACGTCCCACCCTGCAGTGCCGAAGGCGTAATAAGTCGGGAGCTGAAGCGCCATCAGCCGAGGTATTGCGGAGGGTTGCGGCAGCACTGTTGCACAATGCGCCATCATGGCTGCACAGCCGTCCGACTGGTGGTGATCCATACTGTCCGGGAGACAAACGGCATGAGCCCGTCCATCATCGGCCATCTTAGTCGCTTGCGAGGAGCGAGGGGTCTCGTTCGCAGCCGCCATATGGGGAGTGATCGCCGAAACCATCACGGCCAAGGCAAGAAGCCATCCCCCCAAAAATCTGCGCAGCTGTGCCATCTTATCCAGACTTGTCCGCTTCTAAAGATCCTCCAAAAAAATCTGTCATATCCGCTGAAACTGCAAGCTTACACTTCGTTACAATAAAGCCCGCGATGTGCGCTTGACCCTCCCGCGCAGGAATCCTTTTCTTTGTCAAACTGAGGCGGACACGGCTTTCAAAGGCGGTGGTTGCCCACTTCGTATTCAGTATCCAACCAAGGAAGCGCGATGACATTTTTCAGATCCATAGGGGCCGTTACGGGTCTTATTCTTTTTGCAGGCTCCGCTGTGGCGAGTCCGGGGCATGGCTCCTCCATCGGCGAGGCGGGCGATCCGGCAAAGGTCGATCGCATTATCGAGGTCAGCATGTCCGAGATGAAATACGAGCCCGCAACCATCAGCGTCTCTGAAGGTGAGACGATAAAGTTCGTGGTGCGCAACGATGGCAAGCTCGTCCATGAGTTCAATCTGGGCACCAAGGAGACCTGGGGAGGGCATAAGTCCGAGATGCAGAAGATGATGACATCGGGGATGATGACGATGAACAAGCTCGATCATGCCAAGATGATGCAAGGCGGCATGATGCACAATGATCCGAATGCCGCACTCCTTGATCCAGGGCAGAGCGCCGAACTCGTGTGGACTTTCACAGAAGCTACTGAGATGGGCTTTGCCTGCAACGTGCCCGGGCACCTTGAAGGCGGAATGGTCGGCGACATCGAGTTTTCGGGTCACTAGCGGGACAGGCCCGAGGGGACGCCCCCTCGGGCGAGTCGGTCTTGCCTGAAGAGGCCCCCTGCACGGTAGATCGACAAGCGCGATCTAGCCGCAAGACAAGGAATCTTGAGGATCCATGAACACCAAACGATTATCACTTTTGGCGCTTTTGGCTATCGGCGCGGCGGCCACCTACTGGGGGGTGATGCCGCAAGCGCCGCAGACAGCGGGGCGCTCCATGGCGCCCTCGGACAGCAACGACATCGGACAGGGCGCGCTAATCGCCGATGTGACTGTGCCAGCTAAATTGACGGCGGATGCGCAGATCGGCAAGCGGGCCTATGAGGCAAAATGTGCCGAGTGCCACGTGACCAACGCCGCCGGGCAGAACGGCATCGCGCCCCCTCTCGTTCACAAGATTTATGAGCCCAGCCACCATTCGGATATGGCGTTTGTCATGGCGGCCAAGAACGGTGTGCGCGCGCATCACTGGCAATTCGGAAATATGGCCCCGGTTGGCGGTGTGACCGACGCCGAAGTCAAACTAATCACCCGTTATGTGCGCGAATTACAGCGAGAAAATGGGGTTTTTTGATCCAAAGCGTGAACTCAGCCTTTCGGGCGGGCCGCTTGGGATGTGCTTCTTATGCTAGGAGCTTTTGGCGAAAACATGGACAAAGTCGCTAGAAAAAGATGGATGCTAGGCTGCCCTATCGGTCTCATCTCAGCCATTTTGCTTATCTGGTTTCTGACGCTTGGCGAACAGGCGAGGATGCCACCTCCGGCAAAATTCGATTTGACTGAAGGTTCGGATCTCTACCAGGGTTATTGCGCGGATTGTCACGGTGCTGAGCTAGAAGGCCAGCCCGACTGGCAGTCACCTGGAACAGACGATGTTTTCCCGGCGCCGCCCCACGATGAAACGGGTCATACTTGGCATCACTCTGACGCAACCCTTTTCGACTATACGAAATGGGGTGGCGCGGAAACACTTGCCCGACAGGGCGTCGACTTTGCCAGCGGGATGCCGGGGTTTGGCGATGACCTGACAGATGATCAGATCAGAAACATCTTGGCGTTCATCAAATCAACATGGCCGCAGGAGAAGCAAAACGCGCAAGCCCGGAGAAGTGCCAAAGATACTGAGGCGAGCGGTTTGTGAGGTTGCGCAACCTCACCAAAAACGGAGACACCGCGAAGCTCTAGCCACTTGCCAAGGCGTTCTGTGGTAATTCGAAAATGTTGGTCAGGCACCCGCCATCACTTGAACATCATATCCCGCGCCTTGGATCACCCCGAGGAGCGCTGGAGCGTCCAGAACGCTTTCGACTTCGATCATCCGCGATCCCGTGTCGCAACTCATTCGTGCAGCAGGGTCGGCTGCCTTGATCGCTTTCTCGATGGTCGAGGTGCAATGGCCGCAGCTCATGCCGGGAACCTTAAATTGTTTCATGGTCATCTCCTTTGTGCATCTACTTTTCTTTCCCTGCGAGATGGGGTGCTCCTGCGCTGGAAGGTCAAGAGATGGGGCGAAACTTTCCGCCGCTCCTCAAAGTTCAATCATCGACCTCGCCACTTGAAAGGTGCTCGGCTCTGCGCCCCGCATCGCCTAGTGCAGGAAAGATCTAGGATGACGAACAACAGCTCTTCGCCTCGACCGCGTGGCGCAAATGGTATCGTGCATTGCCGTGCGGTTATCCGTCGCTCGAGGTTTTACAGAGTAAAGGCCTGCAACTCAGATGTTGGTGGCCTTGTTTGGTTTGCGTGCAGCCCGAGGAGCAGATGGAAATGGTGATAGCGGCGGGATTGGCCGTTTTGCTCTTCGGCCTTTGCGGGGTGGTGCATGCGCACGCGATGTCCTTTGTCATGCGACTGACCGAGCGCAGGAACGTCACAGGCATGCGAGGGCTTCTAGTGGCTCTCTACGTGCTCGCCATGGCCCATGTCGCCGAAGCTGGCCTCTATGCACTTGGGTTTGCCCTTGGCGAACAAATGGGAGTAGGCGGCTTCAAAGCCGGCAACGTCACTTCCTTTATGGATGTCTTCTATTTCTCGGTGGTCAATTACACCTCACTCGGGCTCGGGGACATCTACCCTACCGGGCACCTGCGCTTTCTCGCGGGTGTCGAGGCGCTGAATGGTTTTCTCCTGATCAGCTGCTCGGCGTCAACGATCTTCCTGGTCACGACGCACGACAAGCGGCGACCCTGAGAATGCGAGGAAATTCTTTTTTTTCGGAACCCTCCAGCGCTGGAGCATGGTTTTATCCTCATTCAAAAGGCCGAATTATCCTCATTCAAAAGGCCGAAACCGAGGTTTCGAGCATCCTTATGCAAAAGGGGAAAAGCCATGCCCTACTGGAGATTTGCCGCCATGATCGCGACATCAACAGTCGTGATGTTCATCCTGATGTATCTCAACACGTTTCTGTGGACGCATATCTTCTGGTCCGAGACGCGCGCCTACATGGCGATCCTGATGGGGGGCGTAATGGCGATCATCATGCTGTCCTTCATGCTCGCGATGTATTCCAGCAAGGCGATCAACGCCGCCATCTTTATCGGTGCGACAGTCGCTGTCGCAGGTTCCTTGTGGTTGGTGCGCAGCCAGACGACCGTGGGTGACACCAGCTACATGCGCGCGATGATCCCGCACCATTCCATCGCCATCATGACCTCGGGTCGGGCTAACATCGAGGATACTCGCGTGCGCAAGCTCGCCGACGGGATCATCTTCGCGCAAGACAAGGAAATCGCCGAGATGCGCTACCTCATCAACGATATCGAGGCCTCAGGCGTGACCACCGACGAGAGCGGCGATTCGCCGACGCAGATTGTCAGCCTGGAAGAAGCACTTTCCACCGCAAAGGTGGCTAGGGTCGATGCGGAGTTTCTCAAGGATGAAGAAATCAAGCAGTTGTTCCCTGACGGCGCGGCCTGCACCTTCAATTACACGACGAAAAGCCCGGCCTCGCTGGCCATTGGCAACGTGGATGGCGCCCGTGTAGCGCTGGTCAAGTTGAGTGGTGATCTGGTGCGTCTGGATGCCGACGCGGAAGGTCAAACCTTTATGACTGACGGTGCAACGATGCAGTTGAACGCTGCAGATGGCTCAAGCAGCCTTGAGAATGTCGCTGAAACGCCGGTCGACGCGACGCTCCTACTCGAGTTGGATGCTGGGTTGTCCGCTGGATATCGCGGCTTTTACAGCTGCAAATCGTGACGCAGCGACGCATCCCAAGAAACGACCGAGGCCTGCGCTCCAGAGAGCCCTAGTCTTCTCGTGAACTTTTCAAGCCGGGAGGGAGTGTGTGCTGTGCACGGTCGTGTTTTAATCGGCGCTGGTCCTTCTACCTAATCGGACTGTTCGTGGCCGTAGAGATCGGCGTTCTTATGGGCACGGTCTTCATGCTCAAATTCCAGGCTTGAATGGCCAATATCATATTGCTCCTCGAGCACTGTTTTGATGCGGCTCTTGAGTGCTTCGATATGGGACCACGCGTCGGACCTGACGACGACGTGGCAGTCTAGCGCCGCCTCATGTTCCTGCATCTGCCAAAGATGCACGTGATGAACGTCCGCGACGCCTTCGACACCGCGGATCGCCTTGATGACGGCGTGGCTATCGATATCCGGGGGGCTGCCCAGCATCAGGGTGCGGACTGGGCCACCGATTTCGGTAAGGGCAAGATAGAGAATGTAGAGCGCGATGCCGATGGTGATCGCAGGGTCCACCCATCGCATATCGTATAGGATGATCAGCGAGCCGCCGACGATGACTGCTACCGATGCAAGCGCATCTGACAGGTTATGCAAAAAGAGGGCGCGGATATTCACGCTGCCTTTCTGCATCGAATAGGTCAGCACTGCAGTGAGGGTATCTACAACGAGCGCAACACCGCCCAGGATCACGACTGTCCAGCCTTGCACTTCGGGCGGATCAATCATGCGCATGCCGCCTTCGTAGATCAGGTAGAACCCGATCAATATCAGCGTGGTATAGTTAATCAGCGCAGCGACGATCTCGATGCGGCCATAGCCGAAGGTCATGCGCGAGTCCGCCGGTCGTCGCGCAATCTTTCTCGCCACGAAGGCGATGACAAGCGACGCCATGTCGGAAAAGTTATGCAGCGCATCCGCAATGAGCGCGAGGCTCCCCGAGAGGATGCCGCCGACAATCTGCGCAACGGTCAGAATAGCGTTGGCCCAGATGGCAACGGATACGCGCCGGTCGCCGGATGTGGGATCGATATGAGCGTGACCGTGGTCATGCGGCATGGTGCGGTTCCTCATGTCGGTGGTTCGGTAGGGCGGCGCCGATAATACCTGGCATCTTGCCACGCCGGATCGCGCGCACACGCTGGTTCATCCGGTGGCGGATGACATGGCGGTAAAGCCAAGTGCGCAGAACACCAAGCTCCTGGCGATGGTTCGCGTAGAATTCATCGGGCCTATGATATGTCCCGAGGTCGCGGATTATGCCGGTCCTTTGGATGTAGGTGTCCTTGCCCGTCCATGCGACCGGCGGCGCACTCAGGCTGGTCGTTCCAACACCGAAGCCGCATAATTCGTCCGAAGCGCTGAACGCGCGCTGAAGTGCCGCCAGGAAGGGTGCGTTGAGAATGAAGCCTTCAAGGCTGATCCAACCGCCTTGCGTTTCCACCTCAATCCATGAATGCAAGATCTCGCGCGGTGCCAACCGGAAAACCGACTCGGGCACGATACCGCGCTGAAGCTCTTTGTGAATGGTGAAGCCGTGCAGCCGACAACCGATGCCAAGGCCACGCAAGAGGGCCATGAGAAGAGTGCCCTTCGTGTTGCATTGGCCATAGCCGTCGGCCAGCACTCTTGAGGAAGGAATATCATCCGCATGATTGTAACCAAACGCGATCTCATTGCGGACAAATTCATATGCCGCTCCAATTCTCTCGTTCCGGGAAAGGCCCTGCCAGCCACGACGCAAGATGAGGCGTGTGACATCGGGCGAAGTGTAGTCCAGTAGGCGCGTGGCGAAAAGCAGCGGGTCAACTTCACCCATTTCATGTCTCCTCGAATCGTTCGAGAAGCAACGTAGTGTCTACAGTTACTGTAGATTCAAGGGGGATGGCGCAATTGACGGTCGACTGCTCGCCTTAAACAAGGTTACGGAAATCCCGCCCGCATGTATGCGATGATTTTCCAGATGTCGTCTTCGCTGAGACTCTCTTTGAAGGCGGGCATCGCGGTTTCGAAGCGCTCTCCACCCTCGGAAATCGCCCAGAGCAGATACTCGTCTCCTGACATAGGCATCTGAACGAACGACCGAAGAATGGCCGGCGATGGTTCAAGTGAGCGGCCCGCATCACCATCGCCGAGCCCATCGGACCCATGGCAACTCGCACAGTTATCCATGTATAGCTTTCGCCCTTCGGAGACAACTTCAGGCGTCGCGCGGACGCTGCTCCTCGCGCCTCGGTAAGCCGTCGGCACGCCTTCATTCATGTAGGTCCAATGTCTCTGCATCCGCTGCTGTTGCCCCGGACCCATGCTGCCCATGCCCCAGCCGCCGCTCTGGCCGGAACGCATGTGCCCTGGCCCCATTGAGCCATGCCCCCACCAGTCCCCTCGTTGTTGTTGAGCCGAAGCTGCGACGGCCGCAAAGCCGATGAGGGCTCCAATTGCCAAGGTTCGCAATCCATATGGTTTCATCTCTAAATCCCTCGCCATTGTTGATCACAAAAAGCAAGATATCACAGGCAGGTTGCACTGTCGCGGGTTTGCAGCAGGGACTTCTTCGTCGTCTTCGTGAGATCCAGCAACGCTGCCCCGTTCGTTCAATCTCGACCCTGTTCGTTACCATGAGAGGCTTCGTGATGTTCCTCATGTGCGTCGCGCAAGATTCCGACCCCGCCCCATGCCGCGATCATGGCGACGATCACTCCCACGACAAGATCAGGCCAATTTACCCCAAGCCAAGCGACGAGTCCCCCCGCGACAATGATCCCGAGATTGGCTGCAAAGTCATTCCAGCTAAATGTGTTCGCTGCGCGTATGTTGACGTCCGGATCCTTGAGCCGGGCAAGCAACCAGACGCAAACCGCGTTTACTGCAGCCGCGATCAGGGCCATTATAACCATCATGATGCCCAGTGGGTCCGAGCCTCCAACATACCGGCGCCACGCATCGTAGAGAATGCCCAGCGCGAACAAGATCAACAATGCGCCTGAAATGTTCGCGGCACCGCGTTTCCATCTTGCCGACCGGGACAGGGCGAAAAGACTTATCACATAGACAAAACTGTCGGAAAGATTGTCGAGCCCATTGGCGACAAGGGCGCTAGAGTCGCCCACAGCGCCGGTTACGAAAAAGCTCGCGGCAAGAAAGATATTCAGACCCAGAACTATCCAGAGCGTTCGCCTCTCAACCACGTCTTTTCCGATGCTCATGTTGGCTTCCATGCTCAAATGCTACGTGACTGAAACACCCCGGATGTATCCGGGTTCCTGACAAGTATGTCGGCCCGTCATGGCCGGAACACTCAGGTGTTCCGAGGAGCCGCGAGGATCAACGCTGCGCCCAGCAAACAGATAGCAGTCCCGAGAACATCCCATTTGTCAGGTCTATGGCCCTCTGCAAGCCACATCCAGAGAACTGACGCTGCGATATAGACCCCGCCATAGGCGGCGAAAGCGCGACCCGCTGCCACCGTTTCGACCTGCGCCAAAAGCCATCCAAATGCCACGAGCGCGACAATCCCCGGGATGAGCCATGCCGAAGATGCACCAAGACGCCACCAGCTCCAGATGGCGAAGCATCCGGCAATTTCCGCAAGGGCGGCCAGCGGATAGGCCAAGGTGGCGGGCATTTCAGGCGCCGATCTCGTCATGTGCGGTCAAGCATTCGGAATGATCGCGCAGCACCTCAAGCACCCGGCAGTCCGCGGTTTGCCCGCCACTACACTCCTGAACCATTCGCTTGAGTTCCGTGCGAAGGGCCTTCAAGCGGGCCATGCGTTGCTCTACCTGCTTGAGTTGGCGGCGCGCGATCGCGTCGGCCTCCTCGCAAGAGCGGTTGGGATGGTCGCTGAGATCGAGCAGCTCGCGGATCGCGTCCAGCGAAAAGCCGAGTTGCCGCGCATGCCGGACAAATGACAGCCGATCCAGTTCAGCCTCGCCATAGCGCCTCTGTCCACCTTCGGTCCGGCCCGGCTCCGGCATTAGGCCAATCTGCTCGTAATAGCGGATGGTCTGAACCTTCGTCCCGGTTCTCTTCGCCAAGCTGCCGATCGTCAGCATGTTCACCTCCTAAAAAGATACAGTTGATGTAGGTTTGGTCGCCGGTCCCGGCAAGGGCCGCATTCACATGGACGTGACATTGACCGGAGCAAGCGCTTTGCGCTTGAACCTCCAGTAGCTAGAGGATGTAGAGCCCATGACAGACAAGAATCAAAAGCAGGCGAACTAGGTTGTCTCTCAAAACGGTTAGAAGAATTCTCTGGGTTTTTACCGGAATTGCGGCCTTTGTTGTCGCGTGGCTGATGGTCGGGGCGGATAAGCGTGGCGACCTTGCGGGCATTGAGTCCGATCCGCCTTTTTCGGCCGAGTTCGAGTTGACCGATCATCAAGGCATGCTCCGCACGCAGGACGACTTTGCCGGGCAATGGATGCTGGTCTTTTTTGGGTTCACCAACTGCCCCGATGTCTGTCCGACGACACTGTCGGAGGTCGCGGCAGTGATGGACGGCTTGGGGGACGAAGCGGCGAAGGTGCAACCGATCTTCATTACCATCGATCCCGAACGCGATACGCCCATGACGCTGTCCCAATTCGTGCCGCTATTCAACTCGAACATCATCGGGCTTACCGGAACGCCCCGTCAGATCGCCAAGACATCCGAGACGTTTCCGATCTTTTACGAACGGATCGAAGAAGCCGCAGCCCCCGGAGGCTACACTATGGGTCACACGTCGCACCTGTTCTTCTTCGATCCCGAAGCCGGTTTTGCCGAGTCGTGGCCCTATGGCACCCGCGCTGAGGAGATCTTGGCGGATCTGCGAGAGAGGATCTGACTGTCATGGCCCGACCCTCTGCAGAAATAGCCTTGGGGCTTGCGTGGATCATCGCGCTTGCCGCCTCGCTTGCCGTGCTATTCATCGGTGAGGTGCTGGGGCAGGCACCGTGTGTTCTATGCTGGTTTCAGCGTGCCTTCATGTTTCCGCTGGTGATCATCCTCGGGCTTGGCCTGTGGTGGGGGGATGCCCGCGTGGGCCGATACGGTATCGCCCTAGCGCTTGGCGGCGGCGCTGTCGCGCTTTGGCACATGGGCCTTTACGCAGGCGTGATCCCGGAGCGCATCCAGCCATGCACCGCAGCCGGACCCTCCTGCACGGATGACAACCAGCTGATCTTTGGCATTCCAATCCCGCTTATGGCCTTCGTCGCGTTCGCCACGATCGGCGCGCTATCGGCCATCTCACTCAAGGAGACACGAGCATGAAACGACGCGGACTGATCTTGTCCATTTTCGCCCTCGGCGTTGCCGGCTTTGGCGGTGCGACATGGTATGCGACCCGCCCGGGCCCAGTGGCCGAGGGAGAGGCTTTGGCACCAGAAAAAGCCGATGCACTGATCCGGGCCTATTCTCCCATTCTTGGGCCACCAGACGCGCCCGTTACCATCGTCGAGTTTTTCGATCCCGCCTGCGAGGCCTGCCGGGCCTTCTATCCAGTGGTCAAGGAAATCATGGCCGAGCACGACGGGAGCGTTCGCACCGTGATCCGTTACACGCCGTTCCATGGCGAAGCCTCCGAAGAAGCGATCCGCGTGTTGGAGGCAGCGCGTATGCAGAGCGTATTCGAGCCGGTGCTGGAAGCTCTCATGCGAGAGCAACCGAAATGGGCGTCACACGGCGCGCCAGAGCCTGGCCTTGTTCTCCAGATAGCCGCTTCGGCAGGTCTCGACGCCAGCGCTGCGCGCGACCAGATGCGGGCGCCCGATGTCGTGGCAATCCTCAATCAGGATCGCGCCGACGTCGAAACGGTGGGAATTCGCCAGACGCCGACATTCTTCGTCAATGGCAAGCCCCTTGATCCGTTTGGAGAGGCAGAACTCCGCAGTCTCGTGGCTGTGGAAGTCGCCGCCACTCAAAGCTGAATGAAATAAGGACCAGAGCGATGAAAAAGATAATTTTGACCGGAGCGCTGTCGACGTTTCTGACCCTTGGAGGGCTTTCGGCGCCCGCACTGGCCGGACCCGAGGATATCGTCATTGAGAACGCATGGTCTCGTGCATCCATCGGAACGAACCGTCCCGGAGCGGCTTACATGACGATCCGTAATACCGGCGACGAGCCCGTCACACTGACCGGCCTCGAAACACCGCTCGCCATGAAGCCCGAGATCCATGAAACCAAGACCAATGCCGAGGGCGTCAGTTCCATGAGCCCGGCAGGCGAAATCACGATCGCCCCGGGCGAGAGCGTGTCGCTTGAACCGGGTGGCCTCCACGCGATGCTGATGCGTCTGAATGAGCCGATGACGGAGGGGCAGACATTTACGCTAAAACTGCTTTTCGGCGATGGCAGCGAGATAACTGCCGATGTCCCGATCCTGAGCGTAGCATCGCGCGGACCCGAAGGCTGATGAAACGAAGAAAAATCTTGGGATATGGTGCAATCGGCGCCGGAGCGATCGCCATGACACTCTTCACTGGTTGGTGGCGGGTAGACGGGCCGGGCGCGCCCGAACAGGCGGGGAAGCGGCCCTTGGCATTATCGTCCATGGAGTTCGACCTCATCGATCATGAAAGCAACAATGTGGACCCCGATGCACTCATTGGTCGTCCGAGCATGGTTTTCTTCGGCTTCACCTATTGTCCGGATGTCTGCCCGACGACGCTTTCAGACATTTCCGGCTGGCTGGACGAGTTGGGAGAAGAAGCCGATCGCCTGAACGTGGTGTTCATCACGGTTGATCCCGAGCGCGACACAGTCGAGGCCCTGGCGGACTACGTGAGCAATTTCCATCCGGCGATCAGGGGCTGGACTGGACCCGAAAGAGAGCTCGCGCGCGCTGTCGGCGGCTTCCGCGCAAGCTATGAAAAAGTGCCGGCCGAGGGTGGCGATTACACGATGAACCACACGGCCAGCGTTTTTCTGTTCGATGCGGAGGGGCAGTTCGTCACCAACATCGACTATCACGAGCCACGGAAATTCGCGCTCCCAAAGATTCGGCGCGCACTGGACTTTGAGACGGAGGGCTCGACATGAGGATCAGAAACGTAGCTGTAGGCTTGGCGACTGCGAGCACACTTTCCGGTGCGGCACTCTTCTTTTATTCGGCTTCGCCGAAGGAGCCAGCACCGGATGCGTTGGCTGCCGCCAGCGCCTGGATACCCGAGTCTCCCAAAGCTCCCCGAAGCATGGACGCCAAGTTCATACGCCCCACGGCCACGCGCAAAGAACGGGCGCCGGAATCCAGATCTCTTCCGCTGCTGACGGTCAGCGCGCCAGAGGCGGGCCTGCCTGAGTTCGAGCCTTCCGCCGTAAACTGGTCGCGCGCCATCGCACCCGGGGAAACTCTGGATGTGGTTCTGTCCGAGGCCGGTCTCGCGTCGCCCGACCGCGCGGAGATCGCTCTTGCGCTTGGGACGGAATATGATCTGCGGCGCCTTCGACCCGGGCACTCAATCACTGTCATCTCCGAGGCAAATGGTCGTCCGCGTAAAGTGTCTCTCGAAGTCGAGGACGGCGTGCGGATCGAGGTGACCTTTGGTGAAGAATTGGCCACGCAGGTCGTCACTCCTGATCCGGACATCGTGACGCTCGCCGGCGAAGCCGTCATTAAAAGCTCTCTGTTCAATGCGCTGGCAGAAGCAGGTATTCCAGCCCGTTTCGCCGTTGATCTGGCGCAGATGTTGGGCGGGACGGTTGATTTTCGTCGCGAGATGTCAGGTGGAGAAATACTCCGTCTGATGTGGCGCGAGGCGCGCGTCGGCGGTGAACGGATTGCAGAGCCGGACTTGGCCTTTGCTGCGCTTGATATGGGCGGCTCACTCTATGAGGTGGTCTGGCCAGAAGATGGAAGCGGCCAAGCCACGATCTATGTCGGCGGCGAGTTGCTTCGTATTTTCGCGCAGCCGGTGGATGGCGCGCGCCTGAGCTCGGTTTTTGGCCGCCGAACCCATCCGGTCTATGGAAATGTTCGAATGCATACCGGCGTCGATTTCGCGGCGGCGCAAGGCACGCCGGTAAAGGCAACGGCACCCGGACGGATCAGTTTCATCGGGCGGCGTGGAGGTTATGGCCGCGTCGTTGAGATATCTCACGGCTCCGACACGATGACCCGCTACGCCCATCTCAGCGCAGTGCCGGACGGTCTCTCGCGGGGACAGCGCGTGGCCGCTGGCGATCTTATCGGCCGCGTGGGAGCCACAGGCACCGCGACTGGGCCCAACTTGCACTACGAGGTCTTGGTAGATGGCCGCCCGACCGATCCTCTTGCTGACGAACGGCTTGCCGAGGCGTCCGAGAGTGAACTGGAAGACACAGTCACCTTGGCTCGCCTCTTGGCCGCACGCGCTCTTCTGGCAAGGAAACTTGACCCTGATACTGTTCTGACAGCAACCGAAAGGCTCTGACACATGAAACCCTTGACCAAGGTCCTTACTTTGCTCCTCGCTCTTTCTCCGGCAGCGCAGGCGCTTGCCGAGGGCACCGCAATCAATGTTCAAAAAACCAATGGATGCGGCTGCTGCCTATCGTGGATGAAGCATCTGGAGGAGAATGGATTCACGGCAACTGGTGAGGACATGTTTGCCGGCACCTTAGTGCGCTTGAAGCTGGATAACGGTGTGCCGCAGCGCATGATCTCCTGCCATACCGCATTTGTGGAAGGCTACGTCATCGAAGGACATGTTCCGGCCGCCGACATCCGCCGATTGCTCGAAGAGCGCCCCGATGCGGTCGGGCTCGCGGTGCCGGGGATGCCCTATGGCTCGCCCGGCATGGGACCGGAAGACGACCGCGAAGCATATGAGGTCTTTCTCATCCGAGAAGATGGATCGACCGAAGTCTTTTCCACCTACGCCGAAGGATAATCTGGCCCTCGAATGGAAACGCTTTCACCCATAATGCTTGGCTTCCTGGGAAGCCTCGCCGCCGGATCACTTACTGCGGTGGGGGCGATTCCTGTCCTCTTCGGACGCATTCCCTCGCGGGCCACGCGCGACATGTCGCTGGGTTTTGCAGCTGGTGTCATGCTCGCCGCCTCGTTCTTTTCGCTCATCATCCCGGCACTGGACGCAGCCGAGCCGATGTTCGAGAGCGGCGCAATGCCCGCCTTGATCGTGTGCATCTCGATCCTGCTTGGCATGGGCGCCGTCGCTCTGATGAACGAAAAACTGCCGCACGAGCATTTCAAGACAGGGCGCGAAGGACCGGACTCGGCCGCCCTGCGGCGGGTCTGGCTGTTCATCATCGCGATCACGATCCACAATTTCCCCGAAGGACTGGCTGTCGGCGTCGGCTTCGGCTCGGGCGGCATGGAAGGCGGCCTGCCGCTTGCCATCGGAATTGGGCTTCAGAACGCGCCCGAGGGTCTGGCCGTGGCGGTCTCCCTGCTGGGCGAGGGTTATCCAAAGGTGCGCGCCTGGGGCATTGCCGCCCTGACCGGTATGGTCGAGCCGATCGGCGGGCTCCTGGGTGCCGGGATCATCACGCTCTCGGAGCCTCTCTTGCCGTGGGGTTTGGCCTTCGCGGCTGGTGCGATGCTATATGTCATCAGTCACGAGATCATTCCCGAAACGCACCGCAGCGGCCATCAGAACAAGGCAACGCTCGGCCTCGCGATCGGTCTGGTTCTCATGCTCTTCCTCGATGTCTGGCTGGGGTAAGGTCATGGAATATGGAAATAAGACCTTGCTTCTTGGCGTGATCGTCGCGCTAACCTCACTTGCGGCGGATCAGTTGACCAAGGCGATCGTTGTCGAGAATGCCACCCTGCTGAGTGCCGGACTGCCGGTGTTTCCCGGCTTCAACCTCGTCTTCGGGCGCAATGACGGTGTGACTTTCGGGCTTCTCGCCGGTGTGCCTTGGTGGAGCCTCGTTCTGTTGGCCTTCGCATTCTGCGTCTGGCTTGCAATCATGCTGACGCGAACCTCCACCCGCATTGAGGCGGTCGCTTTCGGTTCAATCCTCGGGGGCGCTTTGGGCAATATCGTTGATCGCGTCCGCTATCGAGCGGTGACCGATTTTCTGGATTTTTACGTTGGAACTGCGCACTGGCCCGCTTTCAATTTGGCTGATGTGTTCATCGTCTGCGGCGTAGGCTTGATGCTCCTAGCGCCTTGGATCAGCGCGCGGCGCTCCATCAAGCCGTGACCGAACGGCGCGACCGCATTGCGCAAGGCCGTCATCTTTTGGCGCGCATGGCACTTGGCTTTGTTGCCGGGGCGCTGACTGTGCTGACCTTTCCGCCCTTCTCGATACTGGCTCTGGTTCCCGTCGCTTATTCCGCGCTCTTTGTAATTTTGGCCAAGGTTTCCGTCGGGCATGCCTTACTTATCGGCTGGGCGTTTGGGCTTGGACAGTTTGGCTTCGGGATTTCATGGATTTCCGAGAGTTTCTATGTGGAAGCTGATCGTTTTGGCGCGCTTGCCATCCCTGCCGTCGCGGGCCTGTCGGCGGGTTTGGCAATCTTCCCGGCCATCGCAGCGTCTCTCTTTGCCGCGGTCTCGCGGCGCAAGGTCTTGACCGGTGTCATTGCCTGCCTTCTGCTCGCGACCTCCTGGACGCTGGCCGAATGGCTGCGCGGCCATATTCTTACTGGCCTTCCGTGGAATCTCGCCGGATATGCGGTTGTAGATTACGCTGCTCTACGCCAGCCCGCCGCATGGGTTGGCAGCTATGGGCTAAGCTTCCTGATCATCTTCGTCAGCGCGCTGCCGGGCGCGGCCTTTATAGCAGTGGGCAAGCAGAGAGGGGCTATCTTCCTCGGGGCCCTTGCCTGTCTAGCGGTTATTTGGGGCGCAGGCGCGCTGCGCTTTCAGACGGAAGTGCCGCCCCCGCCCGGCATCGACCTGCGCTTAGTGCAGGGCAACGTTCCGCAAAAGGAGAAATGGGCGCCCGAAAACCGGGAAGCGACCCTCGCGCGCTATCTCGAGATGTCGTCCCGGCCCGGCAATGTCGATGTGCTGCTCTGGCCGGAGACCGCCTTTCCCGGATTTCTCGACGAGGATGCCGAGGCGCGCGCGCGGATCGCGGACGCGCTGCCCGAAGGCACAGCATTGTTGACCGGCGTTCCGGACAGGGTGTCGACCGAGGACGGCACATTTTATTTCAATACTGTCCAGGCGCTTGATGATACCGCCAAAATCCTGGACGGATACGCGAAACACCATCTGGTGCCTTTCGGTGAATATGTGCCGCTTCGCGGTTGGCTGCCGATCGAGCGGCTGACGCAGGGGATGGGGGATTTTACGCCCGGACCAGGACCGCGCACGCTGGCATTGCCGGTCGCGCCATTGGTTGGTGTGGCGATCTGCTACGAAATTATCTTTCCGGGGCATGTTGTCGATGACCTCTTTCGGCCCGACTGGATCTTCAACGCGACAAACGATGCCTGGTTCGGCACCAGCATCGGACCCGAACAGCACTTGGCATCTGCGCGGATGCGTGCTGTCGAAGAGGGCCTGCCCATCGTTCGCGCAGCGAATACAGGCATTTCCGCGATTATTGACGCCAGCGGAGAGGTGCTGGCCCGCCTCGACACCGGAGAGACGGGTATTCTCGACGCGGGCCTGCCAGCGGCCCGCCCGCCCACACCCTACGGTCGCCTCGGGGACTGGGCGCTGCTCGCTCTCATCGCGTCAAGCTGGGCTCTCGCGCTGATCGGCGAAAAAGCCGTCAGGAGGGGGCCCGGGTCACGCTGTCATGCGTAGATGTCGATAGGAGTTCCGTCTCTGACCATTGCATAGACATCTTCGATCTGACGGTCGGTGAGCGCGATGCATCCCGCCGTCCAGTCTTGCACGTTCGTAGGATCAATACCGCGCCGAGGTCCGCCATGGATGAAGATGTCGCCTCCGGGAGACTTTTCTTGAACCTCTGCGAAGGCGATGTCGGCCTCGTTTGGGTAAGAAATGCCGATCGAAAGGTGAAAACTGCTTTCCGGATTGCGCCGGTCGACCAGATATGAGCCTTCAGGCGTGCGCCCATCACCCTCGAACTGCTTGTGGCCCTCGGGCGCGAACCCAAGGCCGACCGGATAGGTCCGCAGAACCGAACTGGCGCCGTCGAGAACGAGGAGCCTCTGTCCCTTGTAGAGCCGGACACGCGTCACCGCAGGCCCATTGTAGCTGCGGAACTTGCTGCCGCCCGCACAGCCAGAGAGAAATGCCGCCAAACCGCCCAAGAGAACGGTTCGGCGTGCACATTTGTAGGTCTTCACTGCTCGATGCCCCTTTATGACGAGGTCTATATCAGGGTTCACTCTAGCTGGCTTGACGGATGGGCTCAATGCCCATGCGCCAATGCACCCTTGGTTAACTGCTCGCCCACAGGCGCCCCACCGGCCGGAGGCGAATTGCGCTCGCCCGCATTCAGAAGCCGTAGGGCATTCGCGACGACCAGCAGCGATACGCCGACATCAGCTGCGATGGCGCCCCACATCGACGCCATACCGAAGGCGGTCGCGACCACGAACGCAGCTTTCGTAGCAAGGGAGATCGCAATATTTTGACGGATGACTGACATGGTCCTGCGAGAGTGCCCGATGAGCCATGGCACCTTGCCGATATCGTCGGTCATGAGAGCGATATCCGCCGTCTCGATGGCAGCATCCGAGCCGACTGCGCCCATCGCGATAGCGTAATGCGCCCGCGCCATGGCTGGAGCATCGTTCACGCCGTCGCCGATCATCGCGACCATATCATGGGTTTCGACCAGCTCCTCGATGGCTTTCACCTTGTCTTCGGGGAGAAGCTCGGCGCGCACCTCGTCGATGCCGACCTCGGCGGCGACCGCGCGCGCCGTGCGCTCGTTGTCTCCAGTCAACATGACGATCGTCCGCACGCCCTGCGCATGAAGCTGCGCTACGACGTTCTTAGCTTCGGGGCGGACGCGATCGCGCAGCTCCAGGATGCCGGTGACACCGCCCTCGTCACCCACGGCAACGAGCGTGTTGCCGGCGCCTTCGATCCGCTCACGCAGATCTTTCGGAATTGAGTCTCCAAATCCTTTCTCTTCGGCAAAACGGTCCGAGCCGAGCCAGATGGACCGACCGTTTGCCCGTCCTTCCAAGCCTCGGCCCGGAACCGTGCGGGTATCCTCGGCGGCCGATACCGTGATGCCATCGACCTCGGCTCGTGCGAGAATGGCGCGCGCCAGCGGATGAGACGAGCGTGCCTCGAGGCCCGAGGCCCTGGCTACGAGATCCTTGGCCGACGCCCCACCTAATGGATGCACCGCGGCAACTTCGGGCTCGCCCATGGTGATTGTGCCGGTCTTGTCCATCGCAAGCGCGGTGGTGCGGCTCGGAGCCTCGACATAGGCACCGCCTTTGATGAGAACACCGGAGCGTGCCGAGGAGGTCAGCGACGCCACGATGGACACCGGGGTCGAGATCACAAGCGCACAGGGGCAGGCGATAACGAGAAGCACGAGTGCATTGTAGAACCAGTAATCCCAAGCGCCGCCCAGAACGAGAGGTGGAAGGACTGCGATCGCGATGGCCAAAAGCATTACGATAGGTGTGTAGATGCGCGCGAATTTCGCCACCCATTGCTCCACCGGAGCGCGGCGCGCGTGGGCGTCACCGACCATTCGGATGATCTTGGCCAACACTGTGTCCGAGGCTGCCTTGGTCGCCCGAACGGATAGCGTGCCCTCGCCGTTGATCGTGCCCGCGTAAACCTCGTCTCCGGCCTCCTTGGGCACCAGTGCGCTTTCACCCGTGATCGGTGCCTGATCGACCGCGCCCGCGCCGTCAGTGACCTCCCCGTCAAGCGGAATGCGGTCGCCGCCGCGCACCACGAAATGGTCGCCCACGGCCACTTGGGCCGCCGGCACGTCTGCCTCTGTGCCGTCGTTGTAGATCACCCGCGCAGTCGGCGGCGCGAGATCCAACAACGCAGACACTGCATTGCGCGCGCGCCCGACGCTCCAGCTTTCCAGAAAGAGCGAGAGCGAAAAGAAGAATGCGACCGTCGCGGCTTCGAAGAACTCGCCAAGGCCAAGGGCGCCAGCGACGGCGACCACCATCAGAAGGTTCATGTCTGGCGACAGCCGCCGCGCCGACGACCATGCCTTGGGCGCGACCAGCCATACCCCGAAGAGGATTGCTAGCGCAAAGAGCCCTGCCTCGGGCACTGGCATGGAGGTCATTCCGTGACCGGAAAAGATACCCAAGGCACCGCCGAGGCCGGTTTCCACCAAGTGCCAGACAAAACCGGCGGCCCAGAAACTACCGCTGAGCGCGGTGAAAAGCTTTTGCCGGGCAAGATGCGCAGCCTGGTCCTGAGATGCATTTTCGGAATCCCAAGGCTTGGCTGTCATTCCAGTGCTGGCAACCAGCTCGGCGATCTTATCGTCGGAAACATTTCTGGCACTATCCAGAATGGTCATCCGCCCGTTGATGACATCGAAGGCCAGATGTTCCGCCCCGCCGATTTCAGGACCGATGACCTTGTTGAGGATCGCGACCTCTTCGGCACAATCAAGGCCGGACACCTGAAAGCTACGGCCCCCGGAGGATGCGGGAGCGGAAATCGCGACATTGCCGTCGGCTCCACAGCCTCCGCAACAATCGCTCGGGGGCTGCGTCGCGTCGCTTGCGTGATCGGGGCGATGGATATCGGATGGCATGAACAGACCTCGGGATTCGGGTGGTTCAGGCACTGATAGAGCCTACAGTAGCTAGAGCTTCAAGAGCAAAGTTGGTTGGTAACTCCAATCAATTTCGAATAGTAAAACATTGGTCAGAACCTTCATGCTTCTACGATTGGACATGGTGGAACGGCCGTCGATAAAAGTGGAAGGAACCTTTTATGCTGACGATGATCGAACCCCGAAACATGTTGGTCGCGGCCACCTTTTTCTTCGTGGCCGGCTGCGCCGTGCAACCCAACGAAATCAGCGAAGAGGACGATCGGATTGGAGACATCCCCGAAAACGTCATTGCCATGGCGGACCCGGATCAGAATATCGCAACTGCGCGCCTCAAGCCGGAAGACAACTGCTTCTGGTATGAGCATCGCGGGCCGGTCGAGACGACCTTGGTGCCGCTTCGCAGCCCCCAAGGCAATCCGATCTGCGCGACGACGGGCACCTGAGGTCTATCACTCGGAATTGAACAAACACTTTACGTGGGTTCAACTCACCAGTCCGGTTACGTTTTCGTTCTGACACTGTCGTCAGCTGAATAGAGGTGCGCCGTCGAGCCGATTTCGACATTAGGATAAAGATCGTTGATATGCGCCATGACCATACGCACGCAGCCGGAACTTGCGCGGCCGCCAATGCTTCTTGCGTGAGGCGTGCCGTGGATGCGCAGATACGTATCCCGGTCCCCGACATAGAGATAAAGAGCGCGCGATCCCAAGGCATTTTTCGGCCCAGGTTCCATGCCATCGGCGACGTCAGCATATAGCTCCGGGTCACGATCGATCATATTCTGGGTCGGCTGCCAATGAGGCCACTCGACCTTCCGTTTGATCGTGTAGGTGCCGGGCTCGTATAGCTTGCCACGCGCGATTGCGACGCCATAACGCATCGCCGTCCCCCCTTGTTCGATATGGTAAATATATCTCGCCACCGCATCGACATGTATATCGCCAGGAACGAGCCCATCGTTGGCTTCAACTCGCTGCGGAAGAAATCTTGGATGCAAGCCCCATGGATTTGACGTGGCCGCGTCGTAGCCGGGGGGTGTAACCTCGGCATCCCACGCAGCTTTCTGCGCTTCGGTCGGCCAAGTGTCGGCCAAAAGTGGAGAAGATATGGGCGCCGAGAAAAGCGCCGCGCTCGTCTGAATGAAATGTCGTCTTGTCAGCATGATGTCCTCGATATGGATCGCATTGCGCTTGGAGTGTTCAACCCACATCACGCGATCTAGTTCCTCTAGTAACTAGAGGTTCAAGGGTTAATGCAGCCCAGTGGAATCACTTTTTGAAAGAATAGCACGGCGAAGATGTGGCCGGCTTTTTGAAGCTCTTTCAGTTGAGCCAACAACGAAACGCCCTAGCGGATATCGTCAATAGTAACCTTTGGTATCGGGATGGTTCCGAAGCTGCTCGGGCCGATATGGCTGCATCTCTCCCAAATGCGAAACCGGCCCGGCCTTCAGGCGTTCGATCACAGTTGGATGTAGCGGAAAAAGCGTGCCTACATCCCTCGGTTCCGATGGCCAGCGCCTTTTTAAAGGGCCGAATGAAAACATGAGCGTTTCTTCATGCTGCATGCCGGTAGGATCAGGCATGACGAAAAGCTTCTCCGAGTTGATTTTTACCTCCGGCACGCATTCCTTCAGCTCTTCCAGTATCCATTGCAACGCGATGTCGCTGAGCCTCGATTCCGGCTCGGGGTAGCTTCCACCAACATCGCTGTGACATCCCGCAAACCAGACCTGTTTCAACCATTCCGGTTTTCGCCCTACGGTTTTTTTGGCCTCGGCTGGCATAGCCCATTTCACACGTGGAAAATTCTTCCGGTGCTCATCGATCGCAAGCGCGTGACGAGCGAAACCTACGTCGGAGTCGAGCCATTTATCGTAATTTTTCAGGTTCCATTTCGCGTAATGGCCGTATTTCCAGATGGACGGCCAGTCCGATATCCTACTCAGCCTCAAAGGCTTTTTCTCATTGGGAGAGAAGTATTTCCACTGAGACCACTTCAACCTGCCATACCAGAACCCGATAAGCCCCAAGAGAGCGAGGAGCGGACCCCACAGATACCAAGACCAGCCAAACCACAAAGCAGCGACGAACAGTGCCAAGAGTATGGTGACAGCAATCCCGGCAGCGAGAGTGACTTGACCGTTGCCCAATGCCGCGACCGTATCGAAAACGCCGATGAATGTCGGTTGCACGTTGCCTTGCACGTCCTCGTCAGCGTCAGGCACAAAGCTGGAATACTTGCGCCTAAACCGACGGCCGAGTTCCTCACGTCGACTGTAATACGGCTCCCGGCCACGCGAATACCCATTGCCGTGGTTGTAAACGTAGTTGACCGCATCGCTCGCTATTTTTCTAAGGCGTGGCCCATGGCGGGGCACGAGTGATCCATCGGGCATTCGTGCTGGAATGCCGCAAAGGTTCATTACATTCGCGACCGCCCTGACAGTGTATGCCCCACGAGAAAACCCGAACAGCAGGATCCGGTCGCCGGGTTCGTAATATGAGATGATCTTCTCGTAGCAATCGATGACATTCTCATCAATGCCCGTGCCAACCGCGGCCGAGAGGTTGTTTCTGATGCGTCGAAGCGTTAGCCCACCGACCTCGCCTGCTCCTAGACCGGCGTCATAGAAACAGACCTGATCGCATGGATCGATTGGTGACGACGGTCCGGGACGCATCGCTCGATACATTTTGTAGATGTTCGATAGACGCTGGTCTGGCCGCAGGCCGCCTTCTTGGCCAGTTCCATCCGAAAAAATCAGGATATTCTTTGGCATTTCATCGCCCTGGCTGTTCTGCGTTCGTTCCCACCATCATGCGAAGAAGCCGTAACGTCAATCTGCAACTTTTCTTGATAGGGCCAAACCGATGGTGAGGTGCAAAATTGGTTAGATTGCAATGCCTGCATTGGCGCGCTCCAACAAGATCCGCACTTCATTAGCGCCTGTGCTGCCGCTGTCCATGACATCCCTTGGAGAGCGCCCGTTCAGAAGCACGTGAGGTCGCTCAAGAAAACGGCTGATGGCTTCGGCATCATTGTGATAAGTGTGTTCGATCAGTTTGATCAAGGCCACATATTCCAGTTCATTTTGCATTCGCCCAAGTCCTTTATGCCCGATGCGTTCGATTTGCGCGGTCGTCTGAAACCGTAGATGACGCAAAGCGAGATCCGGGTGCGCCGTATGATCAAAGTAGCCCGTCTCGACCGTCCAGCTGTGTCCGGCTGACGCGCTCGGTTCAGCCACCCGCCATCCTTCGCACCTCTGACGCCAGGCGAGCATCGGAGCACGTCCGGACAGGGCGCCACCGTAATGATTACCGTAACAGATACCGCAATCATTACGGTAACCGTATTTTAAACCCGGCTTTAATCGCGCTTCAGTATCTCATGTCACGGAACAATGCTGGGAGAAAAAGAATGGCGCAGCAGTTACTTACCAAAAAACTTTTTGCAGAAACGAAGTCGCTCCTCGAAAAAGAGGGGGCCAAAATCAGCGCGAAGACGATCTGTGACCGCGCGGGGGTTGGCTCTTACACCACCGCGACACGTCTGATGTCCGAAATGCGTGCAGAAAACGAGGCGCTTCTCCGCGCACCGGACGAAGTTACCGACGAACTTTCACACCTCCACGACTACGTGTGGACGGTGGCGATGTCTGAAGCGACGCGCAGTTTCGAGGCTGACAGAACGCTACTTGAACGGAATCGCGACGAAGCCGAGGCGCTCTCGTGCGAGCGGCTGGACGTGATCAAACAAATGGAAACGGATGCCGAAACCCAAGCCGAGCGCATCGCGCAGCTTGAGGAACGTCTGCGGGCAGCAAAGGTGTCGATAACGGGCCTGAAGCGCAATGCGGAGGAGCAGCGAACGCGAGCCGAGACACTGCAGTCAGTCGTTGCATCCATTGCGGGTGAAAACAGAACTTCGTCGGAATCGACCTCGAGGCAAGCCTCCGGTGAATCGCCCGCGGATGCGTGACTTATCGTTAAACCTTGCCGAAACCTTCATCGGTTAAGTTCTCATTAGTCATTTCAAGGAAGGATTTCATATGACGATTGAGAACAGAATCTATAACCGCCGCGAAGTCGAAGCGATCACAGGTCTCAGCAAATCGAGCCTCTATCGGCTCATGTATGCGGGTGATTTTCCACAAACCGTGAAGCTGTCCTCCCGGCGTGTCGGCTGGTCCGAACTCGCCCTACGCGCTTGGCTCTCCGAACGTGGGGCATACTGAAGGCCGCGTTGGTAACGGCCCGGATTTCCGGTGCTACCATCCACAAATTCGCGTCCCGGCAACCGCATTTCAGGTCGCCGGGGCGCGGTTTGATGATCCTCACGGCCCGGAGCCGGATGGGTAACCTGAGGTCGGATTATCCGGCATGAACGCGGGCCCGCTCATTCGTCGCTTTTGGCCAGCTCCCTTGCCGTCGTTGGCGGCTTCGATTTTTCGCATCCAGTATTCAAGCGCTTCGCCTTCCAGCATCCTGGCCTTGAACAATGCATTCCCCATATTTTTCAATAGGGCCTCATGCGCCGACAGGATCGAGATCGCCCGCGCTTCGGCCGACTCGAGGCGGTCTCGAACTCTTGCAGCATTCTCGGGATCATGCAGATAAAGGCTGTGATCAAGATCGGTCCACGCAAGGCCTTCGGCGCCAAGCCCGAGCTTCGTATCGATCTCCGCGGCCTTCCGGGTCGCTTGGGCAAGATCCGATGTTTCGCTGCCACCTGCACCGGCGGTGGGAGCGCCGAGCACAACACGCTCAGCCGCGCGGCCTGCAAGCAAGTGGATCAGCTGGTTCTCACAATCTGCGATGAGGCCTTCGGTGCGAGGGGAACTGACCCATGTCCCGCCACCAGTCGTCGTCAGCGCGACGCGGTTGGCGCGCCCCATACCCAGAAACTGATGCACGATGGCGTGCCCACATTCGTGGATCGCGATCCGGTATTCCAGCGCCGAATTGCGGGCTTCTGCGCCGAACTGGGTGAGCAGATCGCTTACCTGAAGGGCTCGGTCTTGCGACCTCGCGCGGGTGCGCGCGGCGCGGAGCGCACCGTCGATCTCGGCGGCGCTTCGGCCTGCGGCAGCAGAGACCAGATGCTCGAGATCCGGCGCGACAATGGCTTCGGGCAGCCCGTCCCGGAGCATCCTGCGGATGGCCGCTGCACCGGGCAAGGGCACTTCGACCTTGAGGTCGAACCGGCCGGGCCTCATCGCCGCAGCGTCGATCCGATCAGGGAAGTTACAGGTGCCGACGACCATGAGCCCCTCAAGATTTTTCAAACCATCCATGAGTTCAAGAAAGCCATTGATGACTTGATGGGTGTAGTTCGCATTATGCTTTTCCGGGCTTGCGCGATCGCCGAGCGCGTCGACTTCGTCGATGACTAGGATCGAGGGTCGCGCTTGCACCGCATTCTGGAAAGTCTCGCGCATCGCCTTCAGCATGTCTCCGAGATGGCCAGCGGCCTGCCACGCGGCGAAGCTCCCGCGGACCATCGAAACGCCTGCGCTGTTTCCCATAGCCGAAGCCAAGAAAGATTTGCCGGTGCCTGGAGCGCCGTGGAACAGAACGGATCTTTGAACCTCGGACCACGCAAGATCACCAGCACGCCAGTCCTGGAGGTCGGACACCATTTGCTGTGCCGCGTCTTCCGCGGCCCCAAAGCCCTCGATGTCTGCGAGAGTCGGGCCGTCTCTTGAATCTTGGGTGGTCAAAGAGACCAGCTTCGCCGCGAATGATGCGGCAGTCCGTTCGCGCAAGGCGGCTGCCAGGCGCGGCCATGAGAGATCAGACGCCGGATCGGGCAGCATCTGTTGAACCTTTCGCGCCTCGGAGGCGGATGGTGAATAGACCTGTCTTGTGAGTGCCAAGAGAATATCCCGCGAGGCAGGTGCAAGGCGCTGCGGGGGCGGCAGGCAGTTCAGAATGTCTCTCGGCACCTGGTCAAAGCTTGGTGCGAGCAAAAGAACTGGATGTGGTGACTCCAGCGCAGCAATGATCTTGCTTCTCTGGTCGCGGGTGTCTCTGCGATATTCCGGCTCCGTCAATGTGAGTGCGACGAGGGTCGATCCTGGAGCGCCTTTCGGCAGGTATGTATCTGACCCGAACGTCACCTCTCGGTCGAAAAGCGCAGTCTCGAAGAGCTCGAGAATTGCACTCATCGACGCATCGCCGACCTCGATCAATGTCAGCGCGCCGGCGTTCAGCAGCTTGTCGACGTCGGATTGCGTTCCAAACGTCGCACAGAGGCGGAAAAGTAGGGTGAGATCACGCGGCTGCGTTCGCGGGTGCGGCCGCGGCTTCGGAATGCGCTTTTTGGATTTGCCAGCCTGATCCGTTTGACTGGTCTTCGCGATGACCCGCCGCTTGGCTTTCGCCTCCGGCAACGGCTCTTCATCGAGCAGGAGAGCGTGCTCGGTGAACGGATCATCCTCCTCGGTCTGCCGTGGTCCGCCCGGCAGGCTGCGCAGGCGCTCCAGAGCCTGCTGGGCAAGCGGTTGCCACTTAGGTTCGGTGTTTGATTGGGTCATTAGGTGTCTTTCAGGAATAGGGGGACGGCGGGTCCGGAAACCGGATCCGATGGGATTTCGAGTGAAGGCAGCTGATGCGGCGCCGCCCCGAGAGGCGAGGCGCCGGTCGACCTGCTCAGAAGGCTGATAATCCCGGCTCAGGGGGGCGCGCCTTCAGACATGCCGGGCTCGAGAAGCCCGATCTCTTCAAGCGCGCAAAGGTAGCTCGCCCGTGGATGCGCGCGCAGACCTGCAATCTGGTCGAGACTTATGCGATACGACTCCCGCCGGTCCGCTGAAAAGAAGACGACGTTCTCCGGCAAAGCGACGAGCGCGGCAATGTCGTAGTCGCCTGCTCCATATGATCGGATGCCCTTGGGCGATCCGCTATAGCCGCGCTTCATCGAGAATTTATAGAACCCGTCGACAGCGCGCGCCGAGGTCTTGACCTAGATCGTGACATGCCGATCACCGCGCCTGACGAGCCGGTCGAAGGGTTCATCCTCTGGCGCGGCGAGAATGTGATCGCCATATCGAGTGAGTATACTATCAACGAGGTGCTCACCGGCGCGGCCGATGCGCTTGGCATATCGACTGATCGTTCTTGACGACACATGGGGATAAGCCTCGAGAGCATTCGAAAGCGTGGGTGCTGAGCGCGCAATCGAACAGAATCCGGGAAATTCGGGCTGGAACGGCATGATGGCCTCCCATTGAATGGATGAAGACAGAGGATGACGGCGCGCGGCCAGGAGCGACCCTTAGACCGCGCGAGTGGCCGTCACATTGCGGCGGCCTGCATCTCAGCCCGCGGATCCCTGCCCAGAACCGCCCAATCGAGTGTTTTGAACCATTCCCGCGCAATCGCGATCATCTGTTCGCTGCGCCTTCCGACCGCGGTGTCAGCACTGCAGGGAAAGATCGGAGAATAGTCGCGAACAAGTGTTTGATACGCCTGGCAATCTTCGGAATGCTCAAGATATGTCGAGATGCTGATGTGGGCGGCAACATGACGAAGCTCATCATCTTCGGCCCGCATCGCATCATTCCTCAGGATTTTCTGCGCAATATTGATGACATCCATCCACGCGTTTTCGGCGCGCGAGGCCCGATCTTTGAACTCCTCATCGAACACGTCGCATTTGAGGGTATCAATCTCGGCCTCGACAGCCGCGCGAAGCGCGATCAGGAGCCGAGAAAAGTCGCGGGAGACCGGGCTGTGGACGAAGTCTTGCGGCTCTTCTGTGGTCCCGGCGGTTGTGTTATTGGCTTGGTAGGTCATGAATTGATCTCCTTCTCAGATCGGTTTGTGATTTAGAGCCAAGGTTGGGTTGCCGCCCGACCTTGGCTTGCTTATATATTACGATATCTATATATCTACGTCAAGGATGAATATCATGATATCTAAGAAAAATGACGAGAAAACAGATACCCAAGCTGTTCTTGTGCGTATGCCCGTCAAAATGATCGAGCGGATAGATGCGCTGCGGCGCGCGGAAGACGATCTGCCGACGAGACCGGAGATGATCAGACGCCTTGTGGAGCAGCGTATGGACGAAAAAGGCGGCTGAAGCCCCTCACATTAGGAGGCGTTGGTCGTCACAGGCCGATTTCTTGGAAATTTTCCTGAAAGATGGATGATTTCATGAGAATCTGGGGGGAGTCGGCTCGGCTGAGATTATTTTCTGGAGAATTTCAGGAAACGTGACCCGAAAATCTGAAAAGGTGGTCGCCAGCAGGTCAGGTTTCATTTTTCGAAAATCCATGTGCTGCGGTGGGCCAAAGGAAATTTCAAGAACCTGGAATGCATTAGGGCTCTCCTTGTTTGGAGAGCCCTAATGCTGGAGGACCGCTCTGCACTCTTCCTGATCAGTCCTCGTCAGGCCGCCTTGGCGATATTGGCCTCGATCCCCGTAACGAAGTTAGACCAAAGATCGGTCCAGGAACGACGTTTCTCAAGAAAATCGGTTCTCTTGTAGGCGCGCTCGACATCAGATCCGGTCTCATGTGCAAGCATGGCTTCGGCGACGTCATTTGGACAGTCCGTCGCCTCCGCGAGCCATGTCCGAAGCGATGACCGGAACCCGTGCGGCCGCGCCGCGAGACCACGCTCGACCAGTAGTTTCCTCATCGCCATTTTGTCGATGCGGCCACCGCGGCTGTTCGAAAAAGCATGGGCGCTGGACTGATGCTTGCGGACAAGGTCGAGGACGTTAAGAGCTTCGGGTGACAGGGGGACAGTGAACGTCTTCTTCTGTGACTTTCGGCCTTTAAGGTGATCTGAGGGGATCACCCAGTCACCGCTCTCGATTTGATCGAAGTCGAAATTTAGGACAGACCCGCTTCGGACGCCAGTCAGGATCAGAAGACGCAATGCCAATTCGGCTTGGCTCTCGCCGAGCGTGCCATAAAACTCTGGCACGTCCGCCCAAGGCATCGCTTCGATATGGCTACAGCTGACCTCGGCACGGCCAAGGAGCACTTTCGCGTTCTCAAGAGTTTGAAGTTTGACGTCGAGGCCAAGTGCCAGCGCATGAACGAAGACGGTTTTGAGGCGAGACAGCGCCTTGCGGGCAGTTTCGTTCTTCGAATGCCAAAGTGGCGCGAGCGCATCGCGGATGTCGTGCTGATCGATCTGATCGATCGGCCTCTCTCCGAGTTTAGGCAGCACATGCACTCGGAGCGGACTGAACCAGCGGCCGTCATCGCGCTTCAACGTCTTCCTGTGCGACTCATAGGCGTCTTCCGCGACAGCTTCGAGCGTATCACTGACCCGGCGGATTTGTCCGAGGCGAATTCTTCGTTGTTTCTTGGGATCGAGCCCCTCCCGCAGGTCGCGGCGCGCGTCTTCGGCTGCGTCACGCGCGTCACGAAGCGTGACCTCCTTGAGCGACCCCAGGCCCATTTCCTTCCGACGCCCCCAAAGACTGTAGCGAAAGCTCCACTGGCCCCCGCCGTCTTCGCGCTTCAGCAGCCAAAGCCCATTCCCGTCACCGTGCTTCCCCGGCGGAGCACTCTTCACTGCCAAAGCTTTCAACTTGTTCCCAACGCGCATAATATCTACCCTCCCGTCAACACTAGGTAACAACCATTTACGGCCCCAGATGGTGCCTGCTGGGAATCGTAACACACTGGAATTAAAGCAGGTTTAAAAGCCTGAGACGTCCTGACACCAACTGGTCGAATCCGCATGGCTGCAGGATACCCCTCCGGCGGGAGTATTTTTCGAACAATGAAAGAGGGAGGCGCGCGGCATGGGCACGGGCACGAATATCCGGACATGGTTCGAGGGCGCATGGCACGAGGGCGATGCACCCGTCATGCGCGCCGGGGACCATGGCATGTGGCTCGGCAGTGCCGTCTTTGACGGAGCGCGGCTGGCGCATGGGGTGGTGCCCGATCTCGATCTGCATTGCGCGCGGGTGAACGCCTCGGCGCGGGCGCTGATGCTGGAGCCGACCGTTGATGCCAGCGACATGGTGGAGATCATCCGTGAAGGCCTGCGGGCCTATGCGCCGGGCAGCGCCGTCTATATCCGGCCAATGTATTGGGGGCAGGACACGGGCTATATGGCGATCGTGCCGGACAGCGCTTCGGTCGGGTTCGCCATCTGCCTCGAAGAGGTGCCGATGCCGCCCGAGGGCGCGTCGACCACGCTGACGCGCACGCGGTTCCGCCGCCCGGTGATGGAGGATGCGGTGGTCAACGCCAAGGCCGCCTGCCTTTATCCCAACAACGCGCGCATGCTGGCCGAGGCGCGGGCCAAGGGATTTGGCAATGTTCTGTGCGCCGATGCCATAGGGAATGTCGCCGAGAGTGCGACGGCCAATGCCTTCATGGTCAAGGACGGCGAGGTGTTCACGCCTGCGCCCAATGGCACTTTCCTGGCCGGGATCACGCGGGCGCGCCATATCGCGAACCTGCGCGCGGATGGCATCACAGTGCATGAAACCGTGCTGAGCTTTGACGACTTCCACGGTGCGGACGAGGTGTTCCTGACCGGCAACATGGCCAAGGTCACGCCGGTGACAGCTTTTGACGACACGTCCTACCAGATCGGGCCGGTGACGCGCCGGGCGCGCGAGCTGTATTGGGACTGGGCAGCCAGCAGCCCGCTTTGATCTGACCTGTATTTTGCCAAGGAAACGCCGGGCGGATCATCCGCCCGGCGTTTTTCGTTTTCAGAGCGCCGCGCGCTCGGCCGGGCTCATGCGCAACATGGGCAGCTGGCGCAGCACCACCGGCGCGATGAGGGCAAGGCCCACGAGCGTCGCATAGAGATTGGGCGCGACCAGAAGGATGGCGGCCACGGCGCAAAGCGCGCGCTCGTACGCGCGCATCGGGCCGATCAGCCAATCGGCGAAGGCCGCCGACAGCATCCAGATGCCAGCCATCGCCCCGGTCACGCCGATGATGAATTGCGACCAAGTGAACCCGTCCACCACGATCAGCAAGGATGGCGAGAAGACGAAGACAAACGGCACCAGCGCCTTGCCCATGCCAAGGCGGAAAGCAGTGTTGCCCGTCTTGAACGCGTTCGAATCCGCGATGCCCGCCGCCGCATAGGCGGCCAGCGCCACAGGCGGCGTGATATCGGCCATGACCCCGTAGTAGAAGACGAAGAAATGCGCGACCAGCGGCTGCACCCCCAGCATACTGAGGATGGGAGCCGCCACCGCGATCATGATCAGGTAGTTGGCCGTCGTGGGGATACCGCAGCCCATCAGGATGCAGACGATGGCCGTCATGATCAGCGTGAACATCAGCGTCAGCGCGGAGACGGACATCACCTCGAAGGGCAGCACGCTGAGCGCGCCCGAGACGCTCTCGGCCCAGCCCGCCGCGACGGAAGTGACCATGTAGGCAATCTTGAAGCCGACGCCGGTCAGGGTGACGACTCCGATGATGACGCCTACCAGCGCCGCCGCCGCGGTCACCGACAGCGAGAACTTGGCGCCGGTCACGAAACTGTCCCAAAGCTCGGAGGCCGACGCCTTGGCCGCGCCCATAATGTCGCTGCCGTGGCGCACCAGGTTCTGAATGATCAGAACGAGGATGCAGGACAGGATGCCGTAAAAGGCCGCGAGGTAGGGCGTCTTGCCCGAAAGCAGCGTGGCAACCAGCACGAAGAGCGGCAGGGTGGTCAGCCAGCCCGCCTTGAAGACGGCCCAGGCGACGGGCAGCTCATCTTTGGAAAGGCCGCGCAGGCCGCGGCGGCGCGCCTCGAGATGGACCTGCACCAGCACGCCGAAAAAGTGCATGAAGGCGGGGACGAGCGCCGCCGTGAGGATCGTGGTCAGCGGGACGCCCAGATACTCGATCATCAGGAAGGCGACCGCGCCCATCACGGGCGGCGTGATCTGACCGCCGGTGGACGACGCCGCCTCGACCGCCGCCGCGAAGTGGCGGGGATAGCCGATGCGGATCATCGCCGGGATGGTCAGCGAGCCTGTGGTGACGGTGTTGGCGATCGACGAGCCCGAGATCGAGCCGAGCATGGCCGAGGAGACGACCGACACCTTGGCCGGGCCCCCCGCGAACCGGCCCGCGAGGGATGAGGCAAGATCGATGAACAATTGCCCGAGGCCGATGCGCGTGGCCATCACGCCAAAAAGGACGAAGTGGAACACGTAGGTTGCAATCACGCCCAGCGCGGTGCCGTAGATGCCCTGGCTGGTCAGGTAGAGATGGTTGACGATGTTGGTCCAACTGGCGCCGGGATGGGTCAGCACGCCGGGCATGGACTGGCCGAAATAGGCATAGGCCATGAAGAGGATGGCGATCACCGGCAGGGGCCAGCCCATCGCGCGGCGCGTCGCCTCCATCAGCACGACGATCAGGATGGTGCCCATGACGACGTCAATGAACAGCGGATTGCCCACGCGGAACGCCAGATCGTTGAAGACCCACGGCACGTAAAGCGCCGATACGATGCCCGCTATGGCCAGCACCCAATCAGCCAGCGAGACGCCCATGGGCGTCATCAGCGTGTTGCGCGGCTCGGGGCGCGCGCCGAAAACGGTGAAGGAGAAGAAGATGAGGCCGAGGGTAAAGGCCAGATGCGTGCCACGATGCACGCTGGCCTGCGGGATGCCATAGCCGGAGGTGTAGAAATGATAGCAGGACAGCACAAAGAGGACGCCGCCGACGATCCATGTCATGCTGGGCAGAAGGGGTCTGAACCGGACCTCTGGATCGTACTTCTCTTCCAGAGCCTTCATTTCCGCGTCGGTCATTTCCTTGACGCGGTCTGATTCGGATATCTCGGCCATGGCCGCCTCGCTGCGATGTAGGGGGTATAAAAAGAGCCGACCCGCACCCCTATGAAAGGCGTGCGGGCCGGAGAAGAGCCGTCGATTACTCGATCAGGCCTTTTTCACGGTAGAACTTCTCGGCACCGGGGTGCAGCGGGATGCCCACACCGTCGAGCGCTGTCTCGGCGGTGATTTCCTTGCCCTTCTGGTGACCGGAATCCAGCAGCTTGCGGGTATTCTCATTCCAAAGGGCGGCGGTGATGCCGTAGATCAGATCTTCGGGCTGATCGGCGCTGGTCACCCACTGGGCACCGACCGACAGGGTGGTGACGTCATCGGCCACGCCCTCGTAGGTGCCGCCGGGCACGACGTTCTCGGCGAAGAAGGTGTATTCACCCGTCACGGCCTCGGCCTCGGCGCCCGAGATCGGGACCAGCACGATGTCTTCCTGGCTGGCCAGTTCGGCGATGGCACCGGCGGGGAAGCCGCCGACGAAGAAGAACGCGTCCATTGCGCCGTCACGCATGCGGTCCGCGGCCTGATCGGGCTTGAGGAACGCGGCGTCGATGTCGTCCTCGCTGAGGCCATAAGCGCCCAGAATGATGCGCGCATCGACCAGCGTGCCCGAGCCTGGCTCGTCCAGCGAGACAGTCTTGCCCGCAAGATCGGAAACCGACGAGATGCCCGAATCCGCCGATGCGACCAGGTGGATCGTCTCGGGGTAGAGGTTGGCGATGGCGCGCAGGTTGTGGACCGCGTCACGGCCTTCCCAGATGCCCGTGCCGGTCTGCGCCCATGTGGCCACATCCGACTGCGAGAAGCCGGACTCCAGTGTGCCGCCCGCGATCGCGTTGATGTTGGCGACCGAGCCGTTGGCCGACAGTGCCGAAGCGATCAGGCCGGGATAGCCGCAGCTGCCGCCTTCGTCGCAGGGGCGCGAGCCCGGCGGGTTCGAGATCGCGTTCGCGATCAGGCCGCCGATGGGATAGTAGGTGCCGGACGTGCCGCCTGTGCCGATGCGGAAAAACTGGGGCTCTTGCGCAGTTGCGACAGTGCCGACCGCCATCATCGCAACGCCGACGGTGGCCGCGCGCATGAGGCGTGTGAAACCGAATTTCATGAGGGTTCCTCCTTGAACTCTATGAGACATGAGCCGCGATCTAACTACAGCCGTCTGGGCTTTGCAATGCGTTCACTGCGGCGTGTTCGGCCCGCCAAGATGCTGCGCTGCCGCGTAAAAATGCGAAAAGCCCGCCTGCGTCATGACGCACAGGCGGGCCTCCTTGGCCGGACGAATGGGCGCGGTCCTACCCCCGCGCGTCCAGCGCGTCCTCAACCGTCCGCAGGCCGGTGCGCGGCGATTGCACCAACACGGCCATATTGCCTGGCTTATGCTCGTTGCGCAGCATCTTGGTATGGGCCGCCGGGATGTCAGCCCAGGGGAAGACCTCGGACATGCAAGGATCCAGGCGCCGCTCGACCATAAGGTTGTTCGCGGCGCTGGCCTGCTTGAGATGGGCAAAATGGCTGCCCTGGAGGCGTTTCTGATGCATCCACATATAGCGCACGTCGAAGGTGCAGTTGAAGCCGGTCGTGCCCGCGCAGATCACGACCATGCCGCCCTTCTTGCAGACGAGGGATGACACCGGAAATGTCGCCTCGCCGGGATGCTCGAATACCATGTCGACATTGACGCCCTTGCCGGTGATGTCCCAGATCGCCTTGCCAAACTTGCGTGCCTCTTTCAGCCACTCGTTATACTCGGGCGTGTTGACTGTGGGCAATTGACCCCAGCAGTTGAAATCCTTGCGGTTGATCGCGCCCTTGGCGCCAAGGTCCATCACGAACTGGCGTTTGTCCTCTTCGGATATGACCGCGATGGCATTCGCGCCCGCCGTATTGATCAGCTGGATCGCGTAAGAGCCAAGGCCACCCGACGCCCCCCAGACCAGCACGTTCTGGCCCGGCTTCAGGTCATGCGGCTCGTGCCCGAAAAGCATGCGATAGGCGGTGGCCAGCGTCAGGGTATAGCAGGCGCTTTCTTCCCACGTCAGATGCTTGGGCCGCGGCATCAGCTGTTGCGCCTGCACGTTGGTGAACTGGGCAAAGGAGCCGTCCGGCGTCTCGTAGCCCCAGATGCGCTGGCTGGGCGAGAACATGGGATCGCCGCCATTGCATTCCTCGTCGTCGCCATCGTCCTGGTTGCAGTGGATGACCACCTCATCGCCGACTTTCCAGCGGCGCACCTTGTCACCCACGGCCCAGACGATGCCCGCCGCGTCGCTGCCCGCGATATGATACTCCGCCTTGTGCACGTCGAAGGGGCTGATCGGCTGGCCAAGGCCCGCCCAGACGCCGTTGTAATTCACGCCTGCGGCCATCACCAGAACCAGCACCTCGTTGCTGTCCAATGTCGGCACGTCCACGACTTCCTGTTTGAAGGACTTGTCGGGCTCACCGTGCCGTTCGCGGCGGATGGTCCAGGCATACATCTGCTTGGGGACATATCCCATCGGGGGCATTTCGCCGACCTCGTAGAGATCCTTCTCGGGGGCGTCATAATGCGCCACGCCGGAATCGGTGCGGGGGTCGGTATCGAGGGCCATCGGAATCTCCCGTGTCAAAATCATGCCGCGGCGCAGAATCGCGCCGGTCTCACCTTGGGATACCGCCCACGACGCAACAATGCAATGCCGCGGGGCATATTTTTGTAACTTTATGACCCAGCGGGTGCAGAAAAATGCGATGCAGGCGCAGCATCTTCCTCGGGCAGCAGATGCGCCACGGAGGCCGCGTAATAGGCCAATAGCGGCTTGCCCTCCTCGGTCACGGTCCATCCCGCATCGCCCTGCCGGATCGCACCGCGCCGGGCCAGCGCCTTGCAGGCCAACGCCACGTCATCCGCACCGATTGTGATCAGGCCGGGGTTCGCACCGCCCTCCGCCCGCATCGCCTGCAGGGCATCGGTCAGAGCCGCCTCATCCATCGGCGCCTGCGCGCGCAGCAGCGCCCGCGAGATCAGCGGCACGGTCAACATCGGCATCGCCGCCTCGATCCGGCCCATCAGGTCTCGGCCCAGATCCTCGAGCCGCGGCGCCTCTCCATAAGCGCTGAGGCGCACCGGCTCGGCAAAGACCACCGCAGCGGTGCCAAATCGCTGAAAGCGTCCGATCAGCCGCTGCCAGACGATCCGCAGCGCGGCGCGGGTGACCGATCGCTTGCTGGCGCCAAAGCGGCGGTCCCCGCGCATCGCCGCCCCGATCAGGACGCGGTCCTCCAGCACACGGTCGTAGTTGATGGCAACCGGCACAAAGACCACGTCGCGCCCGCCGGGCTTCCAGCCTTCGACCACGTAGGAGAGCAAGCCCAGCTTGGCGGGTCGCACCGCGCCTGTCAGGGTCAGGCCGCCTTCGGGAAAGATCGCCTGCGTCACGCCGCCCGTCGTGGCCATCTGAACGTAGCGCGCCAGCACCGTGCGGTAGAGCCCCCCGCGCGACCGGCGCCGGATGAAATAGGCGCCCATCGCCTTGATCAGACGGCTCAGCGGCCAGACGCGCGCCCACTCACCCACCGCATAGCTGAGCGCCGAGGATTGCGCCGCCAGCGTCGTGACCAGCACATAATCCATGTTGCTGCGGTGGTTCATGATGAAAATCAGCGTCGCGTCATGCTCGATCCCGTCGATGATCTCGCCGTTTTTCGGCCCGGTGCGCACATCATAGAGAAGCCGCGCCAGCCAGTTGGCCAGACGCGTGCCCAGGCTGAAATAGGCAAAGGCGCTAAAGCTGGGCACGATCTCGCGCGCGTAGCTGCGCGCCTTCTCGAAGGCGACGTCTTCGCGGACCTTATGCTTGGCCGCATAGTCCACGATGGCCTGTGTCACGTCAGGGTCATAGATCAACCGCAGGATCATGTCGTGACGCCGGGCGAGCTTGAAGGGCTCGATCGGGCGTTTCAGCCGGGTGTTGAGCTTCGACACCGCCCGTTCCAGCCGGCGGCGGAAAAACCAGCGCACGGATGGAAACAGAAAGTGCGACGCAAAGGTGACAGCCGCAAAGGCGATGAGCAGCAAAAGCGCCCAGAGCGGCATATCAACAGTCGATGTCACTTAACCCCCCGGGATTCCTGCGCGCCCCACCCTAGCATCGATGGGGCGCGGCGCATCTATTTCTGCTGCATTCCGGCCAGAACTGCGGCCAAGGGTCGCTGGTCAACCTCGATCAGGCCGCGGCGGGGGCGGTCAAGGTCGATGATCATGAAGACAAGGAGCACGATAAGCGCCATCATCAGGTAAACCGGCGTCGCAGGCGCTGCCCCTGCCAGCCCCGAGGAAAAGCCCAGCATCGCCCCCGAGAGCACGAAGGTGCCGAACAGCATGAATAGGACGACCTCCGGTACGTGCCGTTCGATCGCAGCATCACGCGCACCCAAAGCGTCGATCATGTCGTTGAGCGAGGCGGCATAGCTGACGGCCGCAGGCCCACCCGCCGTCGCGGCATGCGTTGACGCCTGCTCCCACAGATCGGCAAAGGCGGCCTCGGCATTGGCGACAAGGCGCTTGCGGCGCTGGGCCTGATCGGCGGACACCTCCGCTGCCTCCAGCCGCAGGCGTGTGTAGCGGCGCAGATCGTCCTTGGCGCTTGCCCGTATATCCGCCGGCAGGAAATCGGTGCGCAACCACGCGGTGCCGATGGCATTCGCCTCATCCACCACGGCGGTCGAGCGCGTGTCGTGCCGCGACAGGCCCAATGAAAAGGTAAAGCCCAGCAACAAGGCCAGCAGGCCCAGCATCGAGCCTTGGACCGCAGTCGTCTGGCTACGGCCCTCTTCGGATTTATTCAGCTTGCTGCGCCGGCCCAGAAACCAAGACAGTGACATGGCGACCAGCATGAGCGCCAGAAGGCCCAGCGCGATCAGGATGGATGGGATATCATAGAGCACTTCGCGTGGTCCCGTCATGTTGGCCCTTTGTGGCGCTGGCGCCACCGGCACCGTGGAGTTAAATGGTGTGCGCCGCTCCTTAGGGCATGATGCCTTGCCGGGCCAGCGACAACAGGGGCCGAGGACGCAAAGATGCGTGATCGCGGCAAGGATGCATCGCATCGGCGCGGGGCCGCTTGCTGCCTTCACCAGCTGAGAATGCTGCATCTGCGATTGCCGCAATGCAGCGAATTGACATTGGCGCAAAGTTTCGCATAACGTCCCCATAGCGCAACATTGTTACCCCTACGCGAGGCCCGATCATGTCCAACCCGACCGCAGACCGCCCGTGGCTGATCCGCACATATGCGGGTCATTCGACCGCCTCGGCCTCCAACGCGCTCTACCGGGCGAACCTGGCCAAAGGGCAGACGGGCCTTTCGGTCGCCTTCGATCTGCCAACGCAAACGGGCTATGACAGCGATCACGTCCTGTCGCGGGGTGAGGTCGGCAAGGTGGGCGTTCCCGTCTGCCATCTGGGCGACATGCGCCAGCTTTTCGCGGATATTCCGCTGGAGCAGATGAACACCTCGATGACGATCAACGCGACGGCGCCCTGGCTGCTGGCACTTTATATCGCCGTGGCCGAGGAGCAGGGGGTGGACCCAAGCACCCTGCAAGGCACCGTGCAGAACGATCTGATCAAGGAATATCTCAGCCGCGGCACCTATATCTGCCCGCCGAAACCCTCGCTCAAGATGATCGGGGACGTTGCCGAATATTGCTACAAGCATATCCCCAAGTGGAACCCGATGAACGTGTGTTCCTATCACCTGCAAGAAGCCGGCGCGACGCCCGAGCAGGAGCTGTCCTTCGCCCTCGCCACCGCCATCGCCGTGCTGGACGAGCTGCGCCCCCGCGTGCCCGAGGCGGATTTCCCGGTGCTGGCGGGGCGCATCAGCTTCTTCGTCAATGCGGGCATCCGCTTTGTCACTGAGATGTGCAAGATGCGGGCATTTGTCGATCTTTGGGACGAAATCTTGGCCGAGCGTTATGGCGTCGAAGATCCCAAGTTCCGCCGTTTTCGCTATGGTGTGCAGGTCAATTCCCTCGGCTTGACCGAGCAGCAGCCCGAAAACAACGTCTATCGCATCCTGATCGAGATGCTGGCCGTGACGCTATCCAAGAAGGCCCGCGCGCGCGCGGTGCAGCTGCCCGCCTGGAACGAGGCACTGGGCCTGCCGCGCCCCTGGGATCAGCAATGGTCGATGCGTATGCAGCAGATCCTGGCCTATGAGACGGACCTCTTGGAATTCGACGACCTCTTCGACGGCAACCCCGCGGTGGACAAGAAGGTCGAGGCGCTGAAAGACGGCGCGCGGCGCGAGCTGGCCAGCCTCGACAGCATGGGCGGCGCCATCGGGGCCATCGACTACATGAAATCGCAGCTGGTCGGCAGCAATGCCGCGCGGCTGGGCCGGATCGAAGCGGGCGAGACCACCGTTGTCGGCGTCAACAAATTCACGACGGGCGAGCCCTCGCCGCTGCAGACCGAGGATGGCGGCATCATGACGGTCGATCCCGCCGTCGAGGCCGAACAGATTGGACGCCTCGATGAATGGCGCGCCGCCCGCGATGCAGATGCGGTCGCGGCCGCGCTGGCCGAGTTGCGCAGCGCGGCCAGCGAAGGGCGCAACATCATGCCCGCCTCGATCGCCGCCGCCCGCGCGGGGGTGACAACCGGGGAATGGGCCGAGGAGATGCGCCGCGTCCATGGCGAATACCGCGGCCCCACCGGCGTCAGCGCCAGCCCGTCGAACATGACCGAAGGCCTCGATGACATCCGCGAGGCGGTCGCCGCCGCCTCGACCAAGCTGGGCAAACGGCTCAAGTTTCTCGTCGGCAAGCCCGGCCTCGATGGACATTCCAACGGGGCCGAGCAGATCGCATTCCGCGCGCGGGACTGCGGCATGGATATCGACTATCGCGGCATCCGCCTGACACCCGAAGAGCTGGTCAGGACAGCCTTGGAGGATGGGGCGCATGTGGTGGGCCTGTCGATCCTGTCGGGCAGTCACATCCCGCTGGTCGAGGATATGATGATGCGCATGAACGCCGCCGGGCTGGGCCATGTGCCCGTCATCGTCGGCGGCATCATCCCCGAAGAGGACGCCGCGCGCCTGCGCGCCATGGGCGTCGCGCGCGTCTACACGCCAAAGGATTTCGAACTGAATACCATCATGCGCGACATCGTGGCGCTGGTTGATCCCGGCGCGGTGGCCGCAGAGTAACCGCAGAATATCGGGCGCGATAGGCACTGGCAGCGATCCGCCCATCGGCTAGGCTGACTGCGGAGCAGAATCAGCGAGGCCGCCCATGTCCGATCAGATCACCACCCGCCCTATCGAGGCCGCGGACGAGGACGCGTGGCGGCGCCTCTGGACGGGATACCTGCAATATTACGAGACCTCGGTGCCCGAGGAGGTCTATGCCACGACCTTCCAGCGGCTGCTGTCGGACGAGCATCCGAACCAGAATGGTCTGATGGCCCTGAAGGGCGAGACACCCGTGGGCCTCGTCCATTACATCTATCACCCGCATAACTGGAAGATCGAGGAAGTCTGCTATCTGCAGGATCTCTACGCCGATCCATCGGCCCGCGGCACGGGTGTGGGGCGCAAGCTGATCGAGGCGGTCTATGCCGCCGCCGATCGCGACGGGCGCCCGTCGGTCTATTGGATGACGCAGGATTTCAACGCCACCGCCCGGCGGCTCTATGACCGGATCGCGGTGCTGACGCCCTTCATCAAATACGCCCGTTAGGCCGGGGGTATCGAACGGGCGTCTTCGGCCAGATCCGACCGGGGCGGCAAAAAATCGCGGCAAGCGCACTTTTCATGCAGCGGTGTTGAGTTAAAACTACGGCTATGCCTTACGAATGGTCTCCTCCCGCTATCGGCACGGATACACGGCGCCTCGATATGTGGCCGCATCGGTCTCTGCCGCGGCGCGGTTTCGCGCTTTTCATGGTCATCACCTGCGTGATGTTCTCGCTCCCGCTCTTCGCGCTGGTCGGGACGGTCGTTCTTTGGGGGCTGCTTCCGTTTCTGGCGGGGGCGGTGGTGTTGATGTGGTGGGCGCTGGAGCGCAGCTATGCCAGCGGGCGCATGCACGAGGCGCTGGTGATTGACGCGCAGGAGGTGCTGCTGACCCGCACTAATCCGAAGGGCGATGTGCAGAAATGGGATTGCAACGCCTATTGGGCGCAGGCGCAGATCTATCCCTCGGGCGGGCCGGTCAAGAATTACATCACCCTGCGCGGCGCCGGCCGCGAGGTGGAGGTGGGCGCGTTCCTGTCCGAAGACGAGCGCAAGGCGCTGTTTTCCGAGCTGGTCGGAGCGTTGAAACTGGCGCGCGCGAATACGTAACGCACCGACCTCTGACAGGCCGCCGGATCTGAGTATTTTTGCCAAGATGAAACTGGACGCGGCGCCAAAACAGATCGGACCAGTATTGGTCCGATCGCCGCGGCCCCTCAGGAGGTCATGCGGTCCTTGATCCGCGGACCGACGGCGCCGAAATCCATCTGGCCGGTATATTTGGCTTTGAGCACGCCCATGATCTTGCCCATGTCGCGGATCGAACTGGCGTTCGTTTCCTCGATGGCGGCCTCGATGGCGGCATCGACCTCCTCGTCCGAGAGCTGCTTGGGCAGAAACTCGGCGATGACGGCCACTTCCTGCTGCTCGCGTTCTGCAAGATCTATGCGCCCGCCTTCCTCGTAGGCACGCACGGACTCGAGACGTTGCTTTGTCATCTTGCCAAGGATGGTCAGCACGTCGTCGTCGCTCAGCTGCACTTCGCCGCCCGTTGCGCGGGCCGCGATTTCCTGATCCTTGATGGCAGCGTTGATCAGGCGCAGCGTCGCCAGACGCTGGGCATCCTTGTCGCGCATCGCCTGTTTCAGGGCGGTGTTGACGCGGTCGCGCAATGTGTTTTCCATGGCTCGGTCCTTTGGCGGGGACGCGCGCGGGCCTGGCCGGCGCGTAGTAGCTAGGCGCCGGGGTCTACCCAATCGGGCGGGCCAAGGCAACCGCAGAGCGGCCTGCCCCAGCGTCAGGCAAGGCGCCGTCCGCGTGCCACCTCTTGACCCTATAGTGCCGCAGCCTTAGGTTCGCGCAGATTTTGCGCCCCTTTCATATATCTTCAGCCACATCCCCGGAGAGCCGCCATGCTTGATGCGCCCCAGCCTCGCCCCACCGCCTGCCTTGCGCTGGCCGATGGCACGGTGTTCTACGGGCGCGGATTTGGCGCGACCGGCGTAACTGTCGCCGAGCTGTGCTTCAACACCGCGATGACCGGCTATCAGGAGATTATGACCGACCCCAGCTATGCGGGCCAGGTCGTGACCTTCACCTTTCCGCATATCGGCAACACGGGCACCAACCCCGAGGATGACGAGACAGCCGATCCCGTGGCCGCGGGCATGGTCGTCAAATGGGATCCGACCGCGCCGTCGAACTGGCGCAGTACGCAGACTTTGCAGCATTGGCTGGCTCAGCGGGGGCGCATCGCGATGGGCGGTGTCGACACCCGCCGCCTGACACGCGCAATCCGCCAGCAAGGCGCGCCACATGTCGCGCTGGCCCATGATCCGGACGGCAATTTCGACGTTGCCGCGCTGGTGGAAATGGCGCGCGGCTTTGCCGGGCTGGAAGGCGTGGACCTGGCCAAGGACGTGACTTGCGCGCAATCCTACCGCTGGAACGAGATGCGCTGGGCCTGGCCCGATGGCTATCCGGTGCAGGAAAACGCGCCGCACAAGGTGGTGGCGATCGATTACGGCGCCAAGCGCAACATCCTGCGCTGCCTTGCCTCGGCGGGCTGCGATGTCACCGTCCTGCCGGCCACCGCCACCGCCGAAGAGGTGCTGGCGCATAACCCCGATGGCGTGTTCCTGTCGAACGGGCCGGGTGATCCGGCAGCGACGGGCACCTATGCCGTGCCGGTCATTCAAGAGCTGCTGAAGGCGGATCTGCCGCTTTTCGGGATCTGCCTGGGCCACCAGATGCTGGCGCTGGCGCTGGGCGCCAAGACGGTCAAGATGAGCCACGGACATCACGGCGCGAACCATCCGGTCAAGGACTACACCACCGGCAAGGTCGAGATCACGTCGATGAACCACGGCTTTGCCGTCGATGGCCAATCGTTGCCCGAGGGGGTCGAGGAAACGCATGTGTCGCTCTTCGACGGCTCGAACTGCGGGATCGCAATCAAGAATCGGCCCGTCTTTTCGGTGCAGCACCACCCCGAGGCCAGTCCCGGCCCGCAGGACAGCTTTTACCTTTTTGAGCGGTTCGCAGCCTCGATGGCGGCGAAAGCCCCCGTTTCTTAACGGTTTCTCCCGTAAATCTTTACGCTTCGTTAACTGACATGAACGAAACTCGTCGCCGGACCGTTTGGCGAAGGGTATAATATGTCGATCTCGGATCTGCGACAGCTGGACACGCAGTCCTGGACCTCTGCCAGTCTGCGCGAGGGCGCCGATGATGTCGCACCGCTTTGCACGCTGGGCCTCCATCTTGTGCGGACTGGCACGATTTCGAGCTCGGACGCCAAACTGGCCCAGATCGTCGGACGCCATTGCGCCGCACCTATCGACGACATTCTTCGCGCCGAAGGGCTTTTGGACGAAAGCACCGTCCTGCGCGCGCAGGCCAGCCGCGCGGGTCTGCGTCAAGCGAGCGCGCACGAGCTGGCGCATTGCGCAGAACCCGTCCCCGGGATCGACCCGCGCCGCATGATCCGCAGCGGCGCCGCGGCGCTTCGCGGCGAAGACGGCGTTTTGCGCATCGCGGTGGACCGGCCCGAGGCGGCGGAGGCACTGGGCGATTTGCCCGATGCCCTGCGCAGGCGCGCGCCGCTGATCGCGCCGCGCCACGCGTTGCAAGATGCTATGGCAGACGCCGCCCGCACCGCCCTGACCGCCGCCGCCGAGGCGCGTCCGCCCGCCAGTGAAAGCTGTCGGACCTGGCGCGCCTCGCCGATGCGGCGCGGCGCCATCGCGCTGTCGATAATCGGACTGTGCATTCTGGCCAGCGCATTGTGGCCGGCACAGATCTTTGGCCTCTTCGTGGCATGGGCGACGGTGACCTTGTTCCTTTCGGCGGCGTTCAAAATGGCGGCCGTCTGCGCACGCGCCGTCGCGGGCGCGCCCGCCGAGTTCCAGCCGCCCCTACCAGCGAATGCAAAGCTTCCCAAAGTGTCGATCCTCGTGCCGCTTTACCGCGAAACGCGGATCGCGCAGGCCCTGATCAAGCGGTTGAGCCTGCTGACCTATCCCAAATGTCTGCTCGACGTGATCCTGGTTCTGGAGGAGACGGACGAGACAACGCGCAGCACCGTTGCGGGCATCACGTTGCCGCCTTGGATGCGCGCGGTGATCGTGCCCGACGGACAACCGCGGACCAAGCCGCGCGCGATGAATTATGCCTTGGATTTCTGCGAGGGAAGCATCGTGGGCATCTTTGACGCCGAGGATGCGCCCGCCCCCGACCAGATCACCCAAATCGCGCGCCGCTTTGCCGCCGCGCCGCCGGATGTCGTCTGCCTGCAAGGCATCCTCGATTATTACAATCCGCGTCAGAACTGGCTCGCGCGATGCTTTACCATCGAGTACGCGACATGGTTTCGCGTGATGCTGCCTGGGATGGCGAAACTGGGCTTGGCGATCCCGCTGGGCGGCACGACGCTGTATTTTAGGCGCGATGTGCTGGAAGAGCTTGGTGGCTGGGATGCGCATAACGTCACCGAGGATGCTGATCTGGGGTTTCGCCTGGCGCGGCACGGCTACCGCACCGAAGTGATCGGCACCGTCACGGGCGAGGAGGCGAATTGCAGTGCCTGGCCTTGGATCAAGCAACGCTCGCGATGGCTCAAGGGCTATATGACGACGTATCTGGTGCATATGCGGCGGCCCCGCTTGCTGCATCAACAGCTGGGCGCGTGGCGGTTCTGGGGGTTTCAGGCCCATTTTCTGACCGCTTTGTCACAATTCCTGCTGGCGCCTTTCCTGTGGTCCTTTTGGCTGGTCCTGTTCGGCCTGCCCCATCCCCTGGACCCCGTGCTCCCGCGTGAGGGGCTGCTGCTCTTCAGCAAACTTTTCCTTGCGGTCGAGCTTCTGAATATCGGCTTCTACATGCTGGGCGTATCCGGAAAGCGGCATCGGCACCTATTGCCCTGGGCCCCGTTGATGCATCTCTACACCCCGCTGGGGACCATTGCCGCACTCAAGGCGATTTACGAGATGATTGTCGCGCCCTTCTACTGGGACAAGACGGCACACGGTCACTCGCTGGAAAGCGCCGAGGGATAGGCACGTTCAAATCGTCGATTTCACCTCGCCCGATTCCAGCCTCAGCCGCGTGACGAACGCCTTTGATATATGGGCCTTTAGCGCATCATGTGCCGCGCGCGCCTCGCCCGCCTCGATGGCCGAGACGATGGCATCATGTTCGGCGATTGCATCCTCGCCCCGCCCTTCGGCGGCAAGTGAGGTCGTCGCCATCAGTGCCATCGAGCGATGGACGAGCCCTAGCTGCTGCACAAGAAACCGGTTGTGCGAGGCAAGGTGGATCTGCTTGTGAAAGCGTCGATTGGCGCGCGCCATGCGCGCCGGATCGCCGATGAGGGCGCGGTCCTGCTCGACCATGCCGCGCAGGACGGCCACTTCTTCGGGCGTGGCGTGGCGCGCGGCCAGGCTGGCAGCCAGCCCTTCCAGTTCGGCGCGCACGACGTAAAGCTCGGCGCGCTGGTTGTGATCCAGTGAGGCGACGATGAGGCTGCGCCCGTCGCGCGTGAGCAATGACTGCGTCTCGAGCCGTTGCAGCGCCTCGCGGATGGGCGTGCGCGACACGCCAAAGCGCTCGGCCAGATCGCTCTCGACCAGGCGGTCACCGGGCCGGAATTCGCCCATGTCGATCGCCTCCAGGATCAGCGAGTAGGCATCCGTCTGGGGCGGTTTTTGCGGCGGTTTCATCGGGGCATGTCCGGCTGTGACTGTCATCCGCGCGACGGTAGGGGCGCGGGCGCCCGTGATCAAGCTTTTGCTCGGTTGACAGGGGCGCGCCCGCGCCTAGTTTGGCTGCATGCCAAAACAGGATTTCAGCCACGTGGACGCTTGGGTGTTCGACCTCGACAACACCCTCTATTCGCCGCATCTGCGTCTTTTCGACCAGATCGAGGTGCGGATGACGCAATTCGTCATGGATGAGTTGGGCGTCGACCATGCCGAGGCGGACCGCCTGCGGGTGACATACTGGCGCGAGCACGGCACGACGCTGGCGGGCCTGATGAACGTGCACGGCCTAGACCCCGAGCAATACATGATCGACGTGCACGATATAGACATGAGCGTCCTGTCGCCCGATCCCGAGCTGCGCGCACGCATCACCGCGCTGCCGGGCCGCAAGATCATCTTTACCAATGGCAGCGCCCCCTATGCCGAGCGGGTGGCCGAGGCGCGCGGCTTGGCGGGCGTTTTCGATGCGGTCTACGGCGTCGAGCATGCAGGCTATATCCCCAAGCCGGGCCGCGACGCGTTCGAGGCGGTCTTTGCCGCCGACGGTCTGGTGCCCGGCGCGGCGGCCATGTTCGAGGACGATCCGCGCAACTTGGCCCAGCCCCATGAGATGGGCCTTGCCACCGTCCTCGTCGCGCCCGAGCCGCATGATGCGCCCCATATCCACCATCATACGGATGATCTGAGCGGGTTCCTGTCCCGCCTGATCTAAGCACGGCCTGCGGCCTTGTGCCGGGTGGCCCTCGCCGTGGCGCAGGCCTATATCCTGAGGTATCAAAGCGCGAAAGGGCCACGCATATGGACAAGGTCGACATCCTCATTTCAGGCGGCGGCATCGCCGGCCTGACAGCCGCTGCCGCCTTCGGCGCTGCCGGCTTCAGCGTGATCTGCGTCGACCCTGCCCCGCCCGTGACCGAGCGCGACACCAAGGGTGCCGATCTGCGCAGTACCGCCTTTTTGCAACCGGCGCGCGACCTGCTGGAGAAATGCGGTCTGTGGGAGCGCCTCGCCCCCAACGCGATGCCGCTTCAGACCATGCGCATCATCGACGCCGGCGGCGGAGAGGCTGCGCCCCGCCTTACCCGCGATTTCGACGCGGACGAGATCTCGGACCAGCCTTTCGGCTGGAACCTGCCCAACTGGCTCTTGCGCCGCGAGATGCTGGCCCATGTCGAGGCGGCGGATAACGTCACGTTCCGCCCGGGTATCGGCACCGCCGGGTTGCTGACCCGAGACATCGAGGCGCGCGTGCGCCTCTCCGATGGCGGCCACGTCGCCGCGCGCCTTGTCATTGCCGCGGACGGGCGCAATTCGCCCATTCGCGAGGCGGCGGGCATTGGCGTGCGCACCACACGGTACGGGCAAAAGGCGCTGGCCTTTGCCGTGACGCACCCGGTCCCGCATGGCAATGTCTCGACCGAGATCCACCGCAGCGGCGGCCCGTTCACACTGGTTCCCCTGCCCGATCACGACGGCATGCCGTCCTCTGCCGTCGTCTGGATGGAGCGCGGACCCGAAGCGCAGCGCCTTGCCGCGCTTAATAAAGACGCGTTCAATGAGGCGCTCAATGCGCGCAGCTGTCATGTGCTGGGGCCGCTGACATTGGCGTCGCAGATCGGCGTCTGGCCCATCATCAGCCAGATCGCAGATCGTTATGCCGCACAGCGCACCGCGCTGATTGCCGAGGCTGCGCATGTCATGCCACCCATCGGCGCGCAGGGGCTGAATACCTCGCTGGCAGATTTGCGCGCGCTCTTGGATCTGGCCGAGAAATCGCCCGATACATTGGGCGATACCGCGATGCTGGACGCCTATCACCGCGCCCGCCATACCGAAGTCGCGGTCCGAATGCAGGGGATCGACCTGCTCAACCGCGCCTCGATGATGGATGCGCAGCCGCTGCGCGATGCGCGCGCGATGGGGCTGAACGCGCTGCACGCGCTGGCGCCTGTGCGGCGAGGATTGATGCGTCTGGGGCTCGGCGGGACCCGCGATTAGATTGGGCCCGGCCGGCGCTCTTCGCTCAGAAGGACGTTCGCCTCGACATCGCCCACGCCAGGCAGCGTCATGATGCGCCGCCGCAAAACGCGCTCGAAATCGCTGATGTCCCGCGCGACAACGCGCAGGCGGTAGTCATAGACGCCCAGGATATGCTCGACGCTCTGCACCTCGGGGATAGCTGACACAGCGCGCTCGAAATCATCGAGACTGACGCGCCCCTTGGTCGCCAGCTTGACCCCCAGAAAGACGCTGACGCCGAAGCCAAGTTTCTCGCGATCCAGATCGAGGCGTTGGCCCTTGATGACACCCGTCTCATGCAGCCGCTTGATCCGCCGCCAGACGGCGGGCTGCGACAGGCCCAGCTTGCGGCCCAGCGCCGAGGCGCTTTGCGTGGCATCCTCCACCAGCGCGCGCAGGATGCGCCGATCCGTCTCGTCAAGCTCGATCATAGCGGCAGCGCCTCGTCTGCCTTGATCCGCGCCATGTGCATCAGCGCCTCGATATCGGTGATATGCGGCAGCGGCAGGATCGCGCTGCGATAGATGTGCTGGTAATGCACCATATCGCGCGCGATCACGTAAAGGCGCAGATCGACGCGACCCAGAAAGGTCTGGATCTCGATCACCTCCGGGACTTCGCGCGCCGCCGCCGTGAACTCGTCAAAGGCGCGCGGCTGCGTCTTGTCCAGCTGAGCGCGGAGGCTCACCTCCACCTCGTAACCCAGGGCGCGCCAATCGATCACCGCGCGGTTGCCAAGGATCACGCCCTGCGCCTCCATCCGCTCCAGCCGCCGGGCGCAGGTATTGGCGGTGACCCCCGCAAGCTCCGCCAGATCCGACAGCGCAGCCGCAGGCGCGTGCTGGTAATGTCGCAGAATGCGCCTGTCCGTATCATCGAGCATGATTTTACCGCCCATCCTTCATCTTGGTTATAAATACTCAAAATAACCGGACCATCAACGCGCTTTTGCATTTCCTCTCGGGCGCATCCCTGTAATTTCAGCCTCAATCACACAACCGAAAGGGATATAATCATGCGCGTTTATTATGACCGCGACTGCGACATCAACCTGATCAAGGACAAGAAAGTGGCCATCCTAGGCTACGGCAGCCAAGGCCACGCCCACGCGCTGAACCTGCGCGATTCAGGCGCCAAGAACCTTGTCGTCGCCCTGCGCGAAGGCTCGAAATCCGCCAAGAAAGCCGAGGGCGAGGGCCTGAAGGTCATGGGAATCGCCGAGGCGGCAGCCTGGGCCGACCTGATCATGTTCACCATGCCCGACGAGCTTCAGGCCGAGACCTACAAGAAATACGTGCATGACAATATCCGCGAGGGCGCGGCCATCGCATTCGCCCACGGTCTCAACGTGCATTTCGGCCTGATCGAGCCCAAGGAAGGCATCGACGTCATCATGATGGCACCCAAGGGCCCCGGTCACACCGTGCGCGGCGAATACGTCAAGGGCGGGGGTGTGCCCTGCCTCGTGGCTGTCGACACCGACGCATCCGGCAAGGCGCTCGAGCTGGGCCTCAGCTATTGCTCCGCCATCGGCGGCGGCCGCTCGGGCATCATCGAGACGAACTTCCGCGAAGAATGCGAGACAGACCTCTTCGGCGAGCAGGCCGTGCTCTGCGGTGGCCTTGTCGAGCTGATCCGCATGGGCTTCGAGACGCTGGTCGAGGCGGGCTATGCGCCCGAGATGGCCTATTTCGAGTGCCTGCACGAAGTGAAGCTGATCGTCGATCTGATCTATGAAGGCGGCATCGCCAACATGAACTACTCGATCTCGAACACGGCCGAGTACGGCGAATATGTCAGCGGCCCGCGCGTTTTGCCCTACGAGCAGACGAAGAAGGAAATGAAGGCGATCCTGCACGACATCCAGTCGGGCAAGTTCGTGCGTGACTTCATGCAGGAGAATTCGGTGGGTCAGCCGTTCTTCAAAGGTACTCGCCGCATGAATGACGAGCACCAGATCGAAGAAGTCGGCAAGAAGCTGCGCGGCATGATGCCGTGGATTTCAGCCGGCAAGCTGGTCGACCAAGACAAGAACTAAACTGCAGTCGCCCGGCCGCATACCATGTGGCCGGGCGATACGTCATTTCACGTCGGCGGGATTGCCTTTGCTGTCCTTGTCCTTGGCCAATGTCGATTTCGGCTCCGGGTGCTCTTCCATGCGCTTTTCGGTGGCGCGTTTGCTCCAGAGAACAAAGACGATGACGAGCGCAAAGGTGGCGCCCGCGAGGATCAGTATCAGGGGAAGGTCCATTTCAAATTCCTTTCCTTTATTGGCAGCCCAACGCGGTAATTTGGCCGCCCGTTCCCTGCCTGCGACATGATGACCGCCGCCTGTCCGCCTGCCGGGCCCGGCGGGGACAGGGCCGGGCCGATATGCGAAACGATACGGCGGCACTGCACCCGGACAGATGCCATTATTCATCACGTCTGACATTTGCGAGGTCGCACGATGTACACCATTACGGCTGGCAGTTGGCTGCGCATCGGGATCCTTGGCGCGATGTTCGGCGCTGCGTTCATGTTCACCGAACTGGCGCTTGAGGGTGTGGGGCCACGCCTTCTTGTTGCGTGTCGGCTGGGCCTCGGGGCGATCCTGCTGCTGACAATCGCCTTCGCACGCGGCACAGGTCTGCCGCCTGTCCGGGGCGAGGGTGCGGGCAGGGTCTGGCTCTTTGCGCTCGGCATTGGCGTCTTCACCAACGCATTGCCGTTCTTTTTGCTCAGCTGGAGCCAGCAATTCGTGGCATCGGGCTTTGCGGGGGTCTGCATGGCCATCGTGCCGCTCATGATCCTTCCGCTGGCGCATTTTCTGGTGCCTGGGGATCAGATGAACCTGCGGCGCGTCATCGGCTTTTTGATCGGCACGACGGGCGTGATCGTCCTGATCGGCCCGTCGGCCTTTGCCGCGACGGGCGCCGAATTCGAGGTGACGGCGCGGTTTGGCTGTGTTGCGGCGGCGCTATGCTATGCAATAGGCGCGATATTGACCCGGCTTTGCCCAGCGGTGGATCTGATCTCGCTCTCGGCCGCCGCTCTGACGATCGGGGCAACGCTCTTTGTCCCCTACGCGCTCTGGGCCGAAGGGATACCGCAGAACGTCCCGCTTATCAGCGTTGCGGCACTGCTCTATCTGGGGACATTTCCCACCGGGCTGGCGCAGTTGCTATTGGTGCAAGTGATCCGAAGCGCGGGGCCAATATTCATGTCCCTACTGAACTATCAGGTGCCGCTGTGGTCCATGATGCTGGGCATCGTGTTCCTGGGCGAGCAATTGCCGCCCAATATCTACCTTGCCCTGCTACTGATCCTGTCGGGCCTTGCGCTCAGTCAGGCGGCGGCGCTGCGACGGCTCTTCAGCAGTCGGACATCACGCCAGCCCTGAGGTCGCTGCGCGCCAGAGGGCGATGGCCGCGCGCGTGGCATCGACGTCATGCGCCCGGATGATCTGAACCCCTTGCGCAATGCCCGCCAGTGCCACCGCGACCGAGCCGGGCATACGGTCGGCCGCATCGGGCGTGCCCCCAATCGTGCCGATGAATTTCTTGCGCGATGCACCGAGCAGGATCGGGCAGCCGAGACCGTGAAATATGGACAAGCGGCTGAGCAAGGTCAGGTTATGCGCCTGCGTCTTGCCAAATCCGATCCCCGGGTCGACGATGATTTGAGCGCGCGCAACGCCTTCGGCCACCAGCGCGTCGATGCGCGCCTCGAGGAAGTCGTATACGTCAAGCGTGACATCATCGTAACGCGGCGCGTGCTGCATCGTCTGCGGATCCCCCTGCGCATGCATGACGCAGACGGGCAGACCCGCCTCGGCGCAATAGGGCGCCAGCGCCGGATCGAAGGTGAATCCAGAGACGTCGTTGATCAGGTTTGCCCCCGCCCCGATCGCAGCCTGCGCCACCGCCGTCTTGCGCGTGTCGATCGAGATCGGCAGGTCCGAATGTCCGCGAATGGCGGCGATCACGGGCGCGGTGCGCGCGATTTCATCCGCCTCTGCCACGGGCAAGGCACCGGGCCGGGTGGATTCGCCGCCGACGTCGATCATATGCGCGCCCGCATCCGCCATGGCCTGCGCTTGCGCAAGCGCCGCATCGGGAGCGATGAACTTGCCGCCATCCGAAAAACTGTCGGGCGTGACATTCAGGATGCCCATGAGGCAGGGCGCGCTGAACTCAAGCCCCGCCATGGCCGCGCGGGGCGCGGTTAGGCGCTCCAGAATATCGGCGGGGATGTCGTCTGCCGCGACCAGTGAGCTGCCTTCACGCGTGAGATGTTCGGCTCGGTCGAACCAGGCCCAGCCACCGGCGAGCGTGCGCGCGCCCTCGGGGCGGCACGGGTCTGTCTGAGCGATGGGGCGGTAGTAGCTGCGTGTCATGTCATTGGTCCCGCGTGAGTCCTGCTCGGCGGCCGTGGCGGCCAGTCCTTGCGGTGCCGTCACAGCCCGGATTCGGCGATATCCTGCACCAGGATCGGCACCTGCGCGCCGCCTTCGGGCGGTGCCTCGCCGATCAGCAGGAGATCCGACGCGTCCATGTGCCCCGCAAACCACGCGGCCAGCGCGACGGGCTTGTCGGGGCCAACGGTGGGACCATCGACCGCGTCGAGCACGATCTTGGACGGCGCCCAGACGCTGATCCGCCCGTTTCGCATGGCCCAATCCAGCTCGGTCCGCGTATCGACGACAACGCAGCGATCATCCCGCCCCGCCAGCACCCATGCGTTCTGCTCGATTGCGAGAAGATCGACACGGCGCTGGGTCATCTTGTGGCCGGTCTGGGGCGGCATCGCGCCCGCGCGCCCGACGCACAGGATCACCGGCTCGGCCCGTTGTTCCAACTGGTCAAGCCAACGGATCAGGTTCGGAGAGGTGATGGCGGCATTCGTCAGGTAGACCACATGCGGATTGGGCGCCGTAACGGCGGCGGTAGGCCGTGTGGCCAGATCATCGACCGAGCGGACGATCTCGACACCCAGCGCGCCGGGGCCGCGATCCAGCTTCTCGATCCGCACGAAGGTGCGCACCGCCTGCGGCTCGGCCAGGATCCGCTCGGCCACGTTCTCGGCCAGTGTCTCAAGCAGGTTCAGACGCTCTTCCGCCAGTTCGGCGGCGATGGCTTGCGTCACGCGATCGTAGCTGAGGATGCGGTCCACATCGTCGCCCAGGTCGTCGCCCACCGGGCGGACTTCGACCACGACGTTGAAACAGATGCGCTGGGTGATGCCGCGCTCGAGCTGGAAAGCCCCGATTTCGACCTCGACGATGTGATCGCGCAGGGAAATACGGTCCAGCGGGCCCATGGGCGCCGTCGCCTCGGCGCGGGCATCGGGATGGGCAAAAGCCAAGGTCGTGTCGTTGCTCATCGCCATCTTCCCTGAACGCAAATTCACGGGATTATGCCCCGCTGCCGCGCCTTAGCACGGCCCAGCCGCGCGCACAAATCCGCAAAGCGGCACCGGGCATACACCGTGCGGCATTTGCCCCGCGCGCGCCTCAGTTCTGCGACAGGCGCGTCGGCTGCTTGTAAAAGTAATGATAGCCGATCTCGGCGACGCGCGGAAACACGCGCGCCCAGCGCGGATTGACGGCGTGGGTATGGTAATGCGTTGCGCCCTTGGTCAGGGGCCGCTTGGCGCCGCCAGCCATGATCTTGGCAATCTTGCCGACACGCTCGAAGGCGCGCGGCTCGGCGATGACCTCGGCGCGGCCATCGCAGGTGTAGGTGAATTGGCAGGCGTATTTCTGGCCGGTGCCCTGATTGATGACGCCGCAGATCGTATCGGGATAGCGCGGGCTGTCGACGCGGTTCAGGATCACCTCGGCCACGGCAAACTGCCCTTTGACGGTCTCGCCGCGCGCCTCGAAATAGAGCGCCTCAGACAGGCAGCGCCATTGCGCGTCGCCTTTGGCGGGCTTTTGCGCGTCCAGCCACTCGCGGGTGTAACCGGCGGTGGCGACGGGCGCCTTGAGGTAGCTTGCAACACGGGACTGGCTCATCGCGGAGAGGCCGCGGCGCTCTTGGCCCAGTAGCTTGTTGATGGCGGTATCGGCGCCAGCGGGGACGGCAGCGGCCACGGAAATTGCGGCGGCGGCGATGGCAAAACTAAAACGAAGCGACATAAAACACCTGCAGACAGCGAGGGGCGCAGCCCCCCAGGATCGCGGTGAGATATAGTTTCCACGCCCATTCGTCCAGCCCGTGACGATTTTAGACCAATTTGCGCCGTTTTCAGACTCTGGCGCATGGCGCGATCCGAACCGAAAAACCGCAGCATGTGGTAGGATTTGGCGTCAGGCGGCGCCGATCTTGTCCCGAACGGCCAGCTGTGCGGCGGCTAGTCGCGCCACCGGAACGCGGAAGGGCGAGCACGAGACATAGTCGAATCCGGCCGCCCGGCAGAAGGCAATCGATTCGGGGTTACCGCCATGCTCGCCGCAGATCGACAGGGTTAGATTCGGATTGGCGGCGCGCGCGCGCTCGGCGCCGATGCTGAGCAGCTCGGCCACGCCATCGAGGTCGAGCGTGTGAAACGGATCCTCGGGGTAGACGCCAAGTTGCACGTATTCCGACATGAACCGCCCGGCGTCGTCGCGGCTGAGGCCGTAGGTCATCTGCGTCAGATCGTTCGTGCCGAAGCTGAGGAAGGCCACCTGCGGGGCGATGTCACCGGCGCGCAGGGCAGCGCGCGGCGTCTCGACCATTACGCCGAGGCGAAACGCAAAGTCGCGGCCCGTCTCGCTGCGCACGGCGGCGGCGACACTATCGACCCGGCCCTTGACCAGCTCGACCTCGCGGCTGGCGCTGACCAGCGGGATCATGATCTCCGGGACGATCTCGACCCCCTCGCCCGCAACCTGCAAGGTCGCCTCGAAGATGGCGCGCACCTGCATTTCATAGATCTCGGGGACGGTGATACCAAGCCGGACACCGCGCATGCCCAGCATGGGGTTATATTCGGCCAATGCCTCGACCCGGCGGGTCACTTTGCTCAAAGGCAGGTCCAGCGCCTCGGCCAGTTCGCGGTGCCCGGCGCGGTCGCTGGGCAGGAATTCGTGCAGGGGCGGATCGAAAAGGCGGATGCAGACGGACTGACCCTTCATGATGCGGAAGAGATCGGCAAAGTCGGCGCGCTGCATCGGCAGCAGGCGTTCGAGCGCGGCGGCCCGGTCGGCGCTGGTGCTGGCAAAGATCATCTCGCGCATGACACGCAGGCGTGCCTCCTCGAAGAACATATGCTCGGTCCGGCACAGGCCGATGCCCTCAGCCTGGAAATTATGCGCCATCTGCGCATCCATCGGCGTGTCGGCATTTGCACGCACGGCGATATCTCGCACATCATCCGCCCAGCCCATCAGCACCTGAAAGCTGTCGTCATGCCCCGCATCCAGCAGCGGCGCGCGGCCAAAGAGCACTTCACCATTGGTGCCGTCGATGGTGACCTCGTCGCCCTCTTTCAGGATGCGGCCATCGGGCGCGGTCAGCTTGCGCGCAGCTGTCTGGAAGCGGATCGAGGAGGCGCCCACCACGCAGGGCAGTCCGATGCCGCGCCCGATCACCGCGGCATGGCTGGTCATGCCGCCCCGCTCGGTCAGGATGGCGACGGCATCGTGCATGCCGCGAATATCCTCGGAGGTCGTCTCGCGCCGGACCAGAACCGTGGCCTCGCCGCGCGCGGCAGCGGCTTGGCTGGCTTCGGCGGTAAAGACGATCTTGCCGGTGGCCGCACCGGGGCTGGCGGCGACACCGCGCGCCAGAACGTCGCGCTTGGCCTCGGGATCGACCTGCCGGTGCAGAAGCTCGTTAAGGGCGCGCGGCTCGATCCGCATCAGCGCCTCTTCGCGCGGGATGATGCCATCCTCGGCCAGCGCGACGGCGATGCTGACGGCCGCACGGGCATTGCGCGCCACGCGCACGCCGTCCAGAAGGTGCAGTTTGCCGTTTTCGATCGTGAACTCGGCCTGCATTTCCTCGCGCAGTTTCTCGCGCATCTCCGACAGGTGCGATTTCAGCTGAGCGAACGCCTCTGGCGCCAGCTCCTCCAGCGATGGACCGCGCGGATCACGCTCGAGATAGAGCGCCTCCTTGCCGCCCGACAGCGCGTCGCGCCCCTGGCTTTGGCTGAGGTAGCGGCCGGTGATCTGACGCGCGCCCGACTTGCTGTTGACCAGCTGCATCACGCCGCTGCCGCACTCGCCGCGTCCCAGCCCGATGGCCATTTCCTGCACGACAAGACCCAGCCCCGCATCCGCCGGAGCGCCCTTGGCCTGCCGCAGCAGCCGCGCGGTGGTGCCGTCCCAGGCGCGCGCCATCGAGCGCAGCACCTCGGCCAGTTGGACGGCGGGATCCTGTGGGAAGGCCTCTTCGACTTCGTCCTCGTAGACGCGCAGCGCAAAGGCCAGCGCGTCCTCGGGATCGCCCGGCATATCGTCCAGCATGTCGGGGTCCAGCCGCGCAACATGGATCGCGTAGCTTTCAACAAAGCGCAGATAGAGACGTTTTGCGGCCTCGGGGCCGATCCGCGCGCCCAGCGTCTCGCACATCGCGCCGGACATGCCGATATTCAGCACCGCACGCGGCCCGCCCCAATCGCTATCTTCGGATGAGGGGCGCACGCAGAGCAGCGCGTGCTCGTCCAGCTGTGACAGCAGCGCGCGCATGTCGGGCATGTCGCCCGCCGCGATCCGCTGAATCGCCTTGAAGGACAGAGCAATCGTCGGCGGTATCGGCAGGTTCAGCCGCGCCAGCCGTTGCAGGCATTTCGCCCGGCCGCCATGGGTATCCGCCCCGATGGGCGCATCGGGTGTGATCAGCGTGATGTCGGTGTCTTGCTGCACTGCGGCGTCCTACTCGTGTCGGTGCAGCATAGGCAGGATCGTGCACAAGGCAAGGGAAAGTCAGGGGCGCGTCCAAGCGGCGCAGGGCGCGTGCTGAGCCGGGCCGGCGGCGGACCGGACGCTGGCGCCAAAACGCGAGTTTAGCGATTTATGTTACCCAATCCGCGCGCCCGTTCTGCGTCGCGCTCCGTTGCTAAAGCGCCGGACCGTCGCGCCGGAGGCGTGCCAACCAAAAGCGGCGCACCTTTGGTGCGACGGACGGTCGGGCGCCTTCGGCTTGGTTCCGCGCGGGAACGACGCGCTTACCCCTCGATCTTTGTCAGATCCGCCGCCGAAAGCCCGATCTTGCGGATCTGACCCAGCATGTTCAGCCGGTTGCGGCGCACGATGTCATTCTCGGCATTTACTTGAACCGCCTCGAAGAACGCATCAATCGGCGCGCGCAGATTGGCCAGCGCCGACATGACGGCAGCGAAATCCTCGGCTTTGAGGGCCGCATCCACCTGCGGCGCGGCATCCTTGAGCGCGTCGAAAAGCGCGCGCTCCTCGTCCGTCTCGGCGAATTTCACATCCGCGCCAAAGGAGTATTCGACGCCGTCCTTTTCCTCGGCCTGGCTGAGGATATTGTTCGCCCGCTTGAAGCCTTGCAGCAGGTTCTCCCCGTCCTCGGTTTTCAAGAAATCGCTGAGCGCCGTCGCGCGCTTGACCAAAAGCGCGAGATCGTCATTGCCATCCATCGCGATGCAGGCGTCGATCACGTCATGGCGGATGCCTTGGTCGCGGAGGTAGACCTTGAGGCGGTCGTGGAAGAAGGCGAGGAGATCGAGGAGGACCGTTTCTTTTTCATCATAGGTCACGCTTTCGTCTTCTACGTACAGTACAGCCTCTATTTTTGCGTTTGCTTTAGAGGATTTCGCGGAATCGACGATCCAATCTGCCGGCTGAGGACCAAAACCCTGCTGCAGAACTGAGGTCAGCTTTAACTTCACACCATTCTCAACCACCAACCGAATAACGCCCAGCGCCGCGCGCCGCAGCGCATAGGGATCCTTCGACCCCGTCGGCTTCTCGTCAATCGCCCAGAATCCCGTCAGCGTGTCGATCTTGTCGGCCAGCGCCACGGCGACCGAGACCGGCGCGGAGGGCACCATATCGCCCGGCCCCAGCGGCTTGTAATGCTCTTCGCAGGCCTCGGGCACGCCATCGTCGTGGCCCGCCGCCTCAGCATAATACCGGCCCATCAGGCCCTGCAACTCGGGGAACTCGCCCACCATCTCGGATTGCAGGTCGGCCTTGGCGATGCGTGCGGCCTCGGCGGCCAGATCGGGTTTCGCGCCGACTATCGGCGCAATCTCCCGCGCCAGAGCCTCTATCCGTTTGATACGGTCTGCCTGGCTTCCCAGCTTGTTATGGAAGGTCACATCGCTCAGGCCCGCGGCCATGCCTTCCAGCCCGCGCTCCTTGACCAGCCGCAGATCATTCTCCCAGAAGAATTTGGCATCCGAGAGGCGCGCAAACAGCACCTTCTGGTTTCCGGCAAGGATCGTCTCGCCGCCATCCGCCGTCTCGCGGTTGGCCACGGTGATAAACCGCTCGATCCGGCCCGTCTTGGGGTTGCGCACGGAAAAGAACTTCTGATGCTCCTTCATCGAGGTTTGCAGCACCTCGGGCGGCAGGCCAAGAAACGTGTCGTCGATCCGGCCCATCAGCACGACGGGCCATTCGACCAGACCCGCGACCTCGGCCAGCAAGCCGCGATCCTCGACCACTTCCAGCCCGGCGGCGAAGGCCTGATTGGTTGCGTCCTGCCAGATGGCATCCGCGCGCTCGGCGGCGTCGAGAACCACGTGGCGTTTCTTCAGCTTGGCCGCGTAATCGTCAAAACTGCTTACGGCGAAGCGCCCCGGCGCCATGAAGCGGTGGCCCTCGGTCGTATTCCCGGCCTTGATTCCGTCCACGTCCATCTCGACCACCTGCGCCTCGCCCGCGTCATCGGTGAGGATGCAGAGGATCGAATGGAGCGGGCGCACCCAGCGCAGCGAGCCGCTGCCCCAGCGCATGGATTTGGGCCAAGGGAAATTGCGGATGACATGCTCCAGCACCTCGGCCACGATCACATCGGCATCGCGGCCCGGACGGGTGATAGTGGCGTAATAGACCTGGCCCTTTTTCTCGTCCCGCACTTCCAGATCGTCGCGGCTGACGCCCGCGCCGCGCAGGAAGCCCTCGATCGCCTTTTCGGGCGCGTCGGTGCGCGGGCCCTTACGCTCTTCGCGCAAGGTGGGCGACGCGGCGGTCAGGCCACTGACTGTCAGGGCAAGACGGCGGGGGGTCGAAAAGGCGGCCGCGCCCGCATAGGTCAGGCCCGCCTCGACGAGGCCATCGGTAACGCGCGCCTTGAGGTCCTCGGCGGCGCGGGTCTGCATCCGCGCTGGAATCTCTTCGGAAAAGAGTTCGATCAGAAGATCCGGCATGGTCTCACCCTCGTCATGGACGCGCGCCGCCGGGACCGGCGGCAATTCGGTGAGGGGGATACTAGCGCGCTGGGGCGAGGTCCAGCGAATAGAAGGACGGGGGCTGGTTCAAGTGTGCGCCTTGGCCTTCACCTTGGCACGCGACGCCAGTGTGCTGACATCGGGGCCAGCATAGCGCGGCAGGATGCGGTAGACCGCCTCGACCATATTCTCCAGCGCAAAGCACAAGAGGCCCAGCGCCAGCGCCGCAAAGAGGAACGCGCCGTAATCGAGCGCGCGGATATAGCCCAGCGCCTGCCCCACGCCGCCCGCCTCGCCGGGATCGGACGTGAGACCTGCATAGAGCAGGAAGCCCCCGATTGTGCCGACGATCACACCCTCGGCGACAAAGCCCGCCTTCATCAGCGGGTCAAGTTTGCGGGTGACGGGCGTGATGCGGATATCCTCGCGGTATTTCCCGCGCAGACCCTTTTGCACGTAATAGATCCCGGCCCCAATCACTACGGCGCCGACTATGGCAACGAGTGAAGGCCCGTAAGGCAGCGACATCAGCTTGGCGGTCCAGTTCTCAGCTCCACTGCCGCCCTGCCCCATGCCAAGGCGGATGATCGACAGACCCAGAATGCCGTGGATGAGGCCCGTCACTGCCTGCGCGAGCCGGGCAAAAATCCCCTTGGCGTCGCTGCCCTCATCCTCAAGGTCCATGGCCGCGTCGATCAACCGCCACACCATGTAAGCGATTAGGCCCAACCCGATCAGCCAAAGCGCGACGTAACCGAATGTCACCTGTTTGAGGTCTGCCAGCGCGTTCTGCGTGCCCTGCGCCGCGCCGCCCCAAAAGACAGCCCAGAGCGCCAGTGCGCCGACGGTCAGGTACACCAGCCCGCGCGCGCCATATCCGGCGCGCATGACGGGCACGACCCATGCGGGGGCTTTGTTGGCCATCGTGCAGTCTCCCTATTGCTTCAGAAGAACAAGCGATGGCGCCGCGTTTCGTTCCGCGCGGGCGGTCAGTAGCCTTCTGGCGGCTCGGGGCAGTCGTCCGGAGCGCGATTGCCGTCAAACACGATTTCGCCGCAGCGGTTGAGCTGATCCCAGACCCAACCGCGCCCGTCCTCGTGAATGGCGACGACGCGGTCGATGCCGTATTCGATGTTCTCGGTCCCGGTAAAGGCCAGCGCCTCGCCTACCTCGATCGCCGCGCCGATTTCCCTTGCGTCGAAGCAATCGAACCAGCCGGGCGCCGTCAGTGGCACGGCGCCGTCGTCCAGCACATAAGTTTCGGTCAGCATCGCGTGGCTCATCGAGGTGTTGAAGCACGCGCGATAACGGATGGGCGAGCTGGTCGCGTCGATGGCGCGAAAATCGTCGTAGAGCACCAGCTCGGGTGCGTCGGTGATCATTGACGTGATCTGAACGTCGGTTTCGCCATTCGGCTCGACCTCATCGTAATAGGCGTAGACCTGTTGGTAATACATCAGGGCGCCGCCGCCCGCCGCGCATGCAAGAAGGAGCAATGCCAAAAACTTTCCCATTGTCATTTCCCTACGCCGCCCAGCCGCCGGCGGTGGTCTGTACGAAGGCATCCGCGCATTGCTTGGCCAGAGCGCGCACACGGCCGATATAGGCCTGTCGCTCGGTCACGGAAATAACGCCGCGCGCGTCCAGCAGGTTGAAGATGTGGCTGGCCTTGATGCACTGATCATAAGCCGGGTGGGCCATGACGATGCGCTTGCCGGTCTTGGGGTCGACGTCTTCGGCGCTCAGGATCGCGCGGCATTCGGCCTCGGCCTCCTCGAAATGGCGCAGAAGGGTGCCCGTGTTGGCCACGTCGAAATTCCAGCGCGAGTATTCCTCTTCGGTCTGGCGAAAAACGTCACCATAACTGAGCGGGATGGGCGCCGACGGATCGTTATAGGGCATGTCCATCACGTGATCGACGCCCAGCACATACATCGCCAGACGCTCCAGCCCATAGGTCAACTCGCCCGAGACGGGGGCGCAATCATGTCCGCCGACCTGCTGGAAATAGGTGAACTGACTGACTTCCATGCCGTCGCACCACACCTCCCAGCCAAGGCCCCAGGCGCCCAGCGTCGGGCTCTCCCAGTCGTCCTCGACAAAGCGGATGTCGTGCAGCGCCATGTCGATCCCGATCGCCTCGAGGCTGCCCAGGTAGAGCGCCTGCAAGTCGGGCGGGCTGGGTTTGATCAACACCTGGTACTGGTAATAATGCTGCAGGCGGTTCGGGTTCTCGCCATACCGGCCATCGGTCGGGCGGCGCGAGGGCTGCACATAGGCGGCGGCCCAGGGGCGGCTGCCCAGGCTGCGCAGCGTGGTCGCGGGGTGGAACGTACCGGCGCCAACCTCCATGTCGTAGGGCTGCATCACGGCGCAGCCGTGGCGCGCCCAGTAGGACTGGAGACGCAGGATGATTTCCTGAAAACTGCGCGGCTTGGCTGGCGTGTCGGTCATGGCGGCCCCTTCGGGAAATCGGCGGGGCGCGCGCCCCTGAAAATAGCGCCTTCTACCTACGGCGCGCGGTGCGGGGGGTCAATCACACCGCAGGGGGTAATTTGACGCGGGCGCACCCGCGCAAAACCTAGACGCAGGGGTTCATATTTTAGGTGCAACCCAAGGGTTTTTTGGTAGAACCGTTGAAAATGCGGTGAAATCCGTCAGTGGCTCAAGGGTAAGACATAGAATGATACGCAGTTTCGTGGCGGCTCTCGCCGTGGTCATGCTGAGTGCGAGTGGGGCCGCGGCTCAGCAATCAGGCGACGCAGATGGCGCCCCCATGGTCTGGGTGCAGATCGAAGCGCAGCCCAATCTTGCCGCCATCAACGAGGCGCTCCGCCGCCGCAGCGCCAATTTGCAGGACGTGAACGGCTTTGATCTGGATGGATCGGGCTGGTACGTCGTGGCGCTTGGCCCCTACGAGGCCGAGAATGCCGAGGACGTCCTGCGCCGCCTGCGCCGCGACGGGCGCATCCCGCGCGACAGCTATATCGCGCAAAGCAGCGATTACGCGCGCCAGATCTGGCCCGTGGGCGCGAACCTTCTGAACGAGAGCGCCGCCGCGGTGCGGCAAGATCCGGCAACGCCCGAGCTGGGTGTCAGCGAGGATGCGATCGCCATCTTGCAAGATCAGATGTCAGAGACGCAGCAGCCGGTGGTTCAGAAGCCCGCCGCCCCCGAAGTGGCGGACGAAACCCCGCGCGAGGCACGCGCCAGCGAGGCAGAGCTGAGCCGTGAAGAACGCGCCGAGCTGCAGGTGGCCCTGCAATGGGCCGGTTTCTACGACGGGCGGATCGACGCCGCCTTCGGCGCAGGCACGCGGCGGTCGATGTCGAACTGGCAGGATGCCAATGATTTCGAGGTGACGGGTATTCTGACCACGCGCCAACGGGCCGAACTGCTGCGCCAGTACAACGCCGTGCTGGAAGGCATGGGCATGCAGCGCGTCACCGACACCGAGGCCGGGATCGAGATGCAGTTGCCGCTGGGCGCGGTGGAATTCGCCCGCTACGAGCCACCTTTCGTGCAATTCAACCCCTCCGGCGATTTGCCCGCACGCGTGCTGATGATCAGCCAAGAGGGCACGCAGGACACGCTTTATGGCCTCTATGACATCATGCAAACGCTGGAGATCGTGCCCGAAAGCGGCCCGCGCGAGCGGCGCGGCGACAGCTTCACCCTCGTGGGTGAGAATGCGCGCATGATCTCGCATACAGAGGCGCGGCTGGATGACGGAAGGATCAAGGGCTTTACCCTGATCTGGCCTGCGGGCGACGAGGATCGCCGCGCGCGCGTTCTCGGCCTGATGCAGGACAGCTTTACCCGGCTCGATGGCGTGCTGGACCCTGCTGCCGGATCGAATGACGCACAAAGCATCGACCTGATTTCGGGGCTGGAGATCCGCAAGCCACTCTTCTCGCGCTCGGGCTTTTTCGTGGATGGCCGCGGGACCGTCGTGACCACCTCCGAAATTGTGGGCGCCTGCGGCCATATCACCATCGAGGATGGGCAGGACGCAGAGATCACCAGCTCGGACGCCGATCTGGGCATCGCGGTGCTGCGCCCGACCGATGCGATCGCGCCCATCGGCGTCGCGGCCTTGGCGCAGGACGCGCCGCGCCTGCAATCCGAGGTGACGGTGGCCGGCTATTCCTATGGCGGCGTTCTGGGCGCGCCCTCGCTGACCTTTGGCACCGTATCGGATGTGCGCGGCCTTGACGGCAACGAGAATGTCGCCCGCCTCGCGCTCGGCGCGCTTGAGGGCGATGTGGGCGGCCCGGTGATGGATGCGGGCGGCGCCGTACTGGGCATGCTGCTGCCGCGCCAGCAGGGCGGGCGCATGCTGCCCGAGGATGTGGCCTTCGCCGCCGACGCGGCCGCGCTGATGGATGTGCTGAAGGCTGCGGGCACGTCGCCTGCCGCCGCCACCCCCGGCGCACCCTTGGCGCCCGCGCAGATGGCGGACCGCGCCGCTGGCATGACCGTGCTGGTCAGCTGCTGGGAATAGGCGAGCTGCCAAAAGGCATGCGGCGGCAGGTGACCTTGCCGCCGAAACGCTGTAGGAGCCAAGCCAACCGTTCAAATCCGAAGGCCCGGCCCAGATGAGCAAACCTCCGAAACTCAAACGCGCGCCGCTTTACTCCGAGCGCGACAAGGATAATCTGCGCTGGCTCTGGACGCGCTATCTGCGTCAGAAGGCACCGTGGCTTTTTGTCGTGCTGGGCATGATCCTGGTGCAGGGCGTGGTCTATCAGCAATTCCTGTCAATGACCGAAAGCGGCCTGCGCGTCATTTTCGAAAGCGGCAGCGTGGCGGATCTGGTGCAGGTCTGCATCGTGGTGTTCGTCCTCTTCGCGGTGCGCGGCCTTATGTCCTACCTTGTACCGCGCGTGACGATCTGGATCAGCAATGACGCCATATTCCAGATGCGCCGGGATCTGATCGATCACATGATGCGCCTCGATCTGGCCTATTTCGAGCGCACCAAATCCGGCGAGATCATCCAGCGGCTGGTGACTCAGACGCAATCGCTGGGCGTCTTCGTGGGCCAGGCGACGGCCAATGCGGTGCGCGACGCGGTGACTGTCATCATCGTCTCGGGCTATCTGATCTGGAAGAACCCGATCCTTTTCGCCACCGCCGTCGTTGTCCTGCCCTTCATCATCTGGGTGATGAACTACGTCTCAGACCGGGTGAAGATCACCCAAGGCGAGGCCGAGACGGCCCTCGGCGAGTACATGAACGGCATCGAGGAGACGACGGCCGGCATGCGCACGGTCAAGATCGCGGGGCAGGAGGGCGTCGAGACCGACAGGCTGATGAAGGGAACTCGGTCGATCCGCGATCTGATGAACCGGGTGCAGATCACACAAGCGCTGACCATGCCCTCGATCGACCTCAGCAGCGCCTTTGTCTACGTGCTGGTGATCGGCGGGGGCGGCTACATGGTGCTCAGCCCCCAGTTCGATATGGACGGTGCGGGCATCATCACCTTCCTTCTGGGCATGGTCATGGTCTTTGATCCCGCCCGCCTTCTGGCGATGTTCTTTGGCGCGCTGCCCTCGAACCTCGTCCTCTTGGACCGGATCCGCCGGCTGCATGACGAAGTGCCCAGCATCACGGACAAGCCCGGCGCAACCTCCGAGTTCGACACGCGCGGCGACATCGTGCTGGAGGATGTGCATTTCTCCTATTCCGAGGATCAGCCGCTGTTCCACGGGCTGGACATGACCTTCAAGGGAGGGCAGGTCTCGGCCATCGTCGGCTCGACCGGGTCGGGCAAGACGACGATCCTCTCCCTGCTCACGCGGCTCTACGACACCAAGGCCGGGCGCATCACCATCGGGGGTCAGCCCATCGACCAGCTCAAGGTCCAGGCGCTGCGCGGAGCCTATTCGGTGGTGGCGCAGGATATCGTGATCTTCAACAATTCGATCTGGGAAAACATCCGATACGTCAAACCCGAGGCCAGCGAAGAAGAGGTCTGGCAGGCCGCCGAAAAGGCCGAGATCGCGGACGTGATCCGCGCCCGTGGCGGCGCCCCCGTGGGGCCGAAGGGCGCGCAGCTCTCGGGCGGGCAGAAGCAGCGTATCGCCATCGCGCGCGCCTTTCTCAGCGACGCGCCGATCATCCTGCTGGACGAGGCGACAAGCGCACTGGATCAGGCGACCGAGGCACGCATCAAGAGCGCGCTGGACAGGCTGACCAAGGGCAAGACCTGCATCGTCGTGGCGCATCGCCTCTCGTCCATCGCGGATGCGGACCGCATCTATGTGCTGGAGGCCGGGCAACTGGTGGAAGAGGGCCGGCACGATCAGCTGCTGAAGCAGAACCGCCTCTATGCGCAACTTTATAGCGCGCAAAAACAGGGATACGACAAAAAGCCCTGACATCGCGAACCGCCCGGCGCGCCCGCGCCCCGGCCCTTGCCCCGGCTCTGCCCTGCCCATAGTTTCATCGGCAAGCATCCGAATTTCAGGAGAGATGACATGACCCAACGCCTGCACCTCGTCTTTGGCGGCGAATTGATCGACCCGGCCAAGAACGTGTTCAAGAATGTCGACGACCTGCACATCGTCGGCATCTATCCCGACTATCAAAGCGCGCATAACGCCTGGAAGGGAGAGGCGCAGCGCACGGTGGACAACGCGCATATGCGCTATTTCATCGCCCACTTGCACCGCCTGCGCGACGAAGAAACGCCTGCCTCGCCCACCGAAGAGCTGGGCTGAGGCACGCCTGGATGGCCCGCTCGCTCAGCCTTGCGGCCTATATGGCGCTGGCCCGGCGCGGGACGCAGGCGGCGGATGGCGGCTTTGCCCCCAGCGGCGAGCGGCCAGCCGGCGCTGTGATCTGGGGCCATGCCACCAGTCTCGAGCACGCCAATGCGCTGGTGCAGCTGGTCGAGCGGCTGTCGGTCCAGCGTGGCGAGGAGAATTGGGGCACGCCCGGCGCGGGCGGTCTGCATCTGCTTTTGACCACCGCGCAGGGGCTGGTGCTGCCCAGCCACGCGCGCGCGCTGACATTCCACCAGCCGCTGAGCGCCGACAACCCCGCCGAGGCGGCGGCATTTCTGGATCATTGGCGCCCCGATATCTGCCTCTGGACCGGGGGGGATCTGATGCCCGCGCTGCTGACATCGGCGGATGAGGCGGGCGTGCCGCTGGTTCTGGTCGATGCCGATACCGCGATGCTGGAGCGGCCCGGCTGGCGGTGGCTGCCGGACATGACGCCCAGCCTTCTGGCGCGGTTCCGGCGTATCCTTGCCCGCTCGGACGGGGCCGCGCGGTATTTGCGCCGCTTGGGCGTACCCGAAGAAAAGCTGAGCGTGACGGGCCTTTTTCAGGAAGGCGCCATCCCCCTGCCCTATGACGAGGCACTGCGCGACGAAATGGCCGCCAGCCTGCGGGGGCGGCCCACCTGGCTGGCCGCGATGGTGCGCCATTCCGAGCTACACATGATCCTCGACGCGCATCGCCAGGCCAGTCGCCTGGCGCACCGCTTGTTCCTGATCCTCGTGCCCGAAACGCTGGACGAGACGGAGGCGTTCCGCGCCACGCTGCGCCAAGGCAACTGGCGCCATGCCATCTGGTCGCAAGGCGGAATGCCGGGTGAGGCGACGCAGGTTCTGCTGGCCGATACGCGCGGCGAAATGGGCCTCTGGTATCGCCTCGCCACCATCGCCTTCATGGGCAATTCGCTGCTGCCCGGCATGGGCGGCAGCGACCCGAACGAGCCTGCGGCGCATGGCGCCGCTATTGTCTATGGGCCGAACGTGGCGCGCTACCTGCCCAGCTACAAACGCTACGCGGGCGCGGGCGGCGCGCGCATCGTGCGCGATGCGGGCACTCTGGCAGCAGCCGTGACGCATCTCATCGCCGCCGACCGCAGCGCGACCATGGCCCATGCGGCCTGGGAGGTGGCCACCGTGGGCGCCGAGGTGACGGACCATATCCTCGACATGCTGCAGGACATGCTTGACGATTTGGAGGTCGCCTGATGCGCGCGCCTGCCTTCTGGCTGCGCCCGCGCCACGCACCGGGCCTGCGCGCGCGCCTTCTGGCGCCGCTGGGCGCGCTTTATGCCCGCGTCACCGCCGGGCGACTGGCGGCGGGTGATCCGGTCCGCGCGCCGGTCCCGGTCATCTGCGTCGGCAACCTCAATGCGGGCGGCACGGGCAAGACACCCACGGTGATCGCCTTGGTTCAACATCTGATCGCGCGGGGCCGCGCCGTGCATGTGGTCAGCCGAGGGCATGGCGGGCGGCTGGAGGGACCGGTGCAGGTGGACCCTGCCGCGCACGACGCGGCCGATGTCGGCGACGAGCCGCTGCTGATCTCGGCTTTCGCGCCGACTTGGGTCGCGCGCGATCGCGCCTTGGGGGCGCTGGCCGCCGCGGCGGCGGGGGCAGAGGTGATCGTGATGGATGACGGATTTCAGAATCCGTCCCTATACAAGGATCTGTCACTGATCGTGGTCGATGCTGTCGCGGGCTTTGGAAATGGGCGCTGCCTGCCCGCCGGTCCGCTGCGCGAGCCGGTGGAAGTGGGACTGGCCCGCGCCGATCTGCTGCTGTCCATCGGGGGCGCTGCGGCACAGAGGGCGTTTCAGGACTCTTGGGGCGAGGCCCTGTCCCTGCCGCATCTGCGCGGCGCGCTGGCCCCATTGCAGACCGGGATGGACTGGGAGGGCACGCGCTGCCTTGCCTTCGCCGGGATCGGGCATCCCGAGAAATTCTTTGCAACCTTGCGCAACATGGGCGCCGAGCTGGCCGGAACCGAGGCGCTGGACGATCATCAGCCCTTCACCCCCGCCCTGCTGACACGGCTGGAGGCCGAGGCGTCCCGGCTCGGCGCGCAAATGGTCACGACCGAGAAAGACGCCGTACGCCTGCCGCCGGAATTTCGGCCCAAGGTGCTGACCCTGCCCGTGCGGCTGGAGATCGACGATTGGTCCGACGTCGATGCGCGGCTGGCGGCACTGGGTCTTTGAGCCGCGCTAGTTGTGTTCAGCCCTTGGGCAGTTTCGGCGACGCCTTCTCGAGCGCCATATCGGCGTCCGAGAACCGGATCGGCGTGCGTACGCCCGGCACGCCTTCGGGGTCAATCCGCATGCCGCGCGCGATGATCTGCGGATCGGCATAAACCTCTTCCAGCGTGTTGATCGGCCCGGCGGGCACGCCCGCGGCCTCGCAGGCGGAGAGCAGTCCATCCTTGGTGAAGGTCATCGTCCGCGCCGTCAAAAGCGCGCTTAGCTGATCGCGCAGGGCGACGCGGTCTGCATTGGTTGCGTATTCGGGCGCAGTGGCCAGATCCGGCGCGCCCAGCGCGGCGCAGAGGCGCTGGTATTGGGCGTCATTGCCAACGGCGATGATGATATAACCGTCAGCGCAATCGAACACCTGATAGGGCGCGAGGTTGGGGTGGAAATTCCCGATACGTCCCGGCGCCTCGCCCGTGGTCAGATAGTTCATCGACTGGTTGGCCGTAACCGCCACGGCCACGTCCAGCAGCGCCATGTCGATCTGCTGGCCCTTGCCGGTCGCAGCCCTTTGATGCAGCGCCGCAAGGATCGCCGTCGCCGCATAGACTCCGGTGAAAAGATCGGTGATCGCCACGCCCACACGTTGCGGTTGCCCATCGGGCGCGCCGGTGATCGACATGAGGCCCGACATGCCCTGAATGATGTAATCATAGCCCGCGCGATGCGCGTAAGGCCCATCCTGCCCGAAGCCGGTGACCGAGCAATAGATGAGGCGCGGGTTCAGCTGCGCGAGGCTGGCGTAGTCCAGGCCATATTTCGCAAGGCCACCGACCTTGAAATTCTCGATAAGAATGTCGGCCTCCGCGACCAGCGCGCGCACCTGTGCTTGCCCTTCGGGCGTACGGAAGTCGATGGCGACGCTGCTCTTGCCCCGGTTCGTGCCGTGGAAATAGGCGGCGCTGCGGTCGTCCTCACGCTCGATGAAAGGAGGGCCCCAGCGGCGCGTGTCGTCGCCCTCGGGGCTCTCGACCTTGATCACCTCGGCGCCCAGATCAGCCAGCGTCTGACCGGCCCAGGGGCCGGCCAGGATACGCGCCAGTTCAACGACCTTGAGGCCGGCCAGAGGCGCCGCGCTCATTCCGCCAGCTTCTCTTCGATGATCTCCTGCAGGTCGGCATAGGCCATGTTGCCGTATTGCTGGCCATTGATCATCAGCGTCGGCGTCGAGCTGATATCATCCGCCTCGGCGTTCTGTTCAAACCATGCCAGCAGCGTCTCGGCCTTGCCCGCGTCCTCGAGGCACGCGTTGATCTGCTCTTCTTCGAGGCCCGCGACCTTGCCGATCCGGCGCAGGTTGCCGGAAATCTCGACGGGATCGTCCGAATTCAGCCAATCCTTCTGCTGCTCATAGAGCATGCCGGAAATGCCAAAGAACCGCTCGGACCCGCCGCAGCGCGCCAGCATCGACGCCCAGAGGCCGACACGGTCGAAATAGACGTCGCGGTAGATGAAATGCACCTTGCCGGTGTCGATATAGTCGCGCTTGAGGTTCTGGAATGTCGTCTGGTGGAACGTCGCGCAATGCGGGCAGGTGAAGGACGCGTATTCGGTGATCGTCACCTTTGCATCCTCGGGACCCATCGTCATCTCGGTGATCGAGGACGTATCGACATCGACCGCAGCCGTGCTGTCCGCCGTCTCGGTCACGGCCACCTCTTCGCGGCCGCCCAGCTGCCACCAGAGCGCACCGCCGACAATGGCCAGGATGGCCGCCCCGATGAGTATTTTGCGGTTCATTGCGATATTCCTTTTAGGATCAGCGTTTGGATTTGGATAATACGTTTTGCGCAAGGGCTTCAAGGGCAGCGCGCAGGCCCGCATCGGCCACGGGTGCGGCGAGGCGGCGCGCCTCCTCGATGGCCTCGGGATCATGCGCGCGCGGGGCCGCCTTGGGCGCGCGATGCTGAAAGCTGACCTGCCCATCGGCAAAGCCGGTGGGCGCGGTCTGGGTGATGGTGATGCGGCTGATCGCGTTATAGCCGTAGACGGCATTGACGCGGGCGCGCAGGCCCTCCTTCTGCATCTCCAGCATCGGCGCCTGCGCGCCGGTGGTCAGCAAGGTCAGCGTGGCGCCCATGCCGCCGCGCCCGTGGCCCACCTTGACGGGCCGCGCGATGGCGGCGATGTCCTCGCCCACGATTTCGGTCCATTGGGTCAGCAGGCGCGATTCGGCAAAGCCCCGGCTTTCCGATGCCTTGCGGATCCGCTCTTGCAGCAATGTGCTGGAGCGGGCGAAACCTTTGGTGGTTGGACGGCGGGGCGGCATGCGTTGACCTCCTGTCGATCCGCGCCATTCTAGGGCATGGTGCCGGCCATGCCAGCAGATAAGCCGCAGAAACCATAAAGGGCGACATAAACTATGCGTGAGACCGCGCCCGCGCGCGCCACCGAGCTCTTGGAGTGGTATGACCGCCATGCACGCACCATGCCCTGGCGGGTGCCGCCTGCCGCGCGGGCGCAGGGCGAGGCGCCCGATCCCTATCGCATCTGGCTGTCCGAGGTGATGCTGCAACAGACGACCGTCGCTGCCGTCACGCAGTATTTCGAAAGGTTTACCGCGCGCTGGCCCACCGTGGCCGATCTGGCCGCTGCCGACGATGGCGACGTGATGGGCGAATGGGCCGGTCTTGGCTATTACGCCCGCGCCCGCAACCTGCTGAAATGTGCGCGGGCTGTTGTGGCCGACCATGGCGGTATTTTTCCCGCCGATCATGCCGCCTTGCTGAAGCTGCCCGGCATCGGCCCCTACACGGCAGGCGCCATCTCGGCCATTGCCTTCGATCTGCCCGAGGTGGTGGTGGACGGCAATGTCGAGCGTGTGATGGCGCGCCTGCACGACATCCACACCCCCCTGCCCGCTGCCAAGCCGGAACTGACCGCCGCCGCCGCCGCGCTGACCCCCAAGGCGCGCCCCGGCGATTACGCTCAGGCGGTGATGGATCTGGGCGCCACGATCTGCACGCCCCGCAGCCCCGCTTGCGGCATCTGCCCGTGGCGCGCGCCCTGCCTTGCACGGGCGAACGGCACCGCCGCCGATCTGCCCAGGAAGATCCCGAAAAAGGCCAAGCCGGTGCGCCTCGGCATCGCCTATGTGGTGCAGCGCGCCGATGGCGCGATCCTTCTGGAGCGGCGCGAGGATCGCGGCCTTCTGGGCGGCATGCTGGGCTGGCCCGGCAGCGACTGGGCCGAAGAGGCGCCCGCCCCCGCGCCCCCGCTGGACGCGGATTGGCACGTGCTGAGCGAGGAGGCGCGCCACACATTCACGCATTTCCACCTGCGCCTTGCTGTGCATGTGGCGCAAGTGTCCACAGGCGCGAACCCCGAACGCGGGGCGTTCATGGCGCTGCCCGAATTCCAGCCCGCACAGCTGCCCACAGTGATGCGGAAAGTGTACGATCTGTCGCGTGGCGTTCTGCGCGAAATGGGGTAGATTGCGCGCAAAACGCCGCTTTGTCGTGCGCGTTTCGCCTTGATTGGATGCCAGACGATGGGCCAGACGATCTCAACAGCATCGGAGCGATTCTCGATGTCCACCCTCGCCCAGATCCGCCGCGCCCTCCCCTTCTGGATGTCGCTTCTGCTGGTTCCCATTGCGATCCTGGGCGCGGTGCAAGGGGGCTGGACGGTGATCCTTCTGCCGCTCTTCACCTGGTATTTCTTCTCGCTTCTCGACGCGTTTCTTGGCCTCAACCTGGACAATCTGGACCCCGATGGCGGCGACGACATGACGTGGTATCGCGCGATCACGCTGATCTGGGCGCCGGTGCAATTCACGCTGCTCTTCTGGATGATCTGGTACGTGCCGCAGGCCGCGCACCTGGGCGCGCTGGAGAAGATCGTGCTCTTTTTCGGCGTCGGGGTCATCACCGGCACGGTGGGCATCAACTACGCGCATGAGCTGATGCACCAGCGCCCGAAATCCGAGCGCATGATGGCCGATATTCTCCTGGCCATGGTGCTTTACTCGCATTTCCGGTCCGAGCATATGCTGGTCCACCATCGCCATGTCGCCACGCCGCGCGACACGGTGACCGCGCGCTACAATGAGGGGTTTCACCGCTTCTTCGCCCGCGTTTTGCCCGGCGCCTATACCTCTGCCTTCCGCGCCGAGGCGGCGATGCTGGCGCGCAAGGGGCATGGCGCGCTGCACCGGCGCAACCCCTTCTGGCGCTACTGGGCGCTGCAGGCCGGGATGCTGGCGCTGGCGCTCATTCTGGGCGGCTGGGTGGGCCTTGCCCTCTTTCTCTGGCAGGCGCTGGTTGCGATCTGGCAGCTGGAGCTGGTGAACTACGTCGAGCATTACGGCCTCACGCGCGAGCATCTGGGCGATGGCCGCTACGAGCATGTCAAACCGCGCCACAGCTGGAACGCGGCGCACAAGGCGACCAACTGGCTCCTGATCAACCTGCAGCGCCATTCGGACCACCATTACAAGCCCGACCGCCGCTTCCCCCTCTTGCAGAACTATGCCGAGGACGAGGCGCCGCAGCTGCCCTATGGCTATCCCATCATGACGATGGCCGCGATGGTGCCGCCCCTCTGGCGGCGCGTCATGAACCCGCGCGTGCGCGCTTGGCGCAAGACGTACTATCCGGGCATCGGCGATTGGAAACCCTATAACAAGGCGCAAAATCCGCCCCCCGCTTGAAGCTGCCGATACGCGGGGCTAGCGTGACGCGCATGTTGCAGGAGAGCCGCCATGCCCGACACCGCCAAGCCCTTTGCGCATCTGTTCGCGCCGCTGACCATCGGCGGCGCCCGGATCAAAAACAGGATCCTGTCGACCGGGCATGACACGTCGATGGCCCATGACGGCCACGTGACCGATGCCATGATCGCCTATCACGAGGCGCGCGCGCGCGGCGGTGCGGGGCTGATCGTCAGCCAGGTTGTCGGCGTGCATGAAACGGCGCGCTACACGTCGCATGTGTTGATGGGCACCGATGACAGTTGCCTGCCGGGCTTTACCCGTCTGGCCGAGACGGTCCACGCCCACGGCACGCGCATTTTTGCCCAGCTTTTCCATCCGGGGCGCGAAATCATGGAGGTGGCGGACGGCACCGCGCCAGTCGCCTACTCGGCCTCGGCCACGCCCTCGGACCGGTTTCACGTGATCCCGCGCGCCATGCCCACCGCGATGATCCGCGAGGTGGTGGACGGCTACGGCGCCGCCGCGCGCAGGATGCAGCGCGCCGGCATGGACGGGGTCGAGATCGTGGCCAGCCACGGCTATCTGCCCGCGCAATTCCTCAGCCCGCAGGTAAACCGGCGCGAGGACGCCTATGGCGGCGATCTCGAGAATCGCATGCGCTTTCTGCGCGAGGCAATCGACGCGGTGCGCGCCGCCACGGGTGAGGATTTCGTCATCGGCCTGCGCATTTCGGGCGACGAGCATGTGGAAGGCGGGATGCGGGACGCCGACAGCCTGGAGGTGATCCGCGCGCTGGCGCCCTCGCTCGACTATGTGAGCGTCATCGCCGGCACCTCGGCCAGCCTCGGAGGCGCGATCCACATTGTGCCCCCGATGTTCCAGGATACCGGCTATCTCGCGCCCTTCGCCCATGCAGCAAAGCAGGTCACACCCATCCCTGTCATGGTCGCGGGCCGCATCAACCAGCCGCAGGAGGCGGAAGGCATCATCGCCTCCGGGCAGGCCGATATGTGCGGGATGACCCGCGCGCTCATCTGCGATCCAATGATGCCCGCCAAGGCCGAGGCGGGCCGCGCCGATGAGATCCGCGCCTGCATCGGCTGCAATCAGGCCTGCATCGGACATTTCCACAAGGGCGTGCCGATCTCCTGCATCCAGTATCCCGAAACGGGGCGCGAGCTGCGATATGGCGCGCCGCGCCACACGGAAGCGTCCCTCAAGGTGATGGTGGTCGGTGGCGGCCCCGCCGGCATGAAGGCGGCCGCGACGGCGGCGGCGCTGGGCCATGAGGTGGAGCTGCACGAGGCAGCCGCGCAACTGGGCGGTCAGACCCTGCTGGCGCAGATGCTGCCCGGCCGGGCCGAATTCGGCGGGATCGTCACCAACCTGACCGGCGAGATGGAGCGCGCGGGCGTGACGGTGCATCTGAACAGCGAGATCACCGCCGATGCCGTGCGCACCGCCGGACCGGGTGCCGTGATCATCGCCACCGGCGGCACCGCACGCCGACCGCAGGGCATGGAATTCAGCGAAGGTGCCCATATCGTCACCGCTTGGGATGTGCTGCGCAGCCATGCGAATGTGGGCGGCAGCGTGACCATCGCCGACTGGCGCGCCGATTGGGTGGGTCTCGGGGTCGCCGAGCTTTTGGCGACCGCCGGACGCCGCGTACGCCTTTGCGTCAACGGCACCCATGCGGGTGAGATGCTGCAAAGCTATGTGCGTGACAGCATGGTCGGCCGTGTTCAGAAGTTGGGGGTCGAGATCATCTCTTACGCACAGCTTTACGGCGCGGACGAAGATACGGCCTATTTCATCAACGCCGCCAACGGCGAGGCGATGCTGGTCGAGGAGACCGACACGCTGGTTCTGGCGCAAGGCACGGCCAGCAACGATGCCCTTCTCGGCCCCCTCGACGGCTACGACGGCAAACTTATAGGTATTGGTGACTGCATGGCCCCACGCACGGCCGAAGAAGCGGTGCTGGACGGGCTGAAGGCGGCTTGGGCACTCTGAAGATGATCGAGGTGGCCTGAGTATTTTTGCCAAGATGAAGTTGGGCCTTCGGGTCTTCATCTTGGTAAAAATACTCAAATTCCTACCCCTCAAGCCGCGCAGCCTGCGCACGAAAAAACGCCCCACCGACAAGCGGCAGGGCGCAGTTGAGGTGGTGCCTAGCGTCAGACCACAGGCACCGGCGGTGTTCTTGCTTGTCTCGGGAAACTCTTAGTTCGGGCGCTCGGCCATCTCGGCGCGGATCTGCTGGCGCAGAAGGTCGATGGGCACGCGCTTGCCGTCCTTCTTGAAGTGCCAGTAGGTCCAGCCATTGCAGCTGGGCGCGCCCTCCAGATGGGCGCCGACCTGGTGAATCGAGCCCTTGATATCGTCGCCGATCAGCGTGCCATCGGCGCGCACCTTGGCCTTGTGGCGCTGGTTGAGCGAATAGAGCTCCTCGCCAGGGCGCAGCATGCCACGCTCGACCAACTGGCCGAAGGGCACGCGCGGCTCGGCGCGTTTGGAGGTGCTGACCTGCAGCGCCTCACGGTCAAATTTGCGGATGCCCTTGAGGCGCTTTTCGGCGACCTTGCGGTAGCCTTCGTCGCGCTCGATGCCGATATAGTCGCGGCCCAGCATCTTGGCGACGGCGCCGGTGGTGCCGGTGCCGAAAAACGGGTCCAGCACGACATCGCCCGGATTGGTACTGCCCACGAGGACGCGGTGCAGCAGGCTCTGCGGCTTTTGCGTCGGGTGGGCCTTATCGCCTGCCTCGTCTTTCAGCCGCTCGTGCCCCGTGCAGATCGGCAGCACCCAGTCGCTGCGCATCTGCACGCCGTCATTGAGCGATTTCAGCGCCTCGTAATTGAAGGTGTATTTCGCGCCCTCGGATTTCGAGGCCCAGATCATCGTCTCATGGGCGTTTGTCAGCCGCTTGCCACGGAAATTCGGCATCGGGTTGGACTTGCGCCAAACCACATCGTTGAGGATCCAGTAGCCCGCATCCTGCAGCGCCGCACCGACGCGGAAGATGTTGTGATAGCTGCCGATGACCCAGATCGCGCCATTCGGCTTCAGCAGGCGGCGCGCGGCGGCCAGCCATTCGCGGGTGAACTTGTCATAAACGGCAAAGCTGTCGAACTGGTCCCAGGCATCATCTACCGCGTCGACCTGGCTGTTATCGGGGCGATGCAGATCGCCGCGCAGCTGCAGATTATACGGCGGGTCGGCAAAGATCAGGTCGACCGAATTTTCCGGCAGCGCATTCATCATCTCGATGCAGTCGCCCGGCATTATGGTGTTGAGAGGCAGCGCAGGCGCGCCCTCTATCTTGGTCATCTTTGTCATGTCTTGCCTCTGTCCCGGCGCGTTTTTGCGCTCTGTCTGCTTGTGGACAAGGATGAGTCAAAGGCGATTCACGGTCAATTTCTTTTTTGAATCAGCAGGTTAGTTATTTATCTTGATACAAGATATTGTGCACTGGTTTGAAGCTACGTCTATGGTGTGGGGTCACACCCAGATTTTGGAGCGCCTCGATGTGGCTCTTGGACGGATATCCGGCGTTCGTCTCCCAGCCATATCCGGGGTAGTGTTGCGCTAAATCCCGCATGACATAATCCCGCCGTATTTTGGCCATGATTGAGGCCGCCGCGATGGACACCGACAGGCCATCTCCCTTGACCACAGCCTGCGCCGGAACGGTGAGGCCGCGTGGGATCATGTTGCCGTCGATGAGCGCCATGTCGGGGCGGCGCGGCAGGCCGGCGATGGCGCGCTCCATTGCCAGATGCGAGGCGCGCAGAATGTTCAGCGCGTCGATCTCCTCGACGCTGGCATGGGCGATGCTGACCTCCGCATGGGCCACGATAAGGTCGTAAAGGGCGAGGCGCCGCTTCTCGCTGAGCTTTTTGGAGTCGTTGAGGCCCTCGGGGATGCATTCGGGATCCAGCACGACGGCAGCCGCCGTTACCGGCCCGGCGAGCGGTCCGCGCCCCACCTCGTCGACGCCCGCGATGATCCGCGCGCCCCTGGTCGCTGCCGCCAGTTCGATGGAGTAATCCGGTCCGCTCATGGCGCGCGTCAAACCATGTCGCAGGCCGAAACACCAGTGCGCCACGCGAAAGGGCCCCGCGGCGGGGGCCCTGCCAAGCGCATGGTGGCGCGGATCAGTAGCCGCGGCGGTAGGGGCGTGCGCTGTATTGATCCTGGTCATAACCACGGCGATGGGCGCGGCGCTCGGACCGACGTTCGTGGCGACGCTCGCGCACGAGGTTGCGATGATCGGAAACCCCTTGCCGATAGGCCCGATCGAGCGCGCGTTGCCCGGGCTGGGCGTAATGCTTGCGCTTGGGCTGGTAATATTGCGACTGATAATACTGGCGCTGAGCGGCGCGCCGTTTGCTCTTTTTGTTCTCGTGAATGGCGGCGCCGATGATGGCGACACCCGCGATGGCGGCCAGGGCGCGGGCCAGATCGCGTTCGCTGGCCTGAGCCGGAGCGGCGGTGAGGCCGGTGACGGCGATGGAGGCCGCGATTATGAGGGATATGAATTTGCGTGCCATGGGCGTGATCCTTTCGATCAGATGGGTTGGTGCCCCTGATCGTCGCGCCCCCGCGTCGCGCCTCGCAATAACGCGGGTCTGTTATCGGATAACATCACCGGGCTGCATCGCGGGATATTGTATAGCGGCGCACGCTTCGCCATTCTCAAAGTCATGATGAAAACACTCCTCCCCCTGGCCCTTGCGGCCCTGATCGCGGCCCCTGCCAGCGCCGCCTGCATCGCCGAATACAAGGCCAAGCGCGACAACCCGCTCGAGCTGTTCTACGGCACGGCGCAGATCGGCGGGCCGTGCAACCTGGCGCAGGCGCGTGCGCAGCTGCGCGGACAGCTGGCATCGCAGGGCCTGACCTTGCTCAAGGTGCTGTCGGTGCGCCAGCAATGAGCCGCGATATCATCCTGGCCGCCGACGCGCGCCGGTCCGGCAGCCGCGTCGTACTCTTCGGCGTGACGGCAATCGTGGGCATCCTGGCACTGGCCGCCGTGCTGCTGTTTCTGTCGCTGCCAGACGCGGGTGCCTTCAACGCGCGGGTCGAGCGGATATTCGTCGAAAACGACGCGCTGACCAGCGATGCCGAGATCAAGCTGCTGGAAATCCTCGCCCTTTCCGGCACGGCGTTCAGCGAGACTCTGGTGAGCTACCGGATGGTGATCTTCGTCCTCTTGGTCTTCAGCACTGCGCTGTTGATTGCTGCGCTCACGTTTCTGGTGATGCTGACCTTGCTCAACCGACGCATGGCGCAGATCGAGCGATCGGGTATTCAAGTGAGCTCGCTATTGATCAGCCGCGCGGAAAAGGCGGTCTATCTGAACAACATGGGTTTCAAGCTGACCGATGCGGCGCTAGAGACGCTGTCGGTGCTGGCCGAGGCACGCATGGATGGCGATGTCCTGACCGGGGCCGAGATCGAGGCAATCGTGTCGGGTCGCAACGCCAGCGACTGTGAAGAGGCCGCCGGCGCGACCCGGATCAAGCGATTGCGCGACACATTGGGCAACCAGATGATCAGCGAGCTTCTGGTCAAGAATATCGCGCGGCAGGGCTATGTTCTGGCCATCGACAAGGACGTGATCCGCGTGATCTGAGCGCGTCTTGCGGCATCGACCGTTTTCGGCGGGATATCGTCTTTTAGCTTGTCGTACCCTGCAGCAAGGATTGCTGGGTAGATTGCAAGGATCGGTACGGTCTTGAGCGCCGCATTGCGGCCAGATCGCTGATTTCGCCGTTTCAGCCCGCAGGAGGAGCTATGATTTCTTGCCGGTCCATAGCGAATGCACCAGGAAAACGGCCGCACCAAGATCCGCGGCCATGATCGCCCATAATAGCCAAGTTTCGATTGGCGATTGATTGAGCAGCTCCAGCAACGTTCCGGCCATCCCGCCCAACATGCAAAGAAGCGCCAGCCAGGCCACCCACACAAGCCCCCTGCGCAGACCGAAATAAAATGCGGTGTAAAGCGTCGCCGGGAACAGCAGGAACAGTCCGAGCGGCGTGGCCCCTGTCAAAACGCTGCCGATGACATGCAGCAAAGCGCTGACGAGAAGGAATTTTCCCGCCTTCGTCATGACCGGACCATGATGCCGGAAACAAGTGTTTTGCCCCAGTCGGATTTGGCTAACCGCATGCGTTTCACTGTTTGTCTCCTGCCTGTGCGCTGCATGCCCCTGCCCGAGGCGTCGGGCGCGCCACACCGTCGTCGCCTTCGTTGCACAGCGATCCCAATCCGGCTGACCAAAGCTGCTTGGTGATCACAAGGGCATTACTTCTGGTCAGAGATAGGGCAGTGACCATTCCTCGACAGTGTCGCGAGTGACTTTCCTAAGCAGGGTCATCACGCTTGGGGCGGCTGCCTTGTCTCTCCACAAACTCGAAAATGTACGGTGCTCGGTGATGAATACGAGGTCATGCTCGGGCAAATGCCCGTCACCCCCTTGAGGCCACAGCGCGTTGACCGGCAGATTGGTGGCCGTGTCTCGCCGGTTTTCCGGTTCGCGGTAGATGATGCAGGCAATACCGCTGTCGATCGAGCGCGCAGGTCACATTGTGGCTGCGCTGGGCTATCTGGATCACGGAACGCGCGCGGCGCCGTTTTCGCCAGCGGTTGAGACCATTCCCGGCACGACAGAAGACCTAATGCTGCTGAGGTTCGACCCAGTGGCGCAGTCTTAGGCGCTGACTAGGCATGGCTGACATCGGATCGACCGGGGGGAGCCGCTTTTTTCAGCTGAGCGAAGCATGCGCTGCCGAGCTTTGGGTTTTGCGGGCATCGCCAACCGGTGGGATCAAACTGCGCCCGTCTTGGCGCCGGTTCTCCGCTCCGGGTTGCCGTGGAAGTCAGCCTGCTTCGCCCGCCTCAGGAGGCGGTCATGATCGGCATTGCACCCGCTTTTTTGCCCAATGCAATCAAGGAGGAGGCACGCCGCGCCTTGCTTGGGCTTAATGCGGAAAGCTGAAAAACACCTGCCTTTTCGCAGCCGCGGGCTATCTCAATTGGCCTACAGGCGCATCCCGGACGCCGTGAGCGCCGACACCGACCCGCAACCATTCGAGAAGGAACATCGATATGAGCCGCTCCGATAAACAGGGAAAGACAATGCAAACGCATGTGATGGACGGACCGCGTCCGGCCACGCCAAACGTGGACCGTCCTTGGGATTCTTTGAAAGAAGTCTTTCGCCGGATCAATATCCGGCAGGGCGACCGAGCAACCCATCGCGCGTATCACAGCCTTTACGAGGATATGCTGAATTGAGACCGATCCTCATATTGGGTGCGACCTCGGGAATTGGCGCACTCGCCATGAATGACGCTGTTGATCGCGGATTGCCTGTGCGTGCGTTCGCGCGCAGCGCAGGCGATATTGAGAAAACCGATCTGATCGAGCCTTTCGCCGGGGACGCGCGATCGGCTCAGGATGTATCAGCCGCGGTGGCAGGGACCCGTGCCGTGATCTACGCCTTGGGCATCAAGGAGCGGCTTGCGATGCTCTGGGAGGAAGAGACTTTGTTTTCCGATACCACCCGCGTGCTTCTGGACGCGATGAATGCCAGCGACGTAACGCGATTGGTCGCGGTGACGGGTTTCGGCGCAGGACGTTCGAAAAGTGCCATGAGTTCGCCAGAGACGCTCGGTCACAAGGCCATCTTTGGCAAACCTTATGCCGACAAGGACCGGCAAGAGGCGATGATCATGGCAAGCGACATCGACTGGACAATTGCACGGCCGGTCATCCTGACCAAGGGTCCGAGATCTGACAATCTCAAGGTCTTGCGCGATCCGGCAAGCTGGCGGAACGGATTGGTCTCGCGGCGCAATGTCGCGCGATATCTGGTCGATGCGGTGGAGGATGGGCTCGACGTGAAAGCGGATGTCGTGCTCAGCGATTGAGATACGGCCGGTGTTTGACCATCGCCGGATGACAGCGCGTCTCAAAGTGTCAGCGAGGGTCCGCCAATGAAGCGGCTTCAGTGTCAAACCCCCCAAAAACCCAACGCTTCCGCATTCTCGGTTCAGGCATCGACCGATTGCAGGATGCCCATCCAGCTTGGCTCCCGCCAACCAAGCACAGTACGGCATAGCAGATCTTTTTGCCTGTCAGAGCAGTCGGGTTGGCGGGCTGCGGTGCCTGTCATGACAGTCGCCTGCGGGCTGCAAATGCTGGTCGATGTAAAGGGGGCGGGCCGATTGTTCCCTGCGCCAAACTTTAATATCTGCCATGCCGGATCAAAGATGCTTGCCGGGAAAAGCCTATTTTTGCGGATCAATCACGGAACGCACCAAAGCGATCTTGAAGAACACGCAGCCGATCCAGCCTTGTCGAGACACTGTCGCCCAGATGCGCAGTGAGATCGTTCAGCAGCAGAGTGCTCAGGCAGGAGTAAGGCACATGCGAATCCCAAAAAAGGTGCGACTCCGTGTTCAGGGGAAAAACCATGTCCGTATGGTCGCGGGCCCACAGGCAATGCGTGTCGCAGACGATGATCAGGGGAATTTTGGCCTCTTCGGCGGCGGCGGCAAGGTGGAGACTGGCCTGCGTGTAGCGCCGCATCTCAAAAAGTACGACGCAATGCGTACTGGCCTGATCTCCCAGGATATCCCCGAAAATGCCATCGCGGCCGTCTTCGATCCGCACATCGGCTCGGAGATAGGAAAGGCGCGTCGCAAAGCCCGATGCGATACCTGCAATCGTCTGGAAGCCCGCCACGTGGAGCTTTTGCGCAGTGCTGATGGCGCGAATTGCGGACTTCCAGGCCGGGGTGCCACGCAACGAATAGGCGCTTTGCAGAGCGGCTACATCCTTGTCGAAGTTGTGCCAGATATCGTCAGTGCCTTCAGCGCGAATGCGGTTCAGCCTGTCTGACACCATAAGCGGAGGCGCCTCCATCTGACTGAGCAGATCCGATTTCAGCTCGGGCAATCCATTGTAGCCTATAGTCCGCAGGAAACGGCCCACCGTCATTTGACTGACGCCGACGTTTTCGGCGATGGAGGCGGCGGTCTCGAACCCCAGACGATCGAAATACGTGAGCATGTAGTTTGCCACCGACTTTTCCGCGCGGGTCAGGGTCGGATACATCTCGCGGAGGCGCTCCTGAAGTGACGGCTGGCTCATGCGCACTCTTTCCGGGCAGCGAGGTCGGGCAGCCGATCGAACCAAGGTCGCTCCGCCTCGATCTGGCCGGCGAGCCGAAAGAGGATATCCTCGCGGCCGAAATCGGCCGAGATCATGACACCCACGGGAAGCACGCTCTGTGATTTTTCGGGGTGGTGCCAGCCCAGCGGCACGGACATGCTGGGCGCGCCCGTCATGTTGTAGAGTTGCGTGAAAGGCGTAAAGCCGGTCAGCGCGGCACGGTAAGCGTCCATATCGTCTGTGTCGGTGCGCTGCACGCCAAGCGGGGGCGGAAGCGTGGCCAATGTTGGGCTGAGGATTGCGTCGTAGCGGCTGTGCAGATCGGCCATGGAGCGCGTTTGAGCATGGATCTGAAAGAGCGCTTCCGCATAGTCTTCGGCGCTCATGTTCTTTGCATCGCTGATGGCGCTCCAGGTTACGGAGTCGACATCCGCGCGCTTTATCTTGCGGTCCAGCTTCGCTCCGACGGCGTGCAGGCTGCGCGCAACATTGCTGGCCACCAGAACCCAGAGCGCCTTTTGCAGCGGCTCTACCTCACCGGGCAGGCTGATCACGTCCAGGTCATGGCCGAGCGAGGCAAGAAGGTCCGCGGCATCCTCGGCCGCCTTTCGGCAAGGCAGGTCCACCGGCGCCCCACTCATGGGGGCGACGTGCCAGCCGATCCTCAGCCGCCCCGGATCGCGGCGCGCCTCCTCGGTGTAGGGACGCACGCGCGGCGGCGCGCAATAGGGATCGCCCGGCGCCATGCCTTGGGTCGCATCCAGCATCGCGGCGCTGTCGCGCACCGATCGCGTCAGCACGTGCGAGACCGAAAGGCTGCCCCAGCCCTCGCCGACGAGCGGGCCGGAAGGATTGCGCGCGCGCGATGGTTTGAGGCCGAAGAGGCCGCAACAAGAGGCCGGAATGCGGATCGAGCCACCGCCATCGCTGCCATGCGCTGCGGGCACGATCCCCGCGGCCACGGCGGCAGCGGCCCCGCCCGAAGAGCCGCCCGCGCTGCGCGCCCGGTCCCAGGGATTGCAAGTGGCCCCCGTCAGTGACGTCTCGGTCGATGCGGCGAGCGAAAATTCCGGCGTCGTGGTCTTGCCGAAGATGACGACGCCCGCCGCCTTGTAACGTTCGACCAGATGGGAATCGATGGCCGCGGGTGCGCCCTTGGACAACAGGCGCGCGCCGTTGGCCGTGACATGACCTGCCAACTCGCCCGAGGCATCTTTCAGCAAAAAGGGCACGCCGCGAAATGGCCCCTCGGGCAGGCCGGCGGCGATCGCCGCACGCCCGTGATCGTAGAGTTTTTGCGACAAAGCGTTGATCGCAGGATTGGTTGCCTCGGCGCGCTCGATAGCCGCTTCCAAAAGTTCGGCGGGGTCTAGCTCGCCGTCGCTTACCAAGGCGGCCAAGGCGGTTGCGTCATGCTGCACGTAATTCTTCATAGAACCAAGCTCTTATCGAATGTTCGGCGATATAACCGTAATTGACATAATGTGATCTCTATAACATCATCACCAAATCGTCGGGTGAGCAATAGTGCAGTGACTGCACCAACACGGGAGAGTTCGACATGAAACCACTTAGCCTTATGGGCGCAACAGCGCTGCTGGCCTTCGCACCGATCAGCGCCGTTGCGCAGGATGCGGTGATGACCTGGGGTAAGCCCGCCGAGATCACCGGCTTTGACGTGCATGTGGCGGGCACCGTGGCGTCCTGGGAAATGTACCAGATGGTGTACGAGACTCTCCTGACCACCAATGCGGATCTGGGTCTTGCCGCGGGTCTTGCCGAAAAGTGGGAGCAGACGTCGCCCACAACCTACACGCTGACCCTTCGCGACGGCGCGGCCTTTTCCAACGGACGGGCGGTCACGAGCGATGATGTCATCGGTAGCCTCGAGCGGATCAAGAACCCCGAAACGGCCAGCTACTGGTCGCCGCAGCTGGGCGACATCGCCCGCATGGAGGCCACGGACGATCGCGTGATCGAAATCGAATTGGCCAGCCCACAGGCCAGTTTCCTGCCCGCGCTGGCGCATATCACGGCGGCGATCCTGCCGATGAAAGAGCTGGAGGATGGCAGCTTCGATCCGACCTCGCAAATGCTGGGCTCGGGCCCGTTCATGGTTGAAGAGCACAAGCAGGACGAAAGTTGGACCCTGGCCCGCAATCCGCATTACTGGCGCGAGGGCTATCCGCTGGCCGATACGCTGGAGGTCCCGATCATCCCGGACGAGAGCGCGCGTATCGCGGCGCTGCGCGACGGGCGCATCGATTTTACCACCTTCGAAAATCCCGACGCGCAGCAGATGCTGAGCAGTGCGGGAAATGTTGCCATCGACGTGCAGCAGACGACGAACTACTACCGCCTCGACGTCAACGCGCTGGACGAGGCTTCACCCTTCCATGACAAACGGGTCCGCCAGGCAATGAACCTCGCGCTGGACCGCGATGCGATCAATGACTTCGTCTTCGCCGGCACATCGTCGCCCGATTATCCCGTGCCCGCCGCCTTCGGCAAGGACGCGTGCCGCAATCTGGACACCTACGCGATGCCGCGTGATGAACGCCTGGAAAAAGCGCGCGGCCTCTTGGAGGAAGCGGGCAACACTTCGCCCGAGATCGCGCTGACGCTCAGCTCGGCCAACCCTGTTCTGGGGCGCATCGGACAGGTCGTGCAGCAAAGCCTCGGCGAGGCGGGCTTCGACGTCTCGCTCAATCAGGTGCCGACGGCGGAATACCTGCAAAAGGTCTTCACCGATGGTGATTTCGATTTCTCCGCGTCGTGGCTGGCGGGCTATACGGACCCCGGCATGGTCATCAAGTGGTGGAACCCTGAATTCGCCGTCTGGAATGCCGTGTTTCACGAAAATGTCCCCGAGCTGTCGCAAGCGCTGGACGATGTGGGCGCGATGCAGGACGGGGCCGAGCGTGACGCCAAGCTGACCGAGATCTGCGCGATGATAGACGACGGCGCCAACATCCTCGCCCTCGTCGGCAAGTCCGATTACCTCGCCTACCGCGAGGATCAGGTGGACGTGACCCTGGCCGAGCGGTCGGGATCGGCCAACACGTACCAGTTCATCGCCGAATTCGATCCCAAGTAACGTATCCGCGACGGCGGTCCTTATAGGCCGCCGCCGCTGATCGTCCGGAGCGCCAATGCGCCTTTTTCTCTACCTCTTGCCGCGCCTCGCGGCGATGATCGTGACGCTTTTGGGGGTTTCGGTCCTGGTGTTTTTGTCGCTGAGGATGATCCCCGGCGGCTATGCCGACATCCTGCTGGGCCCATTCGTCACGCCCGCCGCGCGCGAGGCGATCAGCCAGCAATACGGGCTGGATCAGCCCTTGGTGGTACAATACCTGCGCTGGCTCGCTGCCCTTCTGCAGGGCGATTTCGGCGTGTCGATGGTCACGCGCCAGCCGGTCCTTGATGAGTTTATCCGCCGCGCACCCGTCACGCTCGAGCTGGCGATGATCGCGCTGGGGCTGGCGCTGTCGATCGGCCTGCCCTTGGGCGTCTGGTCGGGCATCCGGCAGGGCGGGCGGCGCGGCGTCGACTTTGCGCGACTGGTCGGCGCACTTGGCGCGAGCGTGCCCGACTTCGTGCTGGGCAGCGTCCTGATTTTCGTCTTTTCGGTCTGGTCTTTGTGGTTCCGCGTCGGCGGCTACGTGCCGTTTGGCGAGGACCCGGTGGGCAACATGCAAACAATGCTCTTGCCCGCTCTGACTCTGTCGCTTTTCGGGATAGCGCTGGTCTTGCGCACGACGCGTGACGCGGTTCTGCGGGTGATGACCGAAGGCTATATCACCGCCGCGGTCGCGCGGGGCGAGCGACCGCGCGATATCGTGCGGCTGCACATTCTGCGCAACGCGGCCATTCCGGTGGTGACTGTCGTGACCACCTATTTCGGCTTCCTTCTGGGCGGGGCCGTGGTGGTCGAGGTGCTCTTTTCGGTACCGGGCTTCGGGCTCTACATCTTCAACGGTCTCCTGAACCGCGATTATGCGATTGTACAAGCGGGCGTGCTGTTGGCGGCCACGGCCTTTGTCGCAATCAACATGCTGGCGGATTTCCTCTATGCGGTGATCGACCCGCGCGTGGGGGCGGATTGATGCGGGCGGCACTGGGCTGGCTGGGGCGCATCTGGCGCGCCGATGTCCTGTCGGCCTTCGGGCTGGCGGTGTTGGGTCTGCTGATCTTCCTCGGTATCTTCGGGCAATGGCTGCCTCTGGGCGATCCCACCCGCATCGCGGCCGGGCCGCGCCTGGGGCCGCCATCGCTGGCTTTTCCCTTCGGCACGGACGAGCTCGGCCGGTCTTTCCTTCCGCGCGTCGTGCAGGGTATTCGCGCGACCTTTCTGCTGTCCGCCATCGCGGTCCTGATCTCTGCGGTGATCGGCACGGCGCTGGGCATGGCGGCGGGGTATTTCGGCCGCGGCATCGATATTGCGGTGGCACGGGGCGCTGACATCCTTTTCGCCTTTCCCGCGCTGTTGGTCGGTCTGCTGGTCGCCGCTGTTCTCGGACCGGGGCAATTTTCAGCCATATCGGTCATCTCGATCGCCACCTTGCCGCTGCTTATACGCGTCGTACGCTCCGTCACGCTCAGCGTGGCGGGACGCGGATTTGTCATCGCGGCGCGGGTGGCGGGCGCGTCCTGGGTTCGGATCCTCGCGGTGCACATACTGCCCAACGTCATGGGCGCGGTCATGGTGCAGCTGACTTACGCCCTCTCGATCGGGATGATCATCGAAAGCGCGCTCAGCTTTCTGGGCCTCGGCGTGCAGCCGCCCGAGGCCTCGCTCGGCTCGCTTTTGCGGCAGGGCAGCGCCTATCTGACCATCGCGCCCTGGATGGTGCTGTCTTCGGGCGCGGTGCTGTCGCTGGCGATCATGTCGGTCAACCTCGTCGGTGACGCGGTGCGCGACATGCTGGAGCCGCTGAAAGGCAGGGCGCTGACATGAGCAATATCGCCAAGGCCGAGGATGTTGTCGTCTCCTACCGCACGACCAAGGGCAGCTTGCGGGCGCTTGATGGCGCGGACCTTGCCGTGCGCGCGGGCGAGACGCTGGCCGTGGTCGGTGAAAGCGGATCGGGCAAGTCGACGCTGGGCATGTCCTTTGGCCGTGTCCTGCCGGGCGAGGCCAAGCATGAAGCGGGCAGGATCGAAGTGGACGGCACCGATGTCTTTGCCATCGATGCCGAGACATTGCGCGGCTTGCGCCGTGACAAGCTGGGCTTTGTCTTTCAGAACCCCATGACGGCGCTCGATCCAACGATGCGGGTTGGCCGGCAAGTGGCGCGCGCCATGCCGGGCCGTGCCAGCGACGCCGAGATCACCGCGCTACTGAAGCGTGCCGAGTTGTCGGATCCCGCCCGCGTGATGCGCGCCTATCCTCACGAGTTGTCCGGCGGAATGGCGCAGCGTGTGGTGATCGCGATTGCGATCGCGCGCGGTCCACAGCTGTTGATCGCGGACGAGCCGACGGCGTCGCTGGACGCCTCGATCCGCGAAAAGGTAATGGCGACATTGGCACGCCTGCGCGACGAGACCGGCGCAAGCCTTCTGGTGCTCAGCCACGATCTGCGCCTGATGGCCCGCCATGCGGGCCGTGTCGCGGTGATGTATGGCGGCCGCGTCGTCGAGATCGGTGCAAGCGCCGAGGTACTGCAGCGTCCGGCGCATCCCTATACCCGCGCCCTTCTCGCTGCGGCATCGGGAAGCGAGCGTCCGGGCGAGCGGCTGGAGCCGATTCCCGGCACGCCGCCCACCCTTGCCGGGCGGTGCGAGGCCTGCGCCTTCGCCCCGCGCTGTGCCTATGCCCAAGATAGATGCCGTGCGCAGCGCCCCGAGCCGCGCGAGGTCGCCGGCCGTCAGGTCACCTGCCATTTTGCCGAGGATGTTCTGGCGGATGCGCCCATCAGCACGGAGGCCCCGCGATGAGTGCCGTTATCACGCTCGACAAGGTCGGTGTCACGTTTCGCCGCCGCTTGATAGGCGGCGACGTCGTCGAGGCAGTGCGCGATGTATCGGTGGAGATCGCAGAGGGCGAGACACTGGGCCTCGTGGGCGAGTCCGGTTCGGGCAAGACGACTCTGGGGCGCGTCTGCCTCGGCCTGTTGCAACCCACCACCGGCGAGATGCGGATGCAGGGCGAGGCGTTCGGCAGGCTGCGCCAGCGGCGCGGTCAGCTCTCGGTCGTGCTGCAACATCCCGAATGGGCGCTGAACCCGCGCCTGCGCTGCGGCGCCTCGGTGGGCGAGCCCTTGCGCGTTCTGGGCGCGCCTGCTGGCGATCGTCAGACGGCGGTGGCGCGTATGCTCGACCAGGTCGGGCTGAGCGCCGATTTTGCCGAGCGTTACCCCGGCCAGCTGTCGGGAGGTCAGCGGCAGCGCGTGGCTATCGCCCGCGCCCTCATCACCGAGCCGCGCTTCATCCTCTTTGACGAGGCGGTGAGCGCGCTCGACGTGTCGGTGCAGACCCAGGTGCTCAACCTCATCCGCGATCTGCAGGCCGATCACGGCTTTGCCGCGCTCTTCATCAGCCACGATCTGGCCGCGACGCGCTATGTGTCGGACAGGATTGCCGTGATGCTCAAGGGGGAGATCGTCGAGGCCGCCCCCGCCGAGGATTTCTACGGCACGCCGTCGCATCCCTACAGCCGTGCATTGATGGAGGCGGTGGCGTGAAGGCGGTCTTATGTGCCGCACTTTTCTGTCTCGGCGCGGGTGTCGTGCACGCCAACGACACTGAGGTTGCGCGCACATGGGAGGCGGCGCAGGTCTGGCTGCCGGGCACAGTGAATGCGACGTCCATCGAGGCGCTGGACGAGGGCGAGCCCCCGCGCGCGGTCGTCCTTTATGCCCATGGCTGCGATGGGTTGAGCCGTATCACCACTGTCACAGCGCGGTTCCTGGCGGACGCAGGCCATCTTGTCGTCGCCCCCGACAGCTTTGCGCGTCAGGACAAACCCGTCAGTTGCAATGCGGCGCAGCAACGGGGCGGGTTGCACCGCGGGGTACTGCGGTGGCGACAGCAAGAAATGCAGTACGCATTGGCCCAGCTGCGCGAAAAAGATGAGTTGAGGGACGTTCCGATCGTTCTCATGGGCCATTCAGAGGGCGGCATCACCGTTGCGACAATGGCGGCCCCGGATGCAGCGATGCGCGTTATCGAGGGCTGGACCTGCCATGCCGGATGGCCGGAATATCGTGGCCTGAACGCGCCCAAGGGCCAGCCCGCTTTGGCCCTGGTGGGAGAGGAGGACCCGTGGTTTCGCCTTCCGGTGCTCAGCGGCGACTGCGGCGCGTTCATGGAGGGCGAAACACAAGTGTCCCGCGTTTATTCAGAGCCGGACCACCTTGGAGACAAGCATTGGTTGAGCGCGGACAAGGAAGTCCAAGATCTAATTCTAGACTTCATTGACGTCCATCTGCCAGCTGGGGATGCCCATGGAGAATAAACTCCATCAAACGCTTTCAAGCGCGGTCGACGCAGGCTTTGACGCACAGGTCAATCTGACGGCGGATCTGGTGCGCTTTCCCTCGACCCGAGGTCACGAGGCGACCGCGCAGGATTTCATGGCTTCACAGATGCGCGCCCGGGGATGGGACGTCGACCGTTTTCGGATTGACCTGGAGGCAATTCGGCATTTGCCAGGGTTTTCGCCGGTCCACGTCAGTTACGACAACGCCTGGAATGTCGTCGGCACCCATCGCGCGCGGCGCCCCGAGGGCCGATCGCTGATCCTGAACGGTCATATCGACGTCGTGCCGCCCGGACCTGCCGCCATGTGGACACGTCCGGCCTTTCAGCCGCATCTTGCGGATGGATGGCTATACGGGCGCGGTGCCGGCGACATGAAGGCTGGGCTGATTGCCTGTCTGGCCGCGCTCGACGCGATAGATCGGGCCGGGTTCAGGCCCGCTGCCGATGTCATCGTGCAAAGCGTGATCGAGGAAGAATGCACCGGCAACGGCGCGCTGGCCTGCTTTGCCAAGGGATACCGCGCCGACGCCGTGCTGATCCCCGAGCCGCTGCACGAATGCCTCATCCGGGCACAAATCGGTGTCATCTGGTTCAGGATCGAACTTCAGGGTCTGCCTGTTCATGTCGCTCAGGCCGGTGAAGGGGCGAATGCGATCATGGCCGCCTACAAGGTGATAGAAGCGCTGGGCACTTTGGAGGCAAACTGGAACGATGCCAAGTCGCAGGACCCGCATTACAATGGCGTGGCGCATCCCATTAACCTGAACATCGGCAAGATCGAGGGCGGTGACTGGGCGTCGTCCGTTCCCGCATGGTGCGCATTCGACGCGCGCATCTCCATATTGCCGGGTCAGGATTTGAACAAGGCCAAGTCAGAGATCGCCTGCATCGTCGCACAGGCCGCACGCGACATTCCTTTTCTCGCGGACAACCCTCCGGAGGTGATCTTCAACGGGTTCGAGGCCGAGGGCTATGTGTTGGCAGATGCGGACGTCCCGGTGACAGCTCTGGCCCGGGCGCATCGCACGGTCTCGGGTGAAGATCTGAACGAGGTTGCCTCGACTGCGACCACCGATGCCCGCTTTTTTGGTCTTTACGGCGACATGCCCGCGCTCGTCTATGGCCCTAATGCAGAGCATGTCCACGGCTTTGACGAACGCGTGGATTTGGAGTCTCTTAGGAAAGTGACCAAGGTGATGGCGCTCTTCATCGCGGATTGGTGTGGGCTGCACGCCAGATCCGGCTGAATTTCCAAGGATGTTCTCGACGCCCAAGCGCGACGTCGGGCCGCTTCGTTGCGGCGAAGGATCCAGACCAACTCTGTCTGACCTCAACACCAGTTCGGCAGGCAAGATCGCGTTCAGCTAGGGAGGGTCACGGCGCCGCAGGCCGCGCAATGGCCCTTTGGCAGAGGTTCGAGGGTGTCCCTCAGGCCGGTAACAGGCCTTGTGCGTCGCTCCATAGCTCCTTGATCAGGCGTGCGGCAGGCTCGGCGCGTGCCAGCCCTGCGGACTGTCCCGCCCATGCCTGCGTCGTGGCGATCTCCGTCGCATTTGTCCGCATCGGCTTGGTGATGTTGCGCTGGATGGGATAAGGCGCGGGTGTCGGTCCGTCTTCTGCGGCGTCGGTATAGAGCGTGCGGATGCTCCGCCCCAACCGTCCTGTAAATGCGCGTGTCGCCACCGTCCCTTCGGGCAGGGCCTGTCCGATGGCGTCGGCCCATATCGGCGAAATGTCGGCCTCGGGCGCGCGCAGGAGGCCCGTTCCGATCTGCACCGCCGACGCGCCCAGCACCAAGGCCGCCGCGACCCCGCGCGCGTCCGCGATTCCGCCCGTTGCCACCACGGGCACCCGCACGGCATCGACAACCGCGGGAACCAGCGCGAAGAGACCCACCAGAGACCGCGCCGCGTCATCCGCCTGGAACGCTCCGCGATGCCCGCCGGCCTCCATGCCCTGCGCAACGATCACATCCGCGCCCGCCGCCTCGGCTGCCAGGGCCTCGGTGACGGTCGTGGCAGTGGCGAACCACTTGATCCCGCGCTCCTTCATCCGCGCGACGAAGGACGGCGGAAAGACCCCCATGATGGACGAAATGACGTGCGGCCCCGCAGCCAGCATCGCGTCGCATTGCGCATCGAAGTCCGGCATGGCCCCTTCGGCATCCTCGGGCGCAACCTCCGGCCCCCATTGGCCGAGAAACGCGCGCAGCTTTTCCTCATGGGCGGGATCGCGCAGAGGATCGGGGTCCGGGATCCAGATGTTGAGCATGAAGGCGCCATTCGATCCGGTCCGCATTTGCCGCGCCCAGTCCGCTATGCCATCCGGTTGCATCAACAGGCACCCACAGGCCCCCATCCCGCCGCCATTTGCCACGGCGATCGCCAAGGACGACGGACAGGCACCCGCCATCGGCGCCATCAGGATAGGAACCTGCAAATCATAGGTCTCGCAAAAACTGGCGGCCCGGCCGAGCTGAGTGGAGGTCATGGGACGATCCTGTAGCGGAGTATGGTATTGCCTGCCGATCATGGTGAACCATTCAAGGGCTTTGACCAAGGTCGAATCTCTTGGCGAGCGGACGAGAGCGGCCCGCTGCCACGGTTTTTCGCCCTGCCGGAATACTTGCTCATCGGGTGCGACAAGGATCGTGTGACCGCACTTCATACCTCGGTTTCGATCCACAGAAATTCGGTCGCGGGCGGCAGTGGCCTGCAAAAGTGTCAGGTAGCGATTCGCAGACCCGACCTTTGTGCGACGATCTTGGCCCCTCCTCCACGGCGGCGCCCGGGCCTTCATCTTCGCCCCTTCCGCGCTATCTGATCGGCAAGGGCGGCAAGTTTTCTGATCGAGGATTACCGACATAGCAGCCAGTTCGATCGGCCGGGCTATCTCTTTGATCTGTCGTAAGAAAAATACTTGCCTCTTCTCGCTCCCGCTGCTTACTGATGTCGCAACGCGGCGGCTGCCGACGCGAATGGCGCGCCTGTATCGGGGTTTTGATCCCGAGCGGAAGGTGGGCAGAAAACCGCCGTTTTAGGCTTGCCAGGGCGCAAAAGGTATCTTTCTGCGTCGCAGCGTGAAATTGGGCTGCCTTCAGCGCCCTCATCGACTGTGCGCGCAAACCTGCAGCAGATGTGAGTTCCTATGAAAAATTTCGTCGCGGCAACCACCGCCCTTCTTATCGCCCTTGCCCCACCCGCATTCGCAGATCGCGGATCAAAGCTTCCCAATTCGGATCCGAAACCTGTCGCCTCCAAAGAGGCGCCCGAGACGCAAGCCGAGCCAATTACCATTCCCGAACAGCTGATCGCGAATCTGCAACGGGATTTTGGACTGACGCGCAGCCAGGCGGCAGGAATTACCGGCAACCTTGCACATGAGTCCGGAAATTTTCGCATGCTCGCCGAAATTGATGGCGGCTGCTACGGCTATTCCCAGTGGTGCGGCCCCCGCAAGAGTCGCTTTCGCAGCTACGCCGCGCGCGTCGGCGGCCAAGAGAGCTTCCAGGCGAATTACGGCTACCTGCATTACGAGCTGAAGACCGAGTATGGCGAGATGATGAGCCGGATCCGCGCGACGGATGACGTAAGCCAGGTGGCCCGTATCTTCATGAAGACCTTCCTGCGGCCTCGGGCCTCTACGGCGAACCTGCAACGGCGCGTGCGTTTCTCGAAAATGTACCTCGCCGATAGGTTTGATGGAGCTGGCTGCTACTCACATTTCCAGCTCGAGGCCCGCAACCGGCCTGCAGCCTGCCCCGAAAGCACGTAAGGCGTCAGAATGTAGAGCTGTCGGCGCGTTGTCGAAGTCTGCCCATTGCCTTGTGAAGGTCTTGGGCAGGCGCGGTGAGCCGGCAGCCAATGCCGTTTCCATCGCGACACCTCATTCGAGGCACGCTTTTCAATGGTGACGGTTCACCCAGGTTCGCAACCCGAACAAACGCCGCCTTGGTCACAACGCACGAAGGCTGCGGATAGCGTCTGATGCGAAAAGTGGCGGATTGCGATCCCATCGAAAATCGGCGCAAGCCGTCCTCTGCCCGACTGATCCTACGGGTTAGGCCGGGTAAGTCACGTGCGCGCCCGCGGCCTCAAGCGGGCCGGTCGCGCGATCAAAGCGCAGATGCGCAATCGCCTTGCCGTTCGCTTGGGTGAAAAGCGTGCCAACGGTCTTGTCGCCAGACGTGATGGGCGTGCCGACCGGGGCGCCACCAGAAACACCCACCGTGGCGAGGCCCTTGCGCAGCTCGGTTTTGTGCTTCATCCGCGCGGTTACCTCCTGGCCTACGTAGCACCCCTTGCGAAAATCGACGCCGTTCAGCCGCTCGAACCCGGCTTCGAGGATGAAGGTATCGCCGGTCAGTTCGATCCCCGTCTGGGGGATGCAATGCGCCACGCGGACCGCATCCCAATCGGTGCCGTCATCGCCGTCCTCGGCGCCGTAGAGGCGCCAGCCCAGCGCCGGATGGCGCGGATCGGGCAGCGCGCCCTCGGGGGCGGGGCCGGTGCCGCGCGCGACCTGCAACACGGTTTCGGTGATCTGAACGTCCGAGCGAAGGCGATACATCGACAGGCGCTGAATAAGGGACGGCGCGATGTCCGCATCGACATCCAGATGAAGCGCGCCCTCATGTTCCAGCACGAAGAAATCCGCCAGATACTTGCCCTGCGGCGTCAGGATGGCTGCATAGACCGGACCTTGGGCCGCCTTCAGCACATCATTGGTGATGAGGCCCTGCAGGAACTGCGTGGCATCCGTGCCGGTGATCTGGTGAATGGATCTCATCGCTGCTACCTCTCGTGCCGCTTGCCTGACCTCCATATAGGAAAGACGCAGGCGCATTACAGGGGGCTTCATGCGGGCGAGAGTGTCGATCATCGTGCCGGTTCTGAATTCGGAGGCCGAGCTGCCGCGCCTCTTGCCGGGGCTGATGGAGGGGGTCGAGGCGGGACTCATCCGTGAGCTGATCCTGTCCGATGGCGGATCAAGCGATGCCACCGCCGAGATCGCCGAGGAGGTCGGTGCGCTTTGGGTGACTGGCCCGCCCACGCGCGGGGGACAGCTGGCCCGGGGGGCTGCATCTGCCGGAGGCGATTGGCTGATGTTTCTGCATGCGGACAGCCAGCTGCCGCGCGGTTGGAGCGAGGCGGTCTTGGCGCAGATGGCGGATGGGCGGCCCGGCTATGCGCGGCTTGCCTTCGACGCGGGCGGGCTATCGGCGCGGATCGTCGCGGGCTGGGCAAATCTGCGCGCGCGTCTCTTTGCGCTGCCTTACGGCGACCAAGGCCTGCTGATCGCGCGCAGCGACTATGACGCCGTGGGCGGCTACCCCGACATTCCCTTGATGGAGGATGTGGCGATGGCGCGCGCGCTGGGGCGGAGGCTGCGGCAGATGCCATTCACGATCCGCACGGGTGCAGGACGATACCTGCGCGATGGCTGGCTGCGACGGGGCGCGCGCAATCTGTCGCTATTGCTGCGCTACCTCGGCGGGGCCGATCCCGAGGCGCTGCGCCGTCGGTATTGAGCGCGCGCATTTTTTCGCGGGGCGGACGCGGCGCCATCTTGCTTCGCGGCGCGTGGCGCGGTAATCAGGCGCCGCTGAGCGGGCGTTGTGTAATGGTAAGACCTCAGCCTTCCAAGCTGATGATACGGGTTCGATTCCCGTCGCCCGCTCCAGCCTTGCCCCTAGCGTGACTGCCGGTTTTCAGACCAGTCGACGGCCGTGCGATACCACGCATTCGCCGCGTGCAGGAAATGCGGGCGGCTGCCGGGGTGCATCCAGTGCCGGGTGAGCCGCGTCGCGGCGTAGCCCGTCTCGCCCCGCGAATCGCCCATGGCGCGGTATGCGGCCTTGGCCCCCAGCCACGGCGCCATGACGGTGCCCGAGCCGGAATACCCCATCGCGTGATGCAGCCCGCGATCCTCGCCCACATGGGGCATATGGGTGAAGCTGTAGCCGGTATTGCCGCGCCAGGAATGGCTGATGCGCGTGCCTTTCAGCTCGGGCCAGACCTCACACATCGTATCCCGCAGACGGCGCGCGGCGGTGTCAGGCGCGACATTTACCATAGAGGCGCGCCCGCCGAAGAGAATGCGCGTGCCATCGGGCGAGATCCGAAAATAGCTATGCCGCGCGCGGGTCTCGACCATCATGCGCCGGCCCGGTGCAAGATGTCCGATCAGGTTCGCGGCCAGCGGCTCGGTCGCGATGATGTAGCTGGGCAGCGGGAACACGCGCGAGACGTGCCAGTTGAAGGGCGCGGCGGTGTAGCCGCCCGTGGCCAAAAGCACCTTTTGCGCCCTGATACGCCCCTGCGGCGTGGTGGCGGCAAAGGTGGCGCCCGTCCGCTCCAGCGCCGTGACCGGGCAATGGGCGATCACCGGAATGCCGCGCGCCTGCACGGCGCGCATCAGCCCCTGGTGGAACTTGGCGGGCTGGATACCGCAATGCTCGCCAAAAACGATGCCGCCGAAATAGCGCTCGGTCGCGATTTCATCGCTCAGGCGCTCGCGCGGGACGATGTGCGCGCGGACGCGGGATTTCTCGGCCAGCGTTTGCGCCAGCGCCTTCTGGCCCTCAAAGTGCCTGGCGGTCCATGCCAGTTGGATGCGGCCCGTCTGCTGCAAATCGCAATTGATCCCTTGGCGCTCGATCAGATCCCTGGCCCAGTCAAGCGCCGTCGAGGCTTCGTCAAAAAGCGCATCCGCCACCTCGGCGCCAAACTGCTTGTCCAGCGTGGACCATCCGAGGCGGGGATGCGCGCCGAACATGCCGCCATTGCGCGTCGAGGCGCCCTTTCCGGGGTCAAGCGCATCGACGACCGCAACGCGCGCGCCGCAGTCATGCGCGGCAAGGGCCGCCGAAAGGCCGGTATAGCCGCCGCCGATGATGAGCAGATCGCAGGCGTCGGGCAGATCGCCCTCGGGCGCAACCCATGCAAGGCCGTCCCACCAATAGGGGCGGCCGGGGTTCGCGTCATCGGTCCAGAGGGTCATGGCGGGCCTCAATCTTTTGCTCGACGCTGCGCGCGAATGCGGGCGAAATCAAGAGCAAGACCCGCGCGCCCGGCTTAACTCACGTTCTTGGCCGAAACTTCGACCGCATGTGCAAAGGACTTGGCCGAGGAGCTGGCCGAGAGGAGCAGGTAGGTCTCGTCGCCCGTGCGCGCGACGATGGCGCCCATATGCTCCATGATCGTGCGGGCGATGGCATTTACCTTGAACGCGTCCGGATGCAGGTCGATCGGGCAAATCCGCTCGAGCGCGCGGCGCGCGCCGGGGCCGCTGATCTCGAGCGCGCACCACGCATCGGTCTGGTCGGTGGTGTAGGCCGCGCCCTTCAGCTTCGACGCGATATGCGGCTCGGCGTCGGGCGTGGCGTGCGGGAACAGAACAAAGGCCTGATCTGCGCCGAGGCGCATGATCGCCGTAGACTTGTCCTTGGCCACGTCCGACAGGCCGACCTCGGGCAAAGGGATGCCGAAGGCGGTCTTGATCGCCTTTTTCGCCGCGTCCTCGCCGCCCAGTGGCAGCGCGATGGAGACGATGGCCAGATCCTTGGGCGCGCTTAGCCGGATATCGCCAAAGCTGCGCTCATACCCGGCCAGGGGCGGGGCGGCGGTGAGGGTGAAATCAGGCACGCAGACGCTCTCCTTCGGGGTCGATGAAATGGGCCGAGACGATCTCGACCTCCATCTCGGTGTCGTGGACGGGGCTGACGGCGCGGACGATCTCGCCCATGCGGCTGTCGCCGGATTTGATGAAGCCAAGCCCGATGGAATGGCCCAGGCTGGGCGAGAAAGCGACCGACGTCATCCAGCCCTGATCGTTGGCCATATTGGCCTCGTCGCCCTTGGCGATGAAATGCGAACCGGCGATCAGCTTGACCGAGCGATCCACGGGACGGAAGCCCACCAGTTTCACCGCGTCGTCCCGCATCATTTCGGGGCGGCGCGACAGGACGGCACCGATGCTGTCCTTCTTGTCGCTGACCATGCGCGCCATGCCGAGGTTGTGCGCGGTCGTGCGCCCGTCCAGCTCGTTGCCCGCCGCGTGGCCCTTCTCGATCCGCATGACGCCCAAGGCTTCGGTGCCATAGGGGCAGGCGCCGAACTCCTCACCTGCCTTCATCAGCGCGTCCATCATCGCATTGCCATAGCGCGCGGGCACGGCAACCTCATAGGCAAGCTCGCCCGAAAAGGAGATGCGGAAGAGCCGCGCGGGCGTGCCGCCGCAGACGCTGATCTCGCCGCAGGCCATGAAGGGGAAACCCTCATTCGAGATGTCGTGATCCTTGTCCACGATCTTGCGCAGGAGGTCGCGCGCCTTCGGTCCGGCGACGGCGAATTGCGCCCAGGCGTCGGTGGTCGAGATCAGATGCACGTCGAGATCGGGAAACAGGCATTGGCGCGCGAATTCGAGGCGGCGGAAGACCAGGACCGCGTTGGCGGTGGTCGTGGTCATCACGTAATGGTTCTCGCCCATGCGCGCGGTGGTGCCGTCATCGTAGCAGATGCCATCCTCGCGCAGCATGATGCCATAACGCACACGGCCCAGCGCCAGCTTGGCAAAGCCATTGGCATAGACGCGGTTAAGAAATTCGGCGGCGTCGCGGCCCTGCACGTCGATCTTGCCCAGCGTGGTCACGTCGCAGATGCCCACATTCTGGCGCGTGTTCAACGCCTCGCGGTCGACGCTGTCGCGCCAACCCTTTTCCGAGCCTTTCACGAACCATTGCGCGCGCAGCCAGTTGCCGACCTCGACAAAGCTGGCGCCATTGGCCTTGGCCCATTCGTGGCTGGGCGTCAGGCGGTAGGGGCGGAAATCCTGCCCCCGCGCCCGGCCCGCCAGCGCGCCGATGGGGATGGGCGTGTAGGGCGGGCGAAAGATGGTCGTGCCGGTGTCCTGAATGGATTTGCCCGTGCATTCCGCCATGATCGCCAGCGCCGAGATGTTCGACGTCTTGCCTTGATCGGTGGCCATGCCGGTGGTCGTGTAGCGCTTGAGATGCTCGACCGAGACAAAGCCTTCGCGGTGCGACTGCTGGATGTCCTTGACGGTCACGTCGTTCTGGAAATCCACCCATGCGCGGGTCTTGCCCGAGGGGATGTGCCATTTCGCTGCACCTTCATGCGCCTCATCCTCGGCCTTGGGCGCGGCCTTGCGCGAGGGGGTAAAGCCCAGATCCTTCACCTGCGCATTCGCGGCCTTGCGGCCCTCGTCCAGCGCGGCGGCGAGGGTGAGCTGGCCGTTTGCGGCGCCCGCGACGACCATGCCCTGCGGCAGATCACGGCCCGGCACGAAGGCGTTGATCGCCTCATTCCAGGTGGGCCGGCCGCGCTGGTGGCAGGTCAGGTGCACGTTCGGGTTCCAGCCGCCCGAGACGGCCAGGCAATCCACGTCGATCATCTGGCCATCGGTCAGAGTGATCCGCTTGAGCGCCTTGCGGCCAGCCGTGTCCACCACACCCGCGCCGCGCACATGGTGCGCGCCGGGGATGTCCATGAAGGCGGGCGCATCGCGCGTGTCGATCACCGCGCGCACCTCGACGCCCTTGGCGGCCAGATCGGCGGCGGTGCGCCAGCCGTCGTCATTGTTGGTCAGTACAGCGACCTTTTGGCCCGGCGTCACGCCATAGCGGTTCACATAGGTGCGCACGGCCCCGGCTAGCATGATGCCCGGACGGTCATTGTTGCCGAAGGCGATGGGCCGTTCGGTCGCGCCTGCGGCCAGCACGGCGCGCTTGGAATAGATGCGCCAGAGCACCTGGCGCGGCTTGCCGTTTGCGGAGGCCAGATGGTCCGTGCAGCGCTCGAGCGCGCCGTAGACGCCGTGATCGTAGGCGCCGTAGACCGTGGTGCGGGTCATCAGGCGCACGTTATCCATGGACTCGAGTTCCGCCACTGTCTGCGCGGCCCAGTCGGCACCCGCCATGTCGTCCACTTCCAGCGTCTCGGCATTGAGACGTCCGCCCGGCGCGAAATCCTCGTCCGCGAGGATCACCCGCGCGCCCGCACGCGCCCCTGCCAAGGCGGCAGCAAGGCCCGAGGGACCGGCGCCGATGACGAGCAGATCGCAATGCAGGAAGCCCTTGTCGTAGGTGTCGGGATCCTCCTCCATCGACAGGCGGCCAAGGCCGGCGGAATGGCGGATGGCGGGCTCGTAGAGCTTTTCCCAGAGGGCGGCGGGCCACATGAAAGTCTTGTAGTAAAAGCCCGCGCTGAGGAAGGGCGACATGAGATCCGTCACCGCCATCAGATCGAATTCCAGCGGGCCGCGATGGTTCTGGCTGGTCGCGGTCAGCCCGTCGAAAAGCTCGGCCACCGTGGCGCGGGTGTTGGGCTCTTGCGCCGCGCCGCTGCGCAGATGCACGAGCGCATTCGGCTCCTCGCTGCCGGCGGTCAGGATGCCGCGCGGACGGTGATACTTGAACGAACGCCCGACCAGCACCTGACCGTTGGCCAGAAGCGCCGAGGCCAGCGTGTCGCCCGCATGGCCCTGCATGGATTTGCCGTTGAAGGTGAAATTCAGCGGCTTCGAGCGGTCGATGAGGCCGCCCTTGATGCGGTTTACCTGGCTCATTTGCTGCGCCCCCGTGCGCGGGCCACATCGCGGGCCAGTTCCACCTTGGATATTTCATGCGTGAGCGTGTCGCGCGTCACCACCAGCCAGCTGCGGTCGCCCTGCTCGTGATACCAAAGCTCCTGCATCTGCCCGGCGATGTTGTCGCGCAGATAGCCGTATTCGTAGAACGCATCGGCGGCGTCCTCGGCCTGCCAATCGGGGCGGTCGATCAGGGCGGCGTCGCCAAGATAGATGAATTCGGCGGCATCGCGCGGGCCGAGAAGGGGGTGGTCGATGATCATGCGGGGCACCTCGGTGCTGATGTCGGAATTTGAGTATTTTTGCCAAGATGAAGCATGGGCTGGCTCAATGCAGGTTGGGCTGGTTTCCCTGGCCCTTCTCGTCGATCATGTGGCCGCGCTTGAAGCGGTCGAGACGCATTTCCTGAGCCACGGGATGGCTGTTGCCGGTGGCGATCAGATGCGCATAGCACCAGCCCGAGCCGGGCGTCGCCTTGAAGCCGCCATAGCACCAGCCGCCGTTGAAATAGAGCCCGTCGATATGGGTGCGGTCGATGAAGGGCGAGCCGTCCATCGACATGTCCATGACGCCGCCCCAGCTGCGCAAGAGACGCGCGCGGCCGATAATGGGCATGATCGCCATGCCGCCCTCGGCCACGTCCTCGACCACGGGAAGGTTGCCGCGCTGGGCGTAGGAGTTGTACCCGTCGATATCGCCGCCAAAGACCAGCCCGCCCTTGTCGGATTGGCTGACATAGAAATGGCCCGCGCCGAAGGTGATGACGCCAGGGATGACGGGTTTCAGACCTTCGGATACGAAGGCTTGCAGGACGTGGCTCTCGATCGGCAGGCGCATGCCCGCCTGCGCCGCGACCCGGCCCGAGGAGCCGGCGACGCACATCGCGACCTTTTTGGCCTTGATCGGGCCGCGCGTGGTTTGGACGCCCCGGCAGACGCCGTTCTCGATGTCGAAGCCGGTGACCTCGCAATTCTGGATGATGTCGACGCCGCGGCTGTCGGCGCCGCGCGCATAACCCCAGGCGACCGCGTCATGGCGCACCGTGCCGCCGCGGCGCTGGAAAAGCCCGCCCTTGATGGGGAAGCGCGCATTGTCGAAATCGAGGAAGGGGAGTTCCGCGCGAAGCTGATCGGCCGTCGCGTATTCGGCGTCGGCGCCCGCGAGGAACATCGCGTTGCCGCGCCGGATGAACGCATCGCGCTGCGCGTCGGAATGCAGCAGGTTCAGGATCGAGCGCTGGGAGACCATCGCGTTGTAATTGACGTCCTGCTCCAACCCTTCCCACAGCTTCAGCGACAGCTCGTAGAACGGCTCGTTGCCCGGCAGCAGGTAGTTCGAGCGGATGATGGTGGTGTTGCGGCCCACATTGCCGCCGCCGATCCAGCCCTTTTCCAGCACCGCGACATTGGTGATGCCGTGCTCTTTGGCCAGATAATGCGCCGTGGCAAGGCCGTGGCCGCCGCCGCCAATGATGATGACATCGTATTCTGACTTCGGCTCGGGATCGCGCCAAGCGGGCTTCCAGCCCTTGTTGCCGGTCAGGCCTTCTTTGAGGATACGAAGTGCGGAGTAGCGCATGGGGGATCTTCCGGTGATCTAGGCTCGCGCCTTTGTCGCAGGTTTCGCGGCATTTGCACTTTCCTGAAAAGGTCGGATAGATGTCTGGAATGGACATGCCTCTCGATCCCGCCGCCCGGCCCGTGCGAATCGGCATCCTGCCGATCGCCGATTTTGCCGTGATGTCCTATGCCGCCACAGTCGAGCCCTTGCGCGCGGCCAATCTGCTGGCGGGGCGCATGCTGTACGAGATGGTGCATGTGGGGAACGGGCCGGTCGCCAGCTCGGGCGCGGCAGTGGTGCCGCCGGATGCGCAGGTGGGCGCGGCGCTGAGGCTCGACATGCTTTTCGTGATCGCGGGCGGCGATGTGGGCGCGCATGACGATCCGGCAATGGCGCGCTGGCTGGCACGGATGGCTCGCGAGGGGGTGCATCTGGGCGGCGTGTCGGGGGGGCCGGTTATCCTGGCGCGCGCCGGGCTGATGGCCGGGCGGCGCATGACGCTGCACTGGGAATATGCCGAGGCGCTGGCCGAGGCTTCGCCCGATCTGGCGCTGGAGCGCAGCCTTTATGTCATCGACCGGGACCGCATGACCTGCGCGGGCGGCACCGCGCCGCTGGACATGATGCACGCCCTCATCGCGCGGCAACATGGTGCAGCTTTTGCGCGCCGCGTCAGCGACTGGTTCATGCATACCGAGGTGCGCCCCGCCATCGGGCCGCAGCGCGCGGGCCTCGCGGAGCGGGTGGGCAGCCATACGCCCGCCATTCTCGATGCGGTCGAGGTGATGGAAAGCCATCTGGCCGATCCGCTGGACCTGAGCCAGATCGCGAGCATCGCAGGCGTGTCGCCCCGGCAGCTCAACCGCCTTTTCACCGACCAGCTGGGCACGCCCGTCATGCGTTACTACCGCGCTCTGCGGTTGGACCGCGCGCAGAGCCTTCTGCGCAATTCGGCCATGCCGCTCACGCAGATCGCGCTGGCCACGGGCTTTGCCAATTCATCGCATTTCAGCCGTGCCTATGCGGCGCAGTTTGGACATCCACCGTCGCGCTACCGCGATGCCTAGTTCAGCAGGCCCGCGTGGCGCATCGCCTTTTCCACCAGCGCCTTGGTGCCATCCGTCAGGGGCACGAGGGGCGAGCGGGTCTCGGGGCTGCATTTGCCCAGAAGGGACATCGCGTATTTCGCGCCGACAAGGCCCGGCTCGGTGAAGATCGCGTGGTGGAGCGGCATCAGCCGGTCCTGGATCTTGAGCGCTTCGGCGTAATCCCCGGCAAGGCAGGCCGCCTGAAGCTGCGCGCAGAGCTTGGGCGCGGCGTTGGCCGTGACTGAAATGCAGCCGACGCCGCCCTGCGCGTTGAAGCCGTGGGCCGTCGCGTCCTCGCCCGAGATCTGGACGAAATCCGTGCCGCAGGTGATACGCTGCGCGCAGACGCGCGCCAGATCGCCGGTCGCGTCCTTGACGCCGATGATGCGCGGCAGGCGTGCCAGCTCGCCCATCGTGGCGGGCGTCATGTCGACCGACGAGCGGCCGGGAATGTTGTAGATGATGATCGGCAGATCGCAGCTGTCATGCGCGGCAGTGAAATGCGCGATGAGGCCCGCCTGCGTCGGCTTGTTGTAATAGGGCGTGACGACCAGCGCGGCATCGGCACCCACCTTGTGGGCGTGGCGCATGAACTGAACCGTCTCGGCGGTGTTGTTGCTGCCTGCACCCGCGACAACGGGAATGCGGCCCGCGGCGGCGCGCACGACCTCTTCGACGACTTTCATATGCTCGTCATGGGTCAGGGTCGGGCTTTCGCCTGTGGTGCCCACTGGGACGAGGCCATTGCTGCCCTCCTCGATATGCCACTCGACGAGTTTGGCCAGAGTGTCGAAGTCCACAGCGCCGTCTTTGAGCGGCGTGACCAGAGCTGGAAGCGATCCTTTGATCATGTGCGGACTCCTTGTCGTGAGTTCGGGCGTATCGGCCCGAAAGGTGGGCGCGGACATGGCAGCGCCCCGCCGCGCGCCCTATATGGGCCGGTGGACGGCGCGCCGATGCCCGCATAGGCTGGGTGCGTCTATCCTTCGCCTTGATGGGAAATGCAAGCCATGTCGCGCTCTCTTTTCGCTGCCCTGATGCTGCTGAGCAGCGCTTTGCCGGCCTTTTCGCAAGGCGCGGGCGGGCTTGGCGCGGTGCGCCCGCCCCATGCGCTGGCCAGTGCGCTGGAGGCCGGATCGGCGGGCCGCTGGGACCGTGCGGCAGAGCTTGCCGCGCGCGAGGGGCGCGTCGCCGAACGGCTGGTGGAATGGGCGCGGCTGCGGGCCGGAAACGGCACGCTGGACGAGGTTCTGACGTTTCTCAACGCGCATCCCGGCTGGCCGGGGCTGGAGCGGCTGCGCGCACAATCTCTGGAAACGTTGGAGGGCGCCAGCGACGGCGAGATCGTCCTCTTCTACGAAGGCGCGGCGCCCCAGACCGGCGAGGGCGTGCTGCGCTTTGCCGCCGCGCTCAAGGGGCTGGGCCGGACCGAGCGCGCCGAGGAGGTGGTCATTGACGCCTGGCGCAGTTTCGATCTGAGCACCGAGGAGCATACCGATTTCATCAACGCCTACGGCACCATCCTGACGCCGCATCACGCGGCGCGCATGGACATGGCGCTGTGGCGCGGCCTCAAGGACGCGGCCCTCATGCTGCCGCTGGTCGATGACGATCTGCGCGCGCGGGCCGAGATCCGCATGAGCGCCGACAACGGCGCGCGCGGCATCGAGGCCAAGATCCTCGCCCTGCCCGAAGAGATGCAGCGCGATCCCGGCATCGCGCATGTCCTTTTCGAGCGTTATATCGCCACCGATCAGCCTGAAAAGGCTATGGACCACATGATCGCCCAAAGCCGGATCGAAGGCGGTCTGGGCGAGGCCGTGCGCTGGTCCGGCTGGCGGCGCAGCTTTGCCCGGCGGATGATGCGCGACGGCCAATACGCGCGCGCCTACGATCTGGCCGCGCATCACCAGCTGGAGGAGGGCGGCGCCTATGCCGACCTCGAATGGCTGTCGGGCTACCTTGCCCTGCGCTTCATGGAGGATCCGGCGCTGGCGCTGGATCATTTCCAGCGGCTGCGTGCCGCCGTCTCGACGCCTATCTCGTTGGGCCGGGCGCATTACTGGATCGGGCGCGCGCAGGAGGATCTGGGCGATCCCGAAGCGGCGCAATTCGCCTATGCCCAAGGCGCGGCCGAGCAGACCAGTTTCTACGGGCTGCTGGCCGCGGAAAAGGCGGGCCTGCCCTTCGAGGCGGTGCTGGCGGGCGGCGAGACCTTTGCGCCTTGGCGCGAAGCGGCCTTTGCGCAGAGCGATGCGTTCCGGGCGATCACGCTGCTGTCGGCGGCGGATCAGCTGACCTATTCGGAATGGTTCGTGACCGCGCTGGCGGACACGCTGAACCGGGGCGAGATGGGCAGCCTTGGCGACGCGCTGCGCGATATCGGCCAGCCGCATCTGGAGGTGATGCTGGGCAAGGCGGCGGCCTCGCGCGGCATCGTTTTGCCTGCGGCCTATTACGCGCTGCATCCGATGCGCAATATGGATCTGCCCGTGCCAATGGAAATGGCGCTGGCCATCGCCCGGCGCGAAAGCGAGTTCGACCATCGCGTCGCCAGCGGCGCAGGTGCGCTGGGGCTGATGCAGGTGCTGCCCGGCACCGCCAGCGATGTCGCCCGCGATATCGGCCTGCCCTATGACCGGTCCCGCGTGCTGAACGATTGGCGATACAACGCGCGGCTTGGCTCCAGCTATCTCGCGCAGATGTCGCAGCGGTTCGGGGGCAATGTGGTGATGATCTCGGCGGCCTATAACGCCGGCCCCGCACGCCCGCCCCGCTGGATGTCCGAGCGGGGCGATCCGCGGGACGGGACCGGCATGAATGGGCTCGATGTCATCGACTGGATCGAGTTCATCCCCTTCGACGAGACGCGCAACTATGTGCAGCGCGTCGCCGAAAGCCTGCCGATCTACCGCGCGCGGCTGGGCCGCGATCCGCACCCGGTGCCCTTCAGCGAGGAATTGACCGGCGCGACAATCCCCTCGACGCTGGACTAGCGCGTTCGGAAGGTGCCGCACGGACCGAAGGGCCGCAGCTGCCCTGCGGCACCATGCGCCGCGCGCCGATCCTCAGAACATCTTGCGCCAGCTTGCTCCCAACACCCAATCGGTACCAAGACGCGGTCCGTTCAGATCCTGGTAGATCGGCGCGCCAATATCGAGGCCGATGCGGTGCCCCTTCAGCGGCCCATCCTGCAACGTGAAATCGATGCCCGCCGTCAGTGTGACAGTGTCGCCGCCCTGAAAGGCCGGGTTCGCCCCCTGCATGGGCCCCGCGATCAGCGCATCGCGCCCGTCGATCCGGCCCAGGCGCGCCGCCTCGATTTTGCCCCAGACGCTATAGAGCGGCGCCGGTTTATAGCTGGCCCAAGCGGCCACAGCCACCTCATCGCCCAGCGAATATCCCTCATCATTGCTGCCCAGCCGGACCGTTCCGCGCAGTTGCGCACCGTAGTTGAACCGCCCCTTGCCACTGCGATAGCTGAGCGTCGGCATCAGGTCATACGTGCCCGAGCCCAGCTGCATCGGGTAGGCCATGCGCCGCGTCATCTGCATCCCCATCGGTGACAGCATCGTGCCCGTCTCGGTGATCGACCCGGTCGGCAGGCTCATCGTCATGCCGAAAAGGAGCTGGCTGCGGTGGTCTCGCATCAGCCCGAACGTGCCGCCAACGCGAATATCGCCCAAGCCCTCGCTGCGCATCTTGGAGCGGCCCAGAACCGTCGTCCCGGCGGCGCCGGCATAGGTGGTCGAGGTCATGCTTTTTTCGACCCAGGGCAGCATCGCCATCAGTGTCAGGCGATCCGTCGGCGCGTACATCAGACCGAACATGTGCATCTGCATGGTCATCTCTTGGGGGACGATCCGCAAGGTGGGCGGCTGTCCCGGCGCGCCAAAGAAAACGTTGGGCACTTGCGTGGCGACGAAGGCGTCGCTCACCTCGGTTGTGCCGATGCGGTTCCCGCTCATCGACATGGCGCCAAAGCTGTAACCCAACATCACCTTGCCCGCCGGCATCAGGTGATTGCCCATCATCCGCGCCGGGCCATGCATGGCTCCGTGGCCCGGTTTCATCATACCGCCATGCGGCCCCGAGTGCGGCTTGTCGGCGGTGGCCATACCGTGACCGGAGCTCTCCTTTATCGTCATCATGTGGGTCTGGGCCAGCGCAGGCTTGGTGGCCTGCACGGCCATCAAGGCAGCGCATAGGAGCGCCGCGGTCGTGATACGTGTCATTGAATATGTCTCTCATTGTCCGGCACAGCGCCTTGGCGCCGCCTGTCCGGTGTCAGTCTGATTGAACTCTATGGTGGATCAGATGACGGTCGGCGGAGCCCGCGCCCGGTAGCTGAGGACAAGTGCCGATTCGGACAGCACCATTCGCATCGGCGCAAAACGATTCTCTGTCCCTTGGACAGCACGCGCCGCAAATGCCGGACCGGTGACCTCCAGCGCCGCAGTGATACCGAGGAGCGGGCAGGTATCTGTGTGCAATTCCGGCGTAGACGGATCGGCCGGATCGAGCGCGACCGTGACGATCTGTCCGCCCAGACACAGCGCGATGCGGCCATCGACCAGAACAGGCACCATCATCGGCGCAGCCATGATGCGCAGGCACAGCGCCAAGGCCACCAGCACCGGCAGAACTTCGCACATGAAATTGCGCGTCAGGGATGTCAGGCGGCGCATTGACGGGGTTTAGCTCGATCATCGGGCGCAGGATACGGGGCATGATGTGCACCGATCCCAATGCACTGCGCAAGCTTTACGGCCCGAATGGTTTTCGAAATCCTCTTGGCGCGCGGGACAGTTGCAATCCGGCACCCCCCTTGCATCGCTGGATCATCCCCTTTATCTAACCGCTTGAGAGGTTGGCGCGGGCAGGCGCCTCGCCAACCCGGTCAGATCCGGAAGGAAGCAGCCGTAACGAGCCCCGCTTGGGTCGTTGTCCAGCCTCTCACCTTACCCCTCAATACTTCACGTCGCCGGCGGTGGCATGCCCTGACGGGACCAGCGCATCTGGGCCGCCGTCTCGACCGCGCAATCGCGTGTGCGGCGCAGACGCGCGAGCGCGTCGTCAGGTGGCTCGCCCGCTTCGATCATCAGGCGCAGGGCCGCCATGCCCGAACGCCCACAGCCGCCCCGGCAATGGATCAGCACGCGGCCCCCGCCGCGCAGGGCCGACAGCGCCAGCGGCGCGGATTTGCGCCACGCGGCCATCCCGGCGGCATCGGGCGTGCCGAAATCCGGCACTTCCATATGCACCCAGCGCGCGCCCATCTCCATCACCGCGCGGCCCAGATCGCCCGCTGCCGCAGCGCGCATCTCGGCACTGGTCGTCAGGCTCATGACCATCGCGGGGCGCCAGTCGCGCAGATGCTCCATATCGGCCTCGTAGTCCCCGCCCGCACCGGGCAGGGGCGCGATGGCGAGAATTCCGTTCAGCACCGGCAAGGCATGGATGACAAAGCCCGTCATGCCGCCCCCCCTTACAGCCGCTCGGCGCCGAAGGTGTCGCAGGCGCTCATCTGCCCCCGCTCGTACCCGCGCGCGAACCAGCGCGCGCGCTGCTCGGACGTGCCGTGGGTAAAGGTGTGAGGCTGCGGCACACGGCCCGCCTGCCGTTGCAGATGATCGTCGCCGATGCGCCGCGCGGCATTCAGCGCCTCGTCCAGATCGCCCGGCTCGAGTGCGCCCTCGACCGCCTGCGCCCAGACGCCGCTGAGGCAGTCGGCCTGCAATTCCAGCCGGACGGTCAGCGCATTTGCCTGCGCCGTGCTGGCGGATTGGCGCGCCTCACTCACTTGCCCCAGGATGCCCAGTTCGTTCTGAACGTGATGCGCCACCTCATGCGCCACCACATAAGCCGCCGCAAAATCCCCCCGCGCGCCCAGCCGCCCGGCCAGCGTGGCAAAAAATTCGGTGTCCAGATACGCCTTGCGATCCGCCGGGCAATAGAACGGCCCCGTCGCGCCCGAGGCGCCTCCGCACGGGCTCTGCGTGACGCCGGAATAAAGCACCATGACAGGCGGGCGGTAGGCCTGCCCCGCCTGCTGGGGCATCAGCTGGGACCAGACCTCTTCGGTGCTGCCCAGAACGCGGGCAGTGAAATCCGCCGCGCGCTCTTCCTCGGCGCTGAGCGTGCGAGGCTGCGAGGATTGCACGCCCCCGCCCTGCATCCCCTGCAGAAGGGGCGTCACGTCGATGCCGGCGAAATAGCCGATGGCCAGCACCACGATCAGGCCGACGCCGCCGATCCCGGCGCCGCGCCCACCGCTTCGACGACGGTCCTCGATATTGCGGCTGCGGCGCAGCCCTTTCAGCTTCATGTCGGCAGCCCCCCGGCGCAAATTCTGTCATCTCGACTATACCGCCGGTCGCGCCGCGCGCACTACCGGAAAAACCCGTCTCGCCAAAGGCGGACGCGTGGCTTAGCTTTGGGCGCATGAGCGACAAGAATGACAAGGCCGCGCAGCGCACCGATTGGGCCGAGGACCGGACCATCATGGCCAATGAGCGCACGTTCAATTCGTGGATGGGCCTTGGTTTGGGTGCGGTCGGTGTGGCCATCGCGCTCAAGGCCGTCTTCGGCGATTTCGAGCCGACATGGGCGGCCAAGGGCGTGGCCAGTCTGTTTTTGTTCGCGGCGATTGTCATCTACTGGACCGCCGCCAATCAGGCGCACAAGACGCATGAGCGCCTCACCTGCCGCGAGGCCGAGGTGACGGAGGCCAAGAACTTCCGCCGCCTTGCCGCGCTCTTGACGCTGGCCACGCTGGGCACTGGCGCGGTGCTTTGGACGCTGTGAGCGCGCTTTGCCCGGCAAGGGCGGTGGACGCGGGCGCGCGGCCCCTCTACCTTGACCGCCTGACAGCAGACGATTCCAGCAGGCGCCCCCTATGACCGACTCCGCCCCCTCCGGCTACCGCGTTCTGGCCCGCAAATACCGGCCCGAGACCTTTGCTGACCTCGTCGGGCAGGATGCGATGGTGCGCACCCTGAAAAACGCGTTCGAGGCGGACCGCATCGCGCAAGCGTTCATCATGACGGGCATTCGCGGCACCGGCAAAACCACCACCGCGCGGATCATCGCCAAGGGCATGAACTGTATCGGCCCGGACGGCAATGGCGGGCCGACGACCGATCCCTGCGGCACCTGCGAGCATTGCGTCGCCATCATGGAAGGCCGCCATGTCGACGTGATGGAGATGGACGCGGCCAGCCATACGGGCGTGCAGAATATCCGAGACGCCATCATCGAGACGGTCAGCTACCGCGCCGCATCGGCCCGCTACAAGATTTTCATCATCGACGAGGTGCATATGCTCAGCACCTCGGCCTTCAACGCACTTCTGAAAACGCTGGAAGAGCCGCCGGCGCATGTGAAGTTCATCTTCGCCACGACCGAGATCCGCAAGGTGCCGGTGACGGTTCTCTCGCGCTGCCAGCGCTTCGATCTGCGCCGGATCGAGCCGGAGGTGATGCTGAAACTCATGCGCAAGATCGCGGGCAGCGAAGGCGCCGAGATCACCGACGATGCGCTGGCGCTCATCACCCGCGCCGCCGAAGGCTCGGCCCGCGATGCGACCTCCCTTCTCGATCAGGCCATCAGCCACGGCGCAGGGGAAACCGGCGCCGATCAGGTGCGCGCGATGCTGGGCCTTGCCGACCGGGGCCGCGTGCTGGACCTGTTTGACATGATCCTCAAGGGCGACGCGGCCGGAGCGCTGACCGAACTCGGCGCGCAATATTCGGACGGGGCCGATCCGCTGGCCGTCCTACGCGATCTGGCCGAGATCACGCATTGGACCTCTGTGGTCAAAATCACGCCCGAGGCGGCGGACGATCCCACCATCGGCCCCGACGAGCGCGCGCGTGGCCTGCAAATGGCCGAGGCGCTGCCGATGCGCGTGCTGACGCGCATGTGGCAGATGCTGCTCAAGGCGCTCGAGGAGGTCGCGGGCGCGCCCAACGCGATGATGGCCGCCGAGATGGCCGTGATCCGCCTGACCCATGTGGCCGACCTGCCCAGCCCCGAAGAGCTTCTGCGCAAGCTGAAGGACACGCCCGTGCCCGCCTCCCCGCCCGGCGGCGGCACTGCGGCATCCGGCACTGGCGGCGGTCCGTCGGCGCAGGCCAGCGCGCCCTACAGCGCACCCGCCAGCCAGCCGCAGCAAACGCATCAACCGCGCGCCTCTGGCGGAAATGGCGTCAGCGCCTCGCTGGCTGTCGCCGCGAACGAGGCTCTGGCGCATTACCCCACCTTTCACCATGTGGTCGAGGTCATCCGCGCCAATCGCGACGTCAAGCTGCTGGTCGAGGTCGAGACCTGCGTGCAACTGGCCGCCTACCAGCCCGGCCGGATTGAATTCGTGCCCACCGAGGGCGCGCCCCACGATCTGGCCCAGCGCCTCGGCGCGGCGCTTCAGCGTTGGACGGGCAATCGCTGGGCCGTCACCCTGGTCAACGAGGGCGGCGGGGAAACGATCGCGGCGCGGCGCGACGCCGATAAGCTGGCTCTGCATAACGAGGCTGAAAGCCATCCCCTGGTCCAGGCGGTCAAGGATGCCTTCCCCGGCGCCGAGATCATCGAAATTCGCACGGCCCGCCAGATCGAGAATGCGGCGCTGGCCGATGCCCTGCCCGAAGTCGAGGATGAATGGGACCCGTTCGAAGAGGACTGACCGCCGCGGCCCCGCTGGCTGCAATGCTCGCGGCCTTGCTGACGCAGGCTACGGCAACGCTCGCGCAGGAGGCGGCGACCGTGACGGGCGTCTGCAAGGACGAGCGGCCCCTGTGGGATGGCACCCCCGTCAGCATGCTGGGCGAGGCGGTGATCCTTTTCTCGTCCCCCGCCGCGCTGATCCTTCTTGCCGCCTCGGCCATCGCCGTCGCCCTTCGCAGCTCTTGGGGCGCGCTTGCCTTATGTGTCCTCTGGTCCGGCCTGACCATGCTCATCGCCGCCGCCGACCCTACGGGCCTGCGCGCCGAGGCATTCGCCGAAGGTTGCCGGGCCTCGCCCGCGCTTTTCATCGTCGCGGTCGCGGCGATTTGCGGCGCGATGATCCTGCATACCAGCCGCAAACCCAGACCAGCCGAATAACCCGCATCGCCCGCCCCCTTGTGCGGCGGGGATGCGGCCCGTATCTAACAGCTGACATCCTCAGCAATCGGAGACCGACATGTTCAAGGGACTGGGCCAGATGGGCGACATGGCCAAGATGATGAAGGCCGCGCAGGAAATGCAGACCAAGATGGCTGAAATGCAGGAAGAGATGCATAACATGACCGTCACGGGCGAAAGCGGCGCGGGCCTGGTCAAGGCGGTCGCCACCTGCAAGGGCGAGTTGAAAAGCCTCGACATCGACCCCAGCATCTTTTCGGGCGACGACAAGGAAGTGGTCGAGGATCTTATTCTGGCCGCGATCAAGGACGCTCAAGGCAAGGCCAGCGACCGCGCGCAGGAAGAGATGAGCAAACTCACCGAAGGCCTGGGCCTGCCCGAAGGCATGAAGCTGCCCTTCTAAGGCGTATGCGTCCGCATTCATCTTGGCAAAAATACTCTCGCCGAAGGCGTCCACAGACAATGCCGGGACCGGTCCATTGAGTTCGACACGCGATATCGACAGCCTGATCGACATGATGGCCCGGCTGCCGGGCCTTGGACCGCGCTCGGCCCGGCGTGCAGTGCTGCACCTGATCGCCAAGCGCGAGATGAAGCTGATGCCGCTGGCGGACATGATGCAGACCGTCGCCGCCACGGCGCGCGAATGCGCCCGCTGCGGCAATATCGGCACCCTTGAGATCTGCGACATCTGCACCGCGCCCAAACGTGCCAACGGCATGCTCTGCGTGGTCGAGAGCGTGTCGGACCTATGGGCGATGGAGCGGAGCAGCAGTTACAAGGGGCGCTATCACGTTCTGGGCGGCACGCTCAGCGCGCTTGACCAGATTGGCCCCGAGCAGCTGCGCATCCCGGCCATGATCCGCCGGATCGAGGAGGAGGGGATCGAGGAGGTCATCCTCGCCCTCGCCGCCACGATCGACGGGCAAACCACGGCCCATTACATCGCCGACCAGATCGAGGGGCGCGTGCGCCTCACATCCCTCGCCCAGGGGGTGCCCATCGGGGGCGAGCTCGATTACCTCGATGACGGCACAATCAGTGCGGCGCTCAGCGCGCGCAAGGATATCTAGGGGCGCGGCCTTTGCCGTCCGGGATTTGAGTATTTTTACCAAGATGAACCTGGACGGGTGCGCTTATTGCAAAACCTGATCCTCGGGCCATTGCATGCCGTATTCCAGCGTCAGGTCGCGGGTCTCGCCCGGGGCGATATCGAACTCCCAAGCCAGAACCCCGGTCTGCCCGTCGACATCCGTCTCGGTCGGGCGCGGCTCGGCCTGCCAGTCGATTGTCAGTGCCTCCTGCTGGGAATAGGGCACGCGGTCGAGAATCCGCAGCGGCCAGGTTTCTTCCGTCAGGTTCTCGACCTCGATCCGGGCAATTTCGCTCAGATCGTTCGATTTGCGGATGATCCCGCTGCCGCCTTCCTCGCGGTCCAGCGTGGTGCGGGTGAGGCGCAGCCCCTCGATGGGGCCAAAGGACGCCTCGCTTTCCTGTCCTGCCGCAAGAAGGGGGGTCTGGCTCTGGCCGACATACGTTCCATCCAGATAGTGATGCGTCTGGCCCGGCAGGATCAATTCGCCCGTGTCATTGGTGAATGCGGCCATCAGAAACGCGCTGCTGTCATATAGCGGCACGGCGCGCGCCTCGATCTTTGCCTGCGTCTCAAGCGTGCCGAGCGCGATGCGCAAGGCGTCTGCGCCGGTGGCGACCGAAACGGGCGGCGCGTAGTCGTAGGTGACCGAGAGGCCATCGAATTGAGCGTTCGCCGTGACCACGCGCGGCGCCGGAGCGGCCACGTCGGACATGGCCATGCTCTCCATCTGCGCGCCCAGCGCCTCCTTGCGCATCAGCTCGGGCGGCGGGCCGATGCGGCGCAAGAGCGGGCCGATTTCGCTGGGACGGGTCTGGCCGCTGGGGCGCACGGTCGAGAGGGTCAGCGCGACGTCACGCCAATTTTCGCCCGTGGACTGGCGCAGATAGGCGCCCCGCTCGATGGTCAGCGCGCCGGTCTCGCGCGTCAGCGTCATGTCATAGACGGGCGACCAGCCTGCATTCCAGGTGTTGTAGGTCACACTCAGCGTGCCGCTGGTCTGGTCGAGCGCGGTGATCGACACGGCCAGCATCGCGCGATCCTCGTCCTCCGGGACCAGCGCGGCGAGGGTCTGGCGCGCCTCTTCCAGCGCCTCGATCTGGTCCTCCAGCGCGCGCTCCGCCTCGGTGGCGGCGCGGGCCGCATCATGTGCCGCCTGGCGTGCGGCGAGGGTCTGCTCGCCGATCATCTGCGCCATGTCGCGCAGCGCGCTGACATCTTGCGCCGCGATGCCGTCGCCCTGTCCCAGTTGCGCCAGAAAGGCAGTCTGTGCGTTGGCCGCGTCCACGGCGAGGCGCAGGCGCGCGATGTCGGCGCGCGCGGCCTCCAGCGCCCGCTCGCGGCGTTCCACCTCGTCGCGGGCGGCCTCGATGGCGGCGCTTTGCGTTTCGCTGCGGGGTGGCTGAGCGGTGCGGCGGGTGGTGACACCGCCCATCTCGGCACCTGTCACGCTGGCCCGGACGCTGGCCAGATCGGTGTCCTGGGGCAGATCGATGAGGATGAGGTCATGCTGGCCTGCGGGCACGTCAAAGGGCACGGCCCTCCGGATCGTGGCGCCTTCGGGGTAGAGCGTGACCGCGGCCACCCGGCTGGTGAGCGGGATGTCATCGGCAAACGCGGCTGAGGGAACGGCAAGTGCGAGGTAAAGAAGCGGTCGGATCGCGCGCATGATGGGTTTCTCCAGCTGGACGGGGCCAGTCTTGGGCGGCGCGCATGCGATTGCAAGCGGGCCGGGGCCGGATTGCGCGGATTTACGCTATCTTTACTGGGCCATGGCCTTATGAGGCCATGATCTGGTTTTTTCTCATGTCGATGTGGATGAGTGCGTCATTGCCCGGCGCATGGCGCGGCGGGACGCAGCGATCTCTTCCCGTCCGGCGCGCTGATCTGCGCCGGACGGGGAAGAAGGCGTTCAGCCCTTTTTCAGCACGCGCTGGCCCAGGGTCTCGGCAATCTGGACCGCGTTCAGGGCCGCGCCCTTGCGGAGGTTGTCCGACACGCACCAAAGGTTCAGACCGTTCTCGATGGTGCTGTCCTGGCGGATGCGGCTGATAAAGGTCGCAAAATCGCCCACGCATTCAACCGGCGTGACGTAGCCGCCGTCCTGACGTTTGTCGATCACCATGATGCCAGGCGCCTCGCGCAGGATATCGCGCGCCTCGTCCTCGTCGAGAAACTCCTCGAACTCGATGTTGATCGCTTCGGAATGGCCGACGAACACCGGGACGCGCACGCAAGTCGCGGTCACCTTGATGTTCGGGTCGACGATCTTCTTGGTTTCGGCGACCATCTTCCACTCTTCCTTGGTCTCGCCCGAGTCCATGAAGACGTCGATATGCGGGATCACGTTGAAGGCGATTTGCTTGGTGAATTTCTTGGCCGGCTTGTCGTCTGTGGGGTTGTAGATCGACTTGGTCTGATCCCACAGCTCGTCGATGCCCTCCTTGCCCGCGCCGCTGACCGACTGGTAGGTGCTGACGACGACGCGCTTGATGCGCGCGCGGTCATGCAAAGGCTTGAGCGCCACGACCATCTGCGCGGTCGAGCAGTTGGGATTGGCGATGATATTGCGCTTGTGCACCTGCTCGACGGCCTCGGGATTGACCTCGGGGACGACCAGCGGCACGTCGGCGTCATAGCGGTAGAGCGACGAGTTGTCGATCACGATGCAGCCCGCCTTGGCGGCCTTGGGCGCGTAGATCTTGGTGGCGTCCGAACCGATGGCGAAGAGGGCGATATCCCAGCCAGTGAAATCGAACGCATCGAGATCCTTGGTCTTGAGGGTCTTGTCACCATAGCTGACCTCGCTGCCCAGCGATTTTCGGCTGGCAAGCGCGACGACCTCGTCGGCGGGGAACTGGCGCTCGGCCAGGATGTTCAGCATTTCGCGGCCCACGTTGCCCGTGGCGCCGACGACGGCGACCCTGTAGCCCATCTTTCAAATACTCCTGATCAAAATCCGGTATGGCTCGGGCGCCTCTTATCGCGCATCGCTGCCATAGGAAAGGGGTCAGGCGGGCGCGTCGCGGCTGAAGAGGTAGATGACCACCCCAATGAGGAGCGCCGCGCCGAAAAAGGCGAAGAGCGCGCTGTAGGATGCCAGATCCCCCGCGCCCGCCGCGACATTGGAATGGATCGCACCCGAAGCCAGCTGCGCCGCGCCCACGCCGCCGATGCCGAAGAGGTTCATCAGCGTCACGCCCCGGCCCGCCAGATGCGCCGGGAAGAACCCGCGCGTGTGGGCGATCAGGATCGGGAAGGTGGCCCCGAAAAAGCCGATAGCCGCACAGAGCGCAATTCCAAGGACTGCATTTTGCCCCGCAAAGGCCGCGAGGGCGAGGGCCGAGGCCGCGCACATCACGTTGCCGATGAGGATCACCCATTTATGCGTGCCGAACACCCGGTCGAGCGGGCCGTAGGCCAGCGTGCCGCAGATCATCGCGACGCCCATGACCAGAGAGGCCTGCCCCAGCTGCGAGGTTGTGAGGCCGAAAACATCGCTGAGGTACGGCCCGATCCAGAGGCCACGCACCGCCGCGGCGGGCGCGTAGCAGACGAACATCATCGGGATGATCGGCCAGAGCGCACGCATTTTCAGCAGATCGAGCACCGAGCCGCGCTGGCCGCCCTCGGGCGCCTCCGGGTCGCGCAAAAGGATGAAGAGCGCCGCCGCCGCCGCCGCCGTCAGCGCGGCCAAGAGGGTCAGCGCGGCGCGCCAGCCCACCGTCTCGACCGCGAAGGCCATGGGCCAGGACGCGCCCAGATTGCCGACGGAGCCGATACCCAGGACCAGCGACGCCGTGGTGGCAAATTGGGCCGGGGTGCCCTGCCGGGCCAGCAAGTAGAATGCCGAGACAAGGATCGGCGCGCAGCCCGCGCCGATCAGCATCATCGCGATATTGATCTGCATCGGCGTTGCCGCCACCGCGAACATCAGCGCACCACCCGCCCCGCCGATAGCCAAGAAGGCGGATGCTGTCCGACGGGGCCCGAACCTGTCCAGCGCCCAGCCGATAGGCAGCTGCGCCAGGCCGAACGCCAAAAACCAAAGGCCTGACGCCGTCGCCAGATCGTCCGGACCGGCGCCGATATCGCGCAACAAGACAGGGCCAAGGACCGCCAGGAACGCGCGGTAGAACTGGCTGAGCACATAGGTAAGGCACAAGAGCGAAAGACCGGCGCGCATGGGGGATCCTCCGCGGCGAATGACCGGGCTGTGGTGGCACGACGCCGCGGCATGGGCAAGAGGCTGCGGTGCGCTTACGGGCAGAACGGGTATGCTCAGAAAAGTGAGTGCGCGCGTCAGGCGCGGCTGCGCGCGATCAGGACATCGACATGGGCCGCAGCACAGGTGGCCAGCGCGTTCAGGTCATACCCGCCCTCCAGCACCGAAACAAGCCGCCCCTCGCAATGCTCCCCGGCCAGATCGCAAAGCGCCTCGGAGATCCAGGTGAAATCGGCGGTGTCCAGCATCAGCCCGGCCAGCGGGTCGGCGCGATGCGCGTCAAAGCCAGCCGAGACGATCAGCAGCTCGGGGCGAAAGGCGGCAGCCGCAGGCAGGATGACGTCCGACATCGCAGCGCGAAACGCCGCGCTGCCGCTGCCATCCCGCAGGGCGACATTAACCACGGTGCCGTCCGCTCCCGTCTCGCTGGGATCTCCCGTGCCGGGGAAAAGCGGCATCTGATGCGCCGACAAGTACATGATGCGCGGATCATCCTCGGTCAGCGCCTGCGTGCCGTTGCCGTGATGCACGTCGAAATCGATGATGGCGACGCGGGCCAGACCGTGATGATCCAGCGCATGCCGCGCCGCCACCGCAGCGCCGCAGAGAAAGCAAAAGCCCATGGCCTGCGACGCCTCGGCATGGTGGCCCGGCGGGCGCGTCGCGACGAAGGCATTTTGCGCCTGTCCCGCCATCACCATCTGGACCCCCAGAATCGCGCCGCCCGCGCCGCGCCGCGCCGCGCGCATCGTCCCCGGCGACATCCACGTGTCGCCATCTATGGAAATGCCGCCCCGCTCGGGCACCATCGCCTCCAGCCGGTCCAGGTGCGCCTGCGGGTGCAGCGGCGCCAGGTCGCCATCCTTGACCAAAGGCGCGTCGCAGCGGATCAGCTCCTTGCCCTCCAGCGCGTTCAGAACGGCATCGAGGCGTGCGGCACATTCGGGGTGACCCTCCGGCATTTTATGCGCAAAGCAGTCATCGTGCGTGATCAGGGCGGTTCCAGCGGCGCGCCTTCGGCTTGTCATCTGCGGTCCTTTCCCGGTCACACTTGCCCGGCCAAGCAAACGCAAAGCCGCACGCCTGTCCAGTGCCCGCTTGCCGCGGCGCCCGGCGCGTGCATATTTATCCTGATGGAACTGGATCCCAACCTTCCGCCGATCGAGCAGGCGCAGGACATCGCGCTGACCCTTTGGGCGCAGATACATGCGTTCGGCATAGGGCTGATGCGGCCCTGGAACGCCTATCAAGTCGGTATCATCCTGGTCCTCTTGCTGATTGCGCACGTGCTGCGCGCCCTTTTGGCCCCGCGTCTGCACGCCTGGATGCGCACACGCGAGGGATGGCCGAAATGGCGCATGCGCATTCTGGTGATGGTTCACCGCCGGCTACGGCTGATTTTCTTCGTGTTGCTGGCATGGGTCACGTTCGGGCTGATGCAGCAACTGACCTGGCCCAGCCGGTCCTACCTGATCGGCATCGCCGCCGAATTGGGCACCGCGTGGCTGGTGATTGCCTTCGTGACGCGCCTCATCGCCAACGGCTTTCTGCGCGGCATGGTGCGCTATGCCGGCTGGGCCTGGGCCACGCTCATCATCCTTGGGCTGACCGACGAGGCCCAGCGCCTGATGGACAGCCTTGCCGTCACGCTGGGCGAGACGCGCATTTCCGTCTGGCTGATCCTGCAGGCCATCGTCATCCTAGGCGCGCTTTTTTTCGTGGCGAGACTGGTTTCGAGCACCACATCGGCGCGAATCGCGCGCAATGACGAAATCTCGCCTTCGATGCAGGTTTTGGCAGTCAAGTTCCTGCAGGTGCTGCTCTATGGAGCGGCTTTCTTCATCGGGCTGCGTACGGTGGGCGTCGATCTTACGGGCCTCGCGGTCCTTTCGGGCGCCATCGGTGTCGGCCTCGGCTTTGGCTTGCAAAAGGTCGTGTCGAACCTCGTATCGGGCATCATCATCCTGCTCGACAAGTCGATCAAGCCTGGCGATGTCATCAGTCTGGGCGAGACGTTTGGCTGGATCAACAGCCTCGGCGCGCGCTATGTCAGCGTGGTCACGCGCGACGGCAAGGAATACCTGATCCCGAACGAGGATCTGATCACCAGTCAGGTGGTCAACTGGTCGCATTCCAACGAATTCGTGCGGCTGGATATCTACTTCGGCACCGCTTACGGCGACGATCCCCACAAGGTGCGCAAGATCGCAATCAATGCGGCGGCCAGCGTGCCCCGCGTGCTCAGCATGAAGGCGCCGGTCTGCCATATCGTCGGCTTCGGCGACAGCAGTGTGGACTATATCCTGCGCTTCTGGATCCGCGACCCCACCCAGGGACTGACCAACATTCGCGGCAATGTCTACCTGGCGCTCTGGGACGCGTTTCGCGAAAACGACATTTCCATCCCCTTCCCGCAGCGCGAGGTCCGAATGCTGGGCGACAAGGGCGCGGATGGCGCGGATGGCGCAAAAGCCGGGACCGCGCTCGACTGACCGGGCCTGGGGCCCGGCTCAAAGCGACAAATCGCACAGATGCGTGTGCGGGCTGTCATGCTTTGTTGAAACTTCGCGCCCGGATCGCTATTTTAAGGGCAAGCCCGGCACCGGGGCAGGATCAGGTGCGCAGCCAGGAGGACGACGTTCTGTCCATTTCCGCACCAGCGGCCACCGCCGCCGAGACCCAAGCCGCCGCTCCTTCGAGCGGGCCGGCGACAACCGACAGCGCAACCAGCCAAGAACAGCTCGACCTGATCCTTGCCTCGCTCGATGCGGACAAGGCCGAGGATATCGTGCAGGTCGATCTGCGCGGCAAATCCGCCATCGGCGATCACATGGTCATCTGCTCGGGGCGCTCGTCCCGTCAGGTCAGCGCCATCGCCGAGAAGTTGGTGGACAAGCTCAAGCATGATCTCGGACGCGCCAGCCGTATCGAAGGGCGCGAGACAGGCGATTGGGTTCTGATCGACACGGGTGACGTGATCGTCCATGTCTTTCGCCCCGAAGTGCGCGAATTCTACCAGCTCGAGAAAATGTGGGTGCCCGCAGGCGGCCCCGCCGCCGAGGCCGTTGCGCCCGCCGCCCCCGGCTGATGCGTCTGCATATCTGCGCGGTGGGCCGGATGCGCGCCGGCCCCGAGCGCGACCTGCTGGACGACTATCTTTTGCGGGCCGATCGCACCGGGCGCGCACTGGGACTTGGGCCCACCACCGTTCACGAAGTCGAGGACAAGAAGGGCGGCGGCCCTGCTGCAGAAGCCGCCCTGCTTGAGCGCGCCCTACCGCAAAGTGCCATCCGCGTCATGCTGGATGAGCGCGGAAAACTGATCTCGTCTCCCAAATTCGCCCGCAAGCTCGCCGAATGGCGCGATGCGGCTCGTGGCGATTTGGCCTTTATCATCGGCGGCGCGGACGGGATCGACCCGGGCTTGCGCGCGACCGCGGATTTCAGCCTCTCCTTTGGCGCGATGGTCTGGCCCCACATGCTGGCCCGCGTCATGCTGTCCGAACAGATTTACCGCGCCGCTACGATTCTCGCTGGTGGCCCCTATCACCGCGCGTGATCTGGCGCCCTTGCGGGCCGTCCCAAGGTTCATCTTGGCAAAAATACTCAAACCCTACCCTGTCCACTTGCGTCTCTGCCGAGGTTTAGCGCAACCACCCTGCCGCGCCCTGTTTCAAAGCGCTGCCATCTTGGGTAGAACGCGGCAGGCAGGCCTTTAGCGGAGCGACAGATGAGCACCCCCAAACCCGTGGTTCTATGCATCCTCGATGGCTGGGGGATATCGCACACCACAGACGGAAATGCCCCGGCCCTCGCCCGCACGCCCAATTTCGACGCCGCAATGGCCGCATGGCCGCATGCGCAGCTGGTCACTCACGGGCTGGATGTGGGTCTGCCCGCCGGGCAGATGGGCAATTCCGAGGTGGGACATCTCAATATCGGGGCCGGCCGCATCATCGAGATGGATCTGCGCCGCATTGACCGCGCGGTCGAGACCGGCACCTTTCCGGCGCTGCCCGGCATCCGGCGCTTCGTGGACGCGATGAAAGCGTCCGGCGGCACCGCGCATCTTTTGGGCGTTCTGTCGGATGGCGGGGTGCATTCGCATATCAGCCACATGATCGCCGCCGCGCGGGCGCTGACGGATGAGGGCATTCCCGTCGCCATCCACGCCTTTACCGACGGGCGCGACGTGGCGCAGGTCTCGGCCTTGTCCTACCTCGAAGAGCTGCAGCAGGCGCTGCCACTCGGTGCGCGCATCGCCACCGTCTCGGGGCGCTATTATGCCATGGACCGCGACAACCGGTGGGAGCGCGTGTCGCTGGCCTATGCCGCCATCGCCGCCGCCGAAGGCTATCACGCCGAGACCGCCAGTGAGGCGATCGACAATGCCTATGACAAGGGCCGCACGGACGAATTCATCAAGCCGCGCGTTCTGGGCCAATATCCCGGGATGCGCGATGGCGACGGGCTGATGTGCCTCAACTTCCGCGCCGACCGCGCGCGCGAGATCCTCGCCGCCTTCGCCGATCCCGAGTTCGACAGTTTCGAGACGGGCAAACGGCCCGAGTTTGCCATCGTCAGCGGCTTTACGGACTATTCGGCGCGCCACAAGACCTACATGGACTGCATTTTTCCCGACGAGCAGCCGGACAACACGCTGAGCATCTGGGTCGCCAAGCAGGGCCTGCGGCAATTCCACATCGCCGAAACCGAGAAATACCCCCATGTCACCTTCTTCCTCAACGGCGGCCGCGAGGCGCCCGAGACGGGCGAGGATCGTTACATGGCCGCCTCGCCGCGCGTCGCCACCTACGATCTGCAGCCCGAGATGTCGGCGCCCGAAGTGACGGACCACCTGGTTGCCGCCATCGAGGAAGGCTACGATCTGATCATCGCCAATTACGCCAATCCCGACATGGTCGGGCATACCGGCGATCTGAACGCCGCCATCGCGGCCTGCGAGGCGGTCGATACCGGGTTGGGCCGCGTTATGGCGGCGCTGAAAAAGGCGGGGGGCGCGATGATCATCACTGCCGATCACGGCAATTGCGAGACGATGATCGACCCCGAGACCGGTGCGCCTCATACTGCCCACACCACCAACCCTGTGCCCGTCATCCTGATCGGCGGGCCGGAGGGCGGCGCGCTGTCCGATGGCCGGCTCAGCGATCTGGCACCCAGCCTGCTGACGCTGATGGGGCTGGAGGCGCCGCCCGAAATGACGGGCCGTTCGCTGATCGTGCCTGCGCGGGAAGGCGCGGCATGAAGCGCTTTTGCGCAGCCGCGGCGCTGGTGGCTGTGCTGGCGGTGCCGCTGGACGCCCGCGCCCAAGGCGATCCGGGCGCCGAGGCACTGGCCGCGTCCGAAATGCTGGCCGAGGCGACCCGCGCCCTCGACGAGGCCGACGGCGCCGCCAGCCGCGTCAAGGCGCTCAGCCAGACGGTCCGCGCCTTCGAGGCGGGTCTGCGCGCGATGCGTGTCGGCATGCGCCAGGCCGCCATCCGTGCGCAAACGCTGGAGCGCGATCTGGCCTCGCGCGAGGGCGAGATTGCGCAACTTTTGGGTGTGCTCGGCTCGATCAATGCGACGCCGGCGCCGGTGACGCTCTTGCATCCGTCGGGGCCGGTCGGCACGGCGCGGTCGGGCATGCTTTTGGCCGATGTGACGCCCGCGCTGAACGCCCGCGCCGCGGTGCTGCGCGCCGATCTGGAGCAGCTGGCGGCACTGCGCAGCTTGCAGAACAATGCGGCTCAGAAGCTGCAAGAGGGGCTCGCCACGGCTCAGGAGGCCCGTACCCGGTTGAGCCAGGCGATTGCCGACCGCACGGAGCTGCCGCGCCGTTTTACCGAGGATCCGCTTCAGACCGCGCTGTTGATCGCATCGACCGAATCGCTCGATGGCTTTGCCAGCGGGCTCAGCCAGATCGCGGTGGGCGAGGTGCCGGGCAGCCTGCCGGGGATCGAAAGCCGCAAGGGCGAACTTCCGCTGCCCGTCGAGGGCCGCATCCTGCGCCGCGCGGGCGAGGCGGACGCGGCGGGCATCACCCGCCCCGGCATCGTCATGGCCGCCCCGCCCCGCGCCCTGGTGACCACCCCCGCCGCCGCAACGCTGCGCTATCGCGGCCCCTTGCTGGACTACGGAAATGTCGCCATTCTGGAGCCGCAATCGGGAATTTTGCTGGTCTTTGCCGGAATGGACGTGGTCTATGGCGAGACGGGCCAGGTTCTGCCAGGGGGCAGCCCCGTGGGCCTGATGGGCGGGCTTGGCGCCCCAGGCGGCGCCGCCGATGACGAAATCGTGCCCGCCGAGCTGCTTGACGCAGCTACAGAGTGGACGCAAACCCTCTATATTGAGGTCAGGCAAGACGACACCGCCGTGGATCCCGCGCTGTGGTTCAAGACAGACAAGGATGAATGATCTATGAAGAAATTCCTGATGGCCGCCGGCGCCGGCACCCTCGCCGGTGCGATCGTGACCACCCAGATCGCCGCCCCCCTGATGGCGCAAGAGACCCAGCGCAACAGCAATGTCTACGAGCAGTTGGATCTGTTCGGCGATATTTTTGAGCGGATCCGCGCGCAATATGTCGAAGAGGTGAACGAGGGCGATCTGATAGAGGCGGCCATCAACGGCATGCTGACCTCGCTCGATCCGCATTCCAGCTACCTGCCGCCCGAGGATGCCGAGGACATGCAGGTGCAGACGCGCGGCGAGTTCGGGGGCCTCGGAATCGAGGTCACGCAGGAAGAGGGCTTCGTCAAGGTCGTCTCGCCCATCGACGGCACCCCCGCCTATAACGCGGGCGTCGAGGCCGGCGACTATATCACCCATGTCGATGGCGAGAGCGTTCTGGGCCTGAACCTCGACGAGGCCGTGGACATGATGCGCGGCCCCGTGGGCAGCGAGATCGTCATCACCGTCGTGCGCGAGGGCGAGGCCGAGCCATTCGATCTGTCGATCATCCGCGACACGATCAAGGTGACCGCCGTGCGCGCCCGTACCGAGCAAAAGGCCGTGGTGCTGCGCGTGTCTGCCTTCAGCGATCAGACCTATCAGAATCTCGAGGACGGCCTGGCCGAAGAGATCGAGAAGGCGGGCGGCATCGACAAGATCAATGGCATCGTCATCGACCTGCGCAACAATCCGGGTGGGTTGCTGAACCAGGCGATCAAGGTGTCCGACGCGTTCCTGGAAAAAGGCGAGATCGTCAGCACCCGAGGCCGCGAGCCGCAGGATGGCGAGCGGTTCAACGCGACGCCCGGCGATCTGGCCCAGGGCAAGCCCATCGTGGTGCTGATCAACGGCGGCTCGGCCTCGGCGTCCGAGATCGTCGCGGGCGCATTGCAGGATCACAACCGCGCCGTTGTGGTGGGCACCAAGAGCTTCGGCAAGGGCTCGGTCCAGACCGTCATGCCGCTGCGCGGCGACGGCGCGATGCGCCTGACGACATCGCGCTACTACACGCCGTCGGGCCGCTCGATCCAGGCACTGGGCGTCTCGCCCGATATCCTGGTCGCCCAGCCCCGCCGTGCCCCCGAGAGCGAGGACGAGACCGAAGATGGTGTGCCGCCGCTGCTGCGGTCCGAGGCCGATCTGCGCGGCAGCCTCGACAATGACAGCCTGACCGAGGACGAGATCCAGCATATCGAGGAAACCCGCGAGCGTGCCGAGCAAAGCGCCAAGCTGCGCGAAGAGGATTACCAGCTGGCCTATGCGGTCGATATCCTCAAGGGCCTCACCACGTTGAACGGCGCCAAGTAAGGCGCGCGGTCCGGCCTGCCCATTGCGGCGGGCCGGGCGCATCCTGCCCCGACCGGATCCAAGGCCCGTTGTCATGACCCCCGATCAGATCGCCGCTCTGCCCTACCGCCCTTGCGTCGGCGTCATGCTGGCCAATGCAGCGGGCGACGTCTTTGTCGGGCAACGCATCGACACCGAAGCGCCCGCCTGGCAGATGCCCCAGGGCGGGATCGATCCGGGTGAGGACGCCAAGGAAGCTGCCCTGCGCGAGCTGGTCGAGGAAACGGGCGTGACGCCGGACCTGGTGCGCGTCGAGGCCGAGACCGAAGGGTGGGTCCGCTACGACCTGCCGCCTGATCTGGCGGGGCGCATGTGGAAGGGCCGCTATCGCGGACAGGAGCAGAAATGGTTTCTGATGCGCTTTCATGGGCGCGACGATCAGGTGATCATCGCCACCGACCACCCGGAGTTTTCCCATTGGCGCTGGCTGCCCGCGTCCGAGTTGGTCGCCCATATCGTGCCGTTCAAGCGGGCCGTCTATGCCGCCGTTCTGGACGAATTCAAGGATTTGCTATGATGCGCGCCGCCCTCCTTTCGCTCATAGGCCTTGCCCTGGCCAGCCCCGCGACCGCCCTATCGTGCCTGCCGCATGACCTGGCACGGACGTTTGAGCGGGTCGATGCCGCCTCCGAGACCTATTTCGCGGTGCATGGCACGCTGGATTTCGACGCGTCCCTCCTGCCCGAGGTGGACATGGCCAATCAGCAAAGCACCCCGGATGAGACGCGGATCCCCGCGCGGGTATCCGGCGAGGCGCTGGGTCGGGTCGGGTTCAATCGCCCGCTCGAAGGCCCTGTCACCCTGATCGTCAAGTGTTTCGGCCCCTGGTGCGCGCAGCCACCCGCGGATGGCCCCGTGCTGGCCTTTCTGCGGCAGGATGCAGACGGGGTCAGCCTGACCGTCGACCCCTGCGGCGGCGACGCCTTCTTTGATCCGGCGCCCGAAATGTTGGACAAGGCGCATCGCTGCTTTACCGGCGGTGATTGCACGCCGGAAGAGCCCAAGTAATCCCATCATGACAATCCATCCATGGGGACTCGGCATAAGAACAAAAAGTGAATATAAGGTGACTCGTTATGCGAGATCATCCCCCTTTCGCCGAGCTTTCGGCCCTCAGCAATTTCACTTTTCTCACCGGGGCCTCGCACCCCGAGGAGTACATGCAGCGCGCCGCCCTCTTGGGCCTGCCCGCCTTGGCTATCGCGGATGACAATAGCGTCGCGGGCATCGTGCGCGCCTATGCGGCGGCGCGCGAGATTACCCGCCACGTGGCCGAGCGCCATGCGATCGAGGCGCGGGACGGCCCCATCGGCCCGCCCGCGCCCACGCCGCGCACGCCCGATTGGGCCAATGTGCCGCGCCTGATCCCCGCCGCCCGGCTGGTGCTGCAAGAGGGGTTGACGCTGACCGCGCTACCGCAGGACCGCACCGGCTGGGCCAGCCTTTGCCGTCTTCTGACCCTTGGCCGCCGCCGCGCGCCCAAGGGCGCTTGCGAATTGCATGTCGCCGATCTGCTGGAAGGCGCCGAGGGGCTGACCCTGCTGCTGCATGCGCCCGAGACGGGCCGCGCGGCCTGGACCAAAGAAGCGCGCCGCGTTGTAGAAGCTCTTGGTGCGGACATGTTTCTATTGATGGCGCCGCGATATGACGGGCGCGATACGCGCCGCTTCGAGGCCCATGCCCGGCTGGCCAAATCGCTGGGCCTCGAGACGATCGCCAGCGCGCAGCCGCGCATGCATCACGGGCGGCGGCGGCGCCTCGCCGATGTGCTGACGGCGGTGCGCACAGGCACGCGCGTCGACGATCTGGGCCGCGCGGCGCTGGCCAATGGCGAATGCCGCCTGCGCAGCGAGGCCGAGATGCGGCGCCTTTTCAAGGGGCATGAGGGCGCTGTCAGCCGCGCGGGCGCGCTGGCCGCCGCGCTCACCTTCTGCCTTGGCAGCCTGCGCTATGAATATCCCAGCGAGATCGCCGAGGGCGAAACGCCCGGCGCCCGCCTGCGCCGATTGGCCGAGGAGGGGCTGACATGGCGCTATCCGCAGGGGGCCAGCGACCGGGTGCGCAATCTGCTGGAACATGAGTTGGCCCTGATCGCCAAGCTGAAATATGAGCCCTATTTTCTGACCGTCCGCGATATCGTCGCCTTTGCGCGCAGTCGCGGCATCCTGTGTCAGGGTCGCGGCTCGGCGGCGAATTCCGTGGTCTGCTACGCGCTGGGCGTCACCTCGGTCAGCCCCGAGATCGGCACGATGGTGTTCGAACGGTTCGTGAGCGAGGCGCGCGACGAGCCGCCCGATATCGACGTCGATTTCGAGCATGAGCGCCGCGAGGAGGTGATCCAGCATATCTACGAGCGCTACGGCCGCCACCGTGCGGGCCTCTGCGCGACCGTGATCCACTATCGCGGCAAGCGGGCGATCCGCGAGGTGGGCCGCGCGATGGGGCTCAGCCAGGACACGATCGGCGCGCTCAGCTCACAGCTTTGGGGCTTTTTCTCGACCGGCGCGGTGGAGCGCGAAAGGATGCTGGAGATCGGCCTCGACCCCGATGATGCGCGCCTGAAACAGACCATGGCGCTGGTGCATGAGATCGAAGGGTTCCCAAGGCACCTGAGCCAGCATGTCGGCGGCTTCGTCGTCACCGAGGGCCGCCTTGATGAATTGGTGCCGGTCGAGAATGCCTCGATGGAAGGGCGCACCGTGATCTCGTGGGACAAGGACGATATCGAGGCGCTGGGCATCCTCAAGGTCGATGTGCTGGCGCTGGGCATGCTGACCTGCATCCGCAAGGCGTTCGGTCTGCTCGCGCAGCATCACGGGCAGACATACGATCTGGCGACGCTGCCGCCCGAGGATCCGAAGGTCTATGATATGCTCTGCCGCGCCGATAGCATCGGGGTTTTTCAGGTGGAAAGCCGCGCGCAGATGAACTTCCTGCCGCGCATGCGCCCGCGCTGTTTTTATGATCTGGTGATCGAGGTCGCCATCATCCGCCCCGGCCCCATCCAGGGCGACATGGTGCATCCCTATATCCGCCGCCGCAACGGCGAGGAAAAGGTCAGCTTTCCCTCGGACGAATTGGGTGCGGTGCTGGGCAAGACGCTAGGCGTGCCGCTGTTTCAGGAGCAGGCGATGCAGATCGCCATCGTCGGCGCGGGATTTACTCCCGATCAGGCCGACCGGCTGCGCCGCGCCCTCGCCACGTTCAAGAAGCTGGGCAATATCAGCGAGTTTCGCACGCTCTTCCTGAAGGGCATGAAAGCGAACGGATATGAGGACGATTTCGCCCAGCGCTGCTTTGCCCAGATCGAGGGCTTCGGCAGCTACGGCTTTCCCGAAAGCCACGCAGCCAGCTTTGCGCTGCTGGTCTATGCGTCCGCCTGGATCAAATGCCATCACCCGGCGATCTTCGCCTGTTCGCTGCTGAACGCGCAGCCGATGGGATTCTACGCCCCCGCCCAGATCGTGCGTGACGCCCGCGAACATGGCGTAGTGGTGCGGCCCGTCTGCATCAACGCCAGCTTTTGGGACAATACCGTCGAGCCGGATGGCGACGGCGGGCTGGCCCTCCGCCTCGGCTATCGCCAGATCAAGGGCATCGACGAGGAAAGCGCCACATGGCTGAGCGCCGCGCGCGGTAACGGCTTTGGCACGCCCGGCGACGTGTGGCGCCGCGCGGGCCTGTCCCCCGCGGTGATCACGCGGCTGGCCGAGGCGGATTGCTTTGCCAGTGAAGGCCTCAGCCGCCGCGATGCGCTCTGGCAGGCCAAGGCGCTGACCGAAGGCCGCCCCCTGCCCCTTTTCGCCGGTGATCTGGGCGACGAGATGCTGCACGAGCCTGCCGCGCATCTGCCCGCCATGACCCGCAGCGAGGCGATGGTGGAGGATTACGTGACCACGCGCCTCAGCCTCAAGACCCATCCGCTGGCGCTGCTGCGCGCGCGATTGACACCGGGTGCCATCATGGCCGCCCCTGCGTGCCTTGTAAGCAGCGAAGCCTCCGGCGGGGATATTTGAAGCAAAAAGAAAGAGCCGGACCGCGCCTTTCTTCTTGCCTGCAAATATCCTGGGGGAGGCGCCCGCAGGGCGGCGGGGGCAAAGCCCCTTCTTTCAACTGCCGGTCAGCGCCTGATCGCGGAAGGCACGGGTGGTCAACACGAGGCTGGCCAGCTTCTGCATCTTGGCCAGCGCGGCGTCCATGTCGGCCTTCGGGATATCGCACAGCAGGTGGCGCGCGGCGAAATCCACCTCGGCCACGCCCTCGGCGCCGTCCATGGGTGCGATCTGGAAACTGGCGCGCAGCCAGATGCCGTCCATGACCGTGCGCAGCTGAAACGCGATGCGCGGCGCGTCCGGCACCCTAAGGGGGCGCAGCGCGCTCATCAGGTTGCTTTGCATCCGGGCGTGGACCGCTGTCTGGATGCGCTGGCTCTGGCGGTTATGCGGGACATCCGAGCAAAGCGAGATCCAGGCGTGACAGATTTCCTGCTGAAAGACCGGCGCCGCGAAATTGCCGACGATGATGGCATAGAGCCGTTCGAGCGGCGTCTCGGCATGGCGCAGAAGCTCGGTCACGCAGTCGCGCAGGACGGTGTTCGCCTTGCGCTGCACCCCCTCGAAAAGCGCGTCCTTATCCTTGAAGTGGTGCAGCACGACCCCTTTGGACACGCCCGCGATCTTGGCGACGCGGTCCAGTGTCGTGCCGCGAATACCGTGCTGGACCAGCGCGTCAAAGGCCGCCTGCGACAGCTCCGCGCGCCTGATGTCCCCGATGCTCTTGCGTGCCATGGTCCTGCCGATCTGCTGCTGCGTCACCCTAGCGTTCCGGACGCACGTCCACAATATTTACCTTTTGACTATAAAACTGACCGTTGGTAAGTATTTGATCCAAGGCGCAGCTGGAAAGGTATCTCATGCAGGCGGATTTCGTGATCATCGGGTCGGGCTCGGCAGGGTCGGCCATGGCCTATCGGCTGTCCGAGGATGGCAAGCATTCGGTGCTGGTGCTGGAATATGGCGGCACCGACGCGGGGCCCTTCATTCAGATGCCCGCCGCGCTCAGCTATCCGATGAACATGAAGCGCTACGATTGGGGCTATACGTCCGAGCCCGAGCCGCATTTGGGCGGGCGCCGCCTTGCCGCACCGCGGGGCAAGGTTGTGGGCGGGTCGTCCTCGATCAACGGGATGGTGTATGTGCGCGGCCATGCCGGCGATTTTGACCACTGGGAAGAGAGCGGCGCGACCGGCTGGGGGTTCCGCAACGTCCTGCCTTATTACAAGCGCATGGAGAACTGGACCGATGGCGGCCATGGCGGCGATCCGGCGTGGCGCGGCATGGACGGGCCTCTGCACGTGACGCGCGGGCCCCGGCACAATCCGCTTTTCGACGCCTTTGTGCAGGCCGGGCAGCAGGCGGGCTATGAGATCACCGAGGATTATAACGGCGAGAAGCAGGAGGGCTTTGGCCCGATGGAGCAGACGGTCTACAAGGGCCGCCGCTGGTCCGCCGCCAATGCCTACCTGAGGCCCGCGCTGAAGCGCCCCAACTGCGATATGCTGCGCTGCTATGTCCGCCGCATCGTCATCGAAGAGGGCCGCGCGACGGGCGTCGAGATCGAGCGGGGCGGGCGGATCGAAATCGTGCGCGCGAATCGCGAGGTCGTGCTGGCGGCCTCGGCCTTCAACTCCCCCAAGATCCTGATGCTGTCCGGCGTTGGCCCTGCCGCGCATCTGGCGGAGCACGGGATAGACGTGGTGGCCGACCGGCCCGGCGTGGGCGGCAATTTGCAGGATCATCTGGAGCTTTATATCCAGCAGGCCTGCATCCAGCCGATCACGCTTTTCAAGCATTGGAACCTCTGGTCCAAGGGCATGATCGGGGCGCAGTGGCTGTTCGGGAAGACCGGCCTCGGCGCGTCCAACCAGTTCGAAAGCGCGGCTTTCCTACGTTCGAAACCGGGGGTCGCGTATCCCGATATCCAGTATCATTTCCTGCCCATGGCGGTCAGGTATGACGGACAGGCCGCCGCCGAGGGGCACGGCTATCAGGCGCATGTCGGCCCGATGCGGTCGAAATCGCGGGGGCGGGTCAGCCTGGCCTCGGCCGATCCGATGGCGGCGCCCAGGATTGCGTTCAACTACATGTCCGAAGACAGCGACTGGGAGGATTTCCGGCGCTGCATTCGCCTGACGCGCGAGATTTTCGGGCAGGCAGCGTTCGATCCCTATCGCGGGAAAGAGATCCAGCCGGGCGATGCAGTGCAATCGGATGCTGATCTGGACGCTTTCATCTCCGAGCATGCCGAGAGCGCCTATCACCCCTGCGGCACCTGCAAGATGGGCGCGGTGGACGATCCCGATGCGGTGGTCGATCCCGAATGCCGGGTGATCGGGGTCGAGGGACTGCGCGTCGCCGACAGTTCGATCTTTCCGCGCATCACCAATGGCAATCTCAATGGCCCCAGCATCATGACCGGCGAGAAGGCCGCCGATCATATCCTGGGCAAGGATCCCCTGCCCGCCTCGAACCAGCGCCCCTGGATGCATCCCGGCTGGCGCGAGACGGTCAAGGCGGCCTCGGCCTAGTCCTTGCCGCCCTTCGGACCGAGTTTGGGTGCAACGCTGCGCGGCTTGCCTGATGGCTTGGCACCGGGTTGTCCAGCAGGCTTGTTAGCGGGTTTACCGCCCGGCTTACCAAACGGCTTGCCGCCGGGTTTGGCGCCACCCTTGGGCGCACCGCCCGGTTTGCTGCTATAACCCTCAGCGGCCTTGGCGGCGGCGCGGGCGCGGTTCTTCTTGCTGCTGGGCTTGCCCACGGCGGGAGCGCCGCCGGGGCCAGTGGGCTTTGCAAAGCCGCCCGTCTTGCCCTTGTATTTCGGCTTGTCCCCTGCCGCCGTCACCGCCCCATCGCGGGTGTAATCGGGCTTTGGCCCCTTGCGGTGCGGCTTGGACGGGGCCTCGCCCTTCGGCTTTTTATACCGTGGCGCGGGCGCGTCGTCGTACTGCACCGGCTTGCTGGAGGGCGCGCGCGGTTTGGGCGCATCGGCAGGTGCCTGAACGGGCGGCAGATCGTCCATCGCGCTGGGCGGGGGCGGTGATTTGGGGCTCGGCTTCTTCCACTCGGGCTTGGGGCCGGAATGGGGCTTGCCGGCGGGGCCGCCTTTGCGCTGCGCGATGGCGGGCGGCTGGCTTAGTTCCTTGACCTCGGCGCCATCCTCGACGCGCATCGCGTCGCCAATCGCGGCCTTGAAGCCTGCGACGGCGGGCTTGCGCAGCTCGACATAGCTTTCGTCATCACCGACGCGGATCGCGCCGATATCTTCGCGCGTGACGCCGCCGGCCTTGCACAGCATCGGCAAAAGGCGGCGCGGCTCGGCGCCCTTGGCGCGGCCCCCGGAGATCGAGAACCAGACCGAGGGGCCGAAGGCGGCGCGGGGCGCGGGCTTCTCGCCCGGATCGCCAAGATCCTCAGGGGCGGAATGGCGCGCGTGGTAAAAGCGCAGATAGGCGGCGGCGATTTGCTCGGGGCTGAATTGCTCCAGCAGCTTAGCGACGGCGGGCGCCTCGCTTTCGGTGATGGCTTCGGACCATGCCTCGTCGCCCAGCATCCGCTCTTCATCCTTGGCGGTCACCTCGTCGGCGGAGGGCGCGGGGCCCCATTCGGCACGCAGCTTGGCCCAATTCAGGATGCGCTCGGCCTTCTTGCGGGCGGCGGGCGGCACGATCAGGGCCGACACGCCCTTGCGCCCGGCGCGGCCGGTGCGGCCCGAGCGGTGGAGCAGCGTCTCGTGGCTGCCGGGCAGTTCGGCATGCACCACCAGATCGAGATTGGGCAGGTCGATGCCACGGGCCGCCACATCGGTGGCCACGCAGACGCGGGCGCGGCCATCGCGCATCGCTTGCAAGGCATGGGTCCGCTCGGATTGCGACAGCTCGCCCGAGAGGGCGACGACGGCGAACCCGCGATTGGAGAGACGCGTGGTCAGACGCGCAACCATCGCACGGGTGTTGCAGAAGACGATGGCGTTGGGCGCCTCGTAATAGCGCAGCACATTGATGATGGCGTTCTCGCCGTCGCGGGGCGAGACGTTCATGGCACGGTATTCGATATCGGCGTGCTGGCCCGCTTCGGTGCTGGCGGTGCTCACGCGCACGGCGTCCTGCTGATAATTCTCGGCCAGCTTGGCGATCGCGGCGGGAACGGTGGCCGAGAAAAGCAGCGTCTGGCGCGTCTCGGGCGCCTCGCCAAGGATGAATTCGAGATCCTCGCGAAAGCCGAGATCCAGCATCTCGTCGGCTTCGTCCAGCACCACGGCGCGCAGGCTGCCGAGGTCGATCGAGCCGCGCATGATGTGATCGCGCAGGCGGCCAGGCGTCGCGACGACGATATGCGCGCCGCGTGCCAAGGCGCGCTTTTCGTCGCGCATGTCCATGCCTCCGACGCAGGAGGCCAGCACCGCGTTCGCCCCGGCATAGAGCCATGTCAGTTCGCGCTTGACCTGCAATGCCAGCTCGCGCGTGGGCGCGATGACCAGCGCCAGAGGCGCGGCGGCGGTATCGAACGCCTCGGCCTCGTCGAGCAGCGTGGGCGCGATGGCGAGGCCAAAGCCCAGCGTCTTGCCCGAGCCTGTCTGGGCCGACACCAGCATGTCGGCGCCGGTCAGGTCCGGATTGGTCACCGCCTCCTGAACGGGGGTGAGCGTGGCGTATCCACGGGCTTTGATGGCATTGGAGAGGGCTTGTTTCACGGGTAGGGGCTTCTGCTTTGTCAGGGGGGCGCAATGATGCGCGCCGTAAGGTGCGGCCTCTATACCCTTGGCGCGCGGATGTATAGCGTCCGCGGCGCCGCGGCTAGATGCCGATCAGTTGCATGATACCCCAACCGACCAGAAGCGCGGCGGCCAGACCCAGCACTAGGTAGCGTTTGGGGATATTCAAATGCGCGATCCGCTCGCCCACGAATTGCGCCAGGATTGCCATGCCGAAATACCGCAGCCCGCGCGAAATGGTGATCGCCACGAAGAATACCGCAAAATTACCGCCGATCGCGCCCGCCCCGAGCGTGGCGAATTGCAGCGGTGCGGGCAAGAGCGACACCAGAAAAACGGTCCAGAACAGGCCGCCGCGGGACAGTCTTTCGGCCATGTCGTTATAGCTCTGCTCAAGCCCGAGATATTGCAGGACCGGAATGACCACCGGATCGGCCAGAAGATAGCCGACAAGGTAAAAAAGGCTGGCCCCGACCAAGCACCCAAGCCAGATGACAAGCGCGATGCGCAAGGCGCGCTTCGGGTGGCCCACCATCAGGGGCACGACGATAGCCTCGAGCGGGATAGGCAATGCCGTGCTTTCGGCCAGCGACAAGATCGCCAGACCGATGCGGCTGTTGGACAAACGGTCGGTCCAGCCAGGCGCGTCGCTTTGTGCCGTGCCTTCTGGTTCATCATTGCGCGCTGCGCTGTCTCTTACCGCCATTATGAACCTGCCCAATTCCTACTCATGGGCCAACGCTGCGCGCGTGGCGCGGTTCCGGGCGGCAGGCTTGGGACGGCCCCGCGGCGCTCAATTCGCCAGTGCATTTATGCAACATTCACGAAAACTGTGACAAGATGGATCGGAACCCAGCGCGATGACGCGCCGTTAGTGCCCTGTCGCGCCTCAAGAGCGCACAAACGACCGCAACGACGGAGTGGTATTGAGAAATCGAGAAAGCGAGTAAAAGCCGTGACCAACCCTGTAGCGAAAAACCTGAAGCGTGCCTATCGTGACACCCCATCGCAAGACCTGCCAAAGGAAATGGCAGACATCTTGCGGAAGCTGCAAGAACAAGAGCAGGATAATATCCCTGCCGAGTGACGCGGCACCGCGGCTGCTGGCCCTGCCCACCCAAGACGTTTTGGAACTTGCCCTGCATTGGGCGCGTTGAACAATGTCGCTGCGATAAACGCGAGCGGCTTTTTTCTTGCGCGCGAGGTCGATGTGAGCCGTTCCGCCGATATTACAGACACTACCGATACACTGAAAGTGCTCCTGACAGCGCAAGAGGTCTATCCAGCGATGGAGCGCGCCTTTTTGTCCGCCGAGCAGGAGATCTCGGCAGGCTACCGGGTCTTTGATCTGGCAACGAAACTGCGAAGTGATGAAGGCCTCGCCATTGGCGAGGATTGGTTCGACCTGATCGTTCATGTGCTGCGCAAGGGCGTGCGTATGAAATTCGTCATTTCGGATTTTGACGCCGTCCTCGCACCCAAACTGCATTTCAATTCGTGGAAGACGCGCCGCGCTTTTGTTGCCGCGCGCGAGGTGGCGGGCAAGGGCGCACAGCTGGTCGTGACCAATGCGGCCCACTCGGCCAAAGTTGGCATCCTGCCGCGCATCTTCCTGTGGCCGCGCCTCATCAAGGAGGTGAACAAGGTCGCCGCCAAGTTGAACGACATGACATCCGATCAGGCGGCACGTCGGCTGGAATGCAGTCCGGGCGTTCGCCCGCTTCTGCGCCGGACGCCAGATGGCACCTACACAGCCAAGCGTTGGCCCATCCCGTCGCTCATTCCCGGCACGCACCATCAGAAAATCTGCGTGATCGACCGGCAGACTGCTTTTGTCGGCGGCCTCGACCTGAACGAGCGGCGCTATGACGACAAAAACCACGATCGCGAGCGATCGGAGACGTGGCAGGACGTACAACTGCGCTGCACCGGACCGGTGGCCAAGGATGTACATAGCCATCTGGAGGAGTTTCTGGACGTCGTCGCAGGCACCCGCGCGCCCACTGCCGAAGGCCGACTGCTGCGCACCTTGTCGCGGCGCCGCAAGACAGATTGGCCCTTCCTCGGGCCAAAGCCGCTGGTGCATACAATCGCCGACGATCATCACCGGCTGGTGCAGCGCGCCCGCGGTTTGATCTATCTCGAAACGCAGTTCCTGCGGGATCGGCCCCTTTGCAACCGACTGGCCGAGGCGGCCGCGAAAAATCCGTCGCTTAAGCTGATCATCGTCGTGCCAGGCGCACCCGAGGAAGTGGCCTTTGACGGACAGACAGGCTCTGACGTGAAATTCGGCGAATACCTGCAGGCGACATGCGTCGACATCCTGCGCAAATCGTTCGGCGCGCGCATGACGATCTGCTCGCCCGTACGACCCAAATCTCTGGATACAGGGGAGCGCGACACGCTTTGGGGATCGCCCATCATCTATGTCCATTCCAAGGTGTCGATCTTCGATTGCGACCGCGCCATCGTGTCGTCGGCCAATCTCAACGGGCGCTCGATGCTGTGGGATACCGAGGCGGGCGTCCTGCTGAACGATCAGTCCGAGGTCGAAAGCCTGCGGGACCGCATCTTTCGCCATTGGCTGGGCGCGGATGCGGGGCCCGAATTCTATGCCGCCGACAGCGCAGTCGAGCTGTGGGCCGAGCGTGCACGGCGCAACGCCGAGGTTGCGCCCGAAAAGCGGCGCGGCTTTCTCGTGCCCTATGATGTAGAGCCTGCGCGCAAATTCGGCCGCCGCCTGCCGGGGATTCCTGACGCGATGGTCTGAGGCGCGCCCGCCAATCTTTACCTAAGTCAAGGAGACCGACATGACCGAAACCAATCACGATGCTGCGGGCCAAAAAGAGACCGCGTTCGTTGCGGGCAAGGAAGCTGCGCACAACAAATGGATCCTACTCATCATTGGGATCGTAACGCTGATCGGCGGCACGCTGGCCATCGCCATGCCGCTGATCGCCTCCGTGACGGCTGTATTTTTTGCTGCTTGGATTTTGATCGCGTCGGGCGTGGTCGGCATCGTTGCGGCGCTGCGCCGGCGGCACGGCTGGCACATGCTGGCCGCCGCGCTGAGTGGCGCGCTCTCGGTGTTGATCGGGCTTTTGATCCTGGCGCAGCCGATGATCGGCCTTATCACGATCACTGCGCTTATCATCGCCTTTTTCGCCGCCAGTGGTGCGCTGCGCCTCTATTACGGCGTGCGTATGTGGCGGCAAGGCGACGGTGGCGGCTGGCTGATCGCGGGCGGGCTTTTGGCGCTTGTTCTGGCGGCAATGTTGCTGGCCGGTTTGCCGCTGAGCGCGGCCTGGGTGCCGGGTGTCCTTTTGGGCATCGATCTGGTGATGTGGGGGATCATCTTGATCGCGGTCGGCACGCAAAGCGCCAAGCTGGCGGCGGCGCGCGAGGCTGCAGCACTTTGATCTTTCGATCGCCAGCCTGCCTTGCAATAGCGCTTGGCTGGTACGAAAAAAGGGCGGGCCGCAATCGGCCCGCCCTTATTGGTTCAGCGTCGAGGCAGTCTTACGACTCGCTCTCGGTCCACTCTTCCATGTTCATCAGCTCTTCTTCGGTGGCACTGACATAGGCGCTGATATCGCCCTCGTCGCCCATGCGGCGCAACTCAACCTTGTCCATCGGCATGGACACCGCACGCTCGCCAATTCCGAGGAAGCCGCCGACGTCGAGGATCACGGCCGACACATTGCCGTCATCGCCCAGCGCCAGTTCGCTGATTTCGCCGACCCACTCGTCATTACCGCCATAAACGGTCGTACCCAGCAGATCTTCGGTGGTCATGCTGTCGAAGCTGACGGTTTGCATCTCTGCACCGTCGTTCATGCCATAGCCTTCCCAGCTCGCCGTGCCGAGAGTTTCGCCCATCTCGTTCGAGGCGTCCTCATCATAGCTTTCGGTCTCTTCCAGCATCTTGCGGTCGCCGGTGTAGATGGCAAAGTATTCGCCCTCATCGTCGGCATCCGGCTGGAAGCGGATGGAGTCGAGTGCCACGCGGCGCTCTGTCTCGCCCATACCCAGGAAGCCGCCAGCATCGACCAGCACATCCTGAACCTTGCCGTCCTTGCCGATCACGACGTCGTCGATCTCACCGGCCATGACCCAGTTGTCGGGTGCATCGGTGATCTCGCCCATGGCGCCCATGTCGGTGCCTTCTTCGGGCATGTAGAGGCGGTGTCCGATCAGGTTGGACGCCTTCATGTCCATGGTTTCACCGGCGGGCGACTGAGCCTCGAACATCGACGCTGCGGCGTCGTGGTTGTCGGCCAGAACGGCGGCGGGTGTTGCAGTTGCCATAACGAGGGCGGTGGTCATCATAAAGCGTTTCATGTGAATTGCTCCTTCAAGTCTTGTGCAGGGCGTGCCTGCTTCATGGTGACTCAAGCCCCAACGGCGTCCTGAAGTTTCAAGAATTTTGGTAAAAAGTTGTTGGAACAAATGCAGCTGCAAATGCGTTCAAGACGCCAACTCTGCACTTGTTTCCAGATGCAAGGCAGCGCGCCAACGAAAGGCCCGGAACACTGGCACGCAGCATTGCGTTTGCATGCATAATTGCCGCCAAATTGAATCGGAGAAACACATGGACCTCATTCGCATCGTGTTGGCCATCCTGCTGCCACCCTTGGGCGTTTTCCTGCAAGTGGGGTTGGGAAAGCACTTCTGGATCAATGTCCTGCTGACGCTCTTGGGCTACGTGCCGGGGATCGCCCATGCCGTATATATCATCGGATCAAGGGGACCGGGCCGTGCGTCGTCCTGACGAGTTGGCGGGCGATACAAGCCCGCAGTCAGCGGATCCCAACCGCCCCCAAACTGCAGTTCTGCGGGATCTTGAGCGTATCGACACCGTCGCACGCCTGATGGATGCACAATTCCGCTTACCGCTGGTCGGCACGCGGATCGGTCTGGACGGATTGATCGGCCTTGTGCCGGGCATTGGTGACGTCGCTGTCATGCTGCCGCCGCTCTGGATGATCCAGCGCGGCTGGCAGCATGGCGCGCGTCGCCGGACATTGGTGCGAATGACCATGAACAGCGGGATTGACCTTGTGATTGGCGCAATCCCTCTGGTAGGCGACCTGTTCGATATCGGCTACAAGGCGAACTTGCGTAACGCCACCCTACTGCGAGGCGATTTGACGAGAGCGAGTTCAGCGGACTGACCGCGATCTCGGGTCACATCTGCATGGCGGCATAAGCGATCGCCAAGAGCAGGAGCCCCCCAATCACCCACTTCAGCCAACCGGTGTTTCCAGAGGCATCGGCCTCGGCAATCTTGCGCTCCTGACCCGCGGTCTTCTTCTGGCCTTCTCGCTCCTCGTCTTGGAGGTACGGCTTTGCCGGATCGCGAGGGGCCTCACCGTCCGGCAATCCGGCCACTGCTGACGCGCCGCCACTCTCCGCATCGGTTTCGAGCGGGGCCGCTGCTGGTTCGCCCTCCAGCCGGCCGCGATGCTCCTCCAACGTCTTTTCGCGGCCATGGGGCGCGATGTCGGGGCCCGCTTCGGTGTGCTTCGGGGCGGCGGAATTCTTTGCCTTGGCCATCATTCTCTCCTCAACATTACGGTTGGTTGCGCCTCAGTGCTGCGCCCTTATTGCAGACCCAACCCTGCGCGCGCGGCGTTGTTCCGATGGACGCGCGCGGCAGCGCGTCGCAGCCCTCTGCACCGCCCAGTCCGATGGGGCTGACGAAATATCTTTCACATGAATGGGAACGAGATGTGACCGGCAAGGGCGCCGCGATGCCTTGAACGCGCGCGCGGGATTATCCAACTCGCTGTCATCACTTCATTGAGGAACCATTCATGACACAACTTTCCCGGCTCAACGGAAAACCGCGCCTGATGATCGGCGCAGCCACCGCCATCGGCCTGGCCTTGACGGTCCCGATGGCCGGCATCGCACAGCAGGACGCACCGACCAGCGCAAACAGCGCCGCCGCGCCCATCGCGGGCGCGCCAATCACCTTCTCGGACATCGTCAAAGAGAAGCTGCCCGCCGTCGTCGGCATCGTCAGCACAGTCGAGGCGCCCGCCGCGCAGCGCGGCGCGCAGCCGCAACTGCCCCCTGGCCTCGGTGATCTTTTTGGTGCACCCCAAGGCCCGCGCGCCCCGCAAGGTCCGGCGCAGGCGCAAGGCTCGGGCTTCATCATCACCGGTGACGGCTATGTCGTGACCAATAACCACGTGATCGAGGGCGCGACCGGCATCGAAGTCGTATTGGAGGACGAGCGCCGCTTTGACGCGGAGCTGATCGGAACCGACCCCGCGACCGATATCGCGCTTCTCAAGATCGAGAGCGAAGAGGATCTGCCGCATGTCGAATGGGGCTCGTCCGACGATCTGGAAATCGGGGACTGGACCGTGGCCATCGGCAATCCCTTTGGCCTCGGCGGCACCGTGACGGCGGGCATCCTGTCGGCGCGTTCGCGCAATATCAATGCTGGCCCCTATGACGACTTTCTGCAAACCGACGCCGCGATCAACCGGGGCAACTCGGGCGGACCGCTGTTCAACGTCGATGGCGACGTGGTCGGCGTGAACACCGCCATTGTCTCGCCCTCGGGCGGCAGCGTCGGCATCGGCTTTGCCGTGCCCTCGGCGGTGGCAGAACGGATCGTCGCCGATCTGCGCGATGACGGCATGGTCGAGCGTGGCTGGCTGGGCGTCGGCATTCAGCCGGTGACCGAGGATATCGCAGAGGCGCTGGGCCTTGAGGGTGCCGAGGGCACGCTGGTCTCGTCCGTCACGCGCGGCAGCCCCGCCGAGGAAGCGGGCCTTGTGCCCGGTGACGTGATCCTGTCGCTGGGCGGCACGCCTATCGACGGACCGCGCGCACTGTCGCTGGCCGTGGCCGATCTTGAGGTCGGATCAGACGCGACGCTGAGCATCCTGCGCGACGGCGAAACCAAAGAGCTGACCGTGGCCATCGGCATGCACCCGACTCAAAGCTCGCCCGACGCCAGCACGGCCGAGCCTGCGGCGGATGACACCCCGCAACTGGGCGTTTCCATCGCACCGCTTGATGCTGCGCTGCGCGCCCGGCTGAGCCTGCCCGAAGAGCTGAGCGGCCTGGCCGTCACCGGCATCGAACCGGGCAGCGCCGCCGCCGAAGCGGGCCTGCAACCGGGCGACGTGATCACCGCGGCTTCGGGTGACGACATCGCCGACGTCGAGGCGCTACGCAGTGCCGTCGCAAAAGCCGCCGAGGCCGAAACGCCCCTGCTGCTGCGGGTCTATCGCGGCGGAAACTATACCTTCGTCGCCGCCAAGCTGACGCAAGACGCCAGCTGATCCAAGGCGACGCACGCAGTACAGGCGGGCCCGGCGTTCACGCGCCGGGCCCGCAATCTATGCTGCGCAGAGGCGGCTTTGGCCCCATGCTGAGCGCGGCGGCGGTGTTGCGCAGCGCGGTGCGCAAGCCTTCCTCCAGCGTCGGGTGATAGAACGGGTAGGACAGCATCCGATCCACCGTCGCATTCTCTTCGATGGCCCAGGCCAGCAGGTGGCCGATATGCTCGGCATCGGGACCAGCCATTTCAGCCCCAAGAACCCGGCCCGTATCAAGCTCGGCATAGATGCGCAGCAGACCGCCACCAAGCCCCATCGTGCGCGAGCGCCCCTGATCCTCGAACTCCACAGATCCGACGGCAAAGTTGCACGCGCTCTCCGTTAGCTCGGCGTGGGTGGCGCCGATAAGGGCGATCTGCGGATCGCTGAAGACGATGCTGAGCGGTGTGCGCCGCTGCTTGCGGTAGGATGCGGGCAACAGGGCCGCGTTCTCGCCGGCCATGGTGCCCTCGTCGGATGCTTCGTGCAGAAGCGGCAAATCATCGCCGCAATCCCCGGCCATGAAGATATGGCTATCGCCAATCCGCATCGACAGTCTGTCGAAGATCGGCACGCCGTTCTGGTCCAGAGGCAGGCTGGTTTGATCGAGGCCCAGCTTTGCGACATTCGGCGCGCGGCCCGTTGCGGCAACGACGCAATCGAAACGCTCCTCGTGCCACGGCGCATCCTCGTCCGAGGCGTCGGACCACCGCACGATGACGCCGTCCCCATCCTGCGTCACCTCGCTGTCAGCGTGCCAATGCGCGGAAAACTCCGCCTCAAAGATCTCGCCCGCGCGGGCGCGCACCTCGGGGTCCGAGATCGGGCCGACGGCGTGGTTGCGCCCGAAAAGACGCGTCCGCACGCCCAGCCGGTGCAGCGCCTGGCCCAGCTCAAGGCCAATTATGCCGGCGCCAAAGACCGCGGCGGACTCGGGCAAATCCTGCCAATCAAAAATTCCGTCATTGGTATAAAGGCGGTCGCCCGCGCCCTTGATGGGGCCCGCAATCATGGGATGCGAGCCGGTGGCGATAACGATGGCACGCGCGGTCAGCTTGCGGCCAGATGTGAGGCGCAACGTGTGGTCATCCTCAAAAACCGCATGCTCGCGGATCACGTGCCGGTCGGGAAAATCATCGACCGCGTCCAGCACAAAGCCGACAAAGCGGTCCCGCTCGTCGCGCACGCGCTGCATCACCGCTGCGCCGTCGATATGTGGCGGGTCCAGATGGATGCCGAATCGCGCAGTATCCTGCGCCGCATGGGCCTTGTTTGCCGCCGCGATCAGCAGCTTGGACGGCATGCAACCGACCCGCGCGCACGTGGTGCCAAGCGGCCCGCCATCCAGCAGCGCAATGCTATCCGTATGCTTGGCAGCGGCGCGATAGGCAGCCATGCCTGCGGTGCCTGCGCCCAGTATGGCGACATCGACGTCGTAAGTGCTCATGGCGGGAAATCCTTTTGGTCAAATATCTGCGGATACATCCTGTCGGAGCTTAACGCGCGGCCCGGGCGCTTCGTTGCCTCCGGCAGTCTTGAAAGCTGCGGGCCACCCCTCGACCACACATATTGACCGAGCGGTCTTGAAGTGGTGACAGGGAATTGTTACCTAACGTCACTGTGAGGAGGGCAATTCAGATGGAGCATCAGACAACCACCAAAACCCGCGCCGCGCCCGGCCGACCGCGATTGTTCAAGGAGGAGCAGGCGCTTGGCGCCATCATGCAGTTGTTCTGGGAGCATGGTTATGAAGGGACGGGCCTGAGTGACATTATTCGCGCGACAGGTCTGGGCAAAGCCAGCCTTTATGCCACGTTCGGCAATAAGCATTCGATGTACATGCGCGCCCTTGCGGCGTTCGAGGCCAACATGGTGGATGCGGGCGCCGAGATGCTGCGCAATGACGAAGCGCCAGCACTCGAGCGGGTCGCGGCCTTTCTTGACGCACCCATCGCTGCGGTGCGCGATCACGGCGATGCCAAGGGCTGTTTTTTGTGCAACGCCTCGGCGGATCGGGCCGCGTTGGATTCGGAAACCGCCGCCATCGTGCAGCGCTGCTATTCCAAGCTGGCCGCCGCGCTGCAGCGCACCTTAAGCGAGATTGTCGGTGACGATGCGGCGCCCGACCGGGCGCAGATGCTGCTGGCGGTCTATGCGGGTCTGCGTGTCATGTCGCGCAGCGGCGTGCCCATTTCGGCATTGGAGGCCGCGCGCGACGATGCGCTGTCCGGCCTGCCGGGCGGTAACGCGCGTCGCTAGGCGCTATTTCTCGAACAACCGCGCGGCGTCGAATATGGCATCCAACCGTTCGTATCGGTCGCGCGTTTCGGGCCAATTGGCCTCTTGAACGGCAGCGATCAGCGCCTCTAGCAGCATCATCGTAGAGGTGTTGCTATCCCAGGCCGAGGGGATCTGCGTCCATGAGTGAAACGTGTGCTCGGCGTGGTTCGCCACCGGGCTGGTCCACTGATCTGTCATCAGGATGACGCGCACGCCGCGTGCGCTGGCCAGTTGCGCGAGGCGCAAAAGGTTTGTCTCATAGCGGCGCATATCGAACAGCAGCAACACATCGCCCTCCGACATATCCAGCACGTAATGCGGCCATGTGGCCGAGCTGGAAGTCATATGCGTGATGCGCCGCCGCACCGCCTGAAAATGGGTAAAGGCGTAATCGGCCAGCGCGCGGCTGATCCGGCCCCCGACGACGTAGAGGCGACGTTCAGGATCGGCCAGCAGCTGCGCGGCGGAATCGAATTGCGCGCTGTCGATATTGGCCAGCGTCTGCTGGATATTGTCGCCGATGGCGGTGGCGAAGCGATTCAGCAAATGCGTTGCGGGCACGTCGCTGGCCCATTGATCGCGCCGCTGCGTGGGGCCAGACGCCTTGGCCTCCAGCTCGGCCAGAAGCGCTTGCTGAAACTGCGGATACCCCTTGAAGCCCAGCTTTTGCACCAGCCTTGCCAGCGTGGGCGTAGACACCTCGGCATTGGCCGCCGCGATGGTGATCGAGGCGAGGCCGGCGGCGGGATAGTTGTCCAGAAGGGCCTGCGCGAACTTGCGCTCGGACGCGGTCAGCGAGGCATAATGGCTGCGGATCGCCTCGCGGACGGTCTTGTGATTGGGGGTCGAGCCGCTGAGGGCCGGATCGCTCATGTGCCGGGCCTTACATGGGGGACGGCCAAAAGAGGGTGAGCCGCGATTTGTGACTGGAAAGATATTGACAGAAATTCCCGCGCGTGAAAACAATTTTTCATCAAGGGAGGGGATGTCATGTCGGAGCAGCCGGAAGGCAGCGATGCGGTCGAAGTGATCGGGGAGGGCGCCACCGGCGCTGCACTGATCCTGTGCGAGCATGCATCGCACCGCATCCCGGCGGACTATGACGGCCTCGGCCTCAGCGATGAGGCCGCAACCAGCCATGCGGCGTGGGATCCCGGCGCGCGCGATCTGGCCCTGCACCTGATGCGCCGCCTTGATGGCACGCTTGTGGCCAGCACCGTTTCGCGGCTGGTCTATGACTGCAACCGCCCGCCCGAGGCCGCGTCGGCCATGCCCGAGAAATCCGAGCTGATCGAGGTACCGGGCAATGCGAGGCTGACACAGGCCCAGCGCGATCGGCGGACCGAGGCAGTCTATCGCCCCTTCTGCGCGGCCGTGACCGCCCAGATCGAGGCTCGCGCTGCCCGTACGCAGCCGACGGCGATCATCACCGTTCACAGCTTTACCCCGGTCTATTACGGCCAGATGCGTGAGACGGAAGTGGGCATTCTGCATGATGCGGACAGCGCACTGGCGGACGCGATGCTGAAAGCCGGCGCCAAGCTGGAGCGGCGCGGCCTGCACCGCAATCGCCCCTATGGCCCCGAGGATGGCGTGACCCACTCGCTGCAGATCCACGGGATGGCCAATGACCTGCCCAATGTGATGATCGAGGTGCGCAACGACCTGCTGCAGACACCCGCGCAAATCGCCGCCATGGGCGATGAGCTCTGCGCCATGATCACGCCCGCGCTGGTGCATCTGGGCCTGCAAACCCAAGGGGCGGCGCATGCCTAGCATCATTCGGGGTTATGTGCGCGGGATCGACGCGATGAACCGCTTTGTCGGGCGCGTCGCGATGTATCTGATCTTTGCGCTGATCGGCGTTCTGCTCTGGTCGTCGGTGTCCAAGACATTCTTTGATCCGACGCTTTGGACGCTCGAGACGGCGCAATTCGTCATGGTCGCCTATTACGTTCTGGGCGGGCCCTATGCGATTCAGATGGGCTCGAACGTGCGCATGGATCTGTTCTATGGCGAATGGAGCGCAAAGCAGAAGGCATGGATGGACGCGTTCACCGTGCTCTTCCTGCTCTTCTATCTCGGCGTTCTGCTCTATGGCGCCATCGGCTCGACTGCCTATTCGCTGGGACATTTCCAAGGCGAGCCGTTCAGCTTCTTCTGGAATCTTCTCACCACGTTCGTCACCGAAGGGCCCAGCGCTGCCAAGGAGCAGATGGGTTTCATGGAGCGCAGCCCGACCGCCTGGCGGCCTTTTATCTGGCCGGTCAAGGCAATCATGATCCTCGGCGTCACCCTGATGATCCTTCAGGTGCTGGCTGAATTTTTCCGCGATATCGGCCGTATCCGCGGGGTGGAGCTCTGATGCCATACGAAATGATCGCGATTCTCATGTTCAGCTCGATGATGCTGATGCTGCTGACGGGTCAGCGGGTGTTCGGCGCCATCGGCTTTGTTGCGGCGGCGGGCGGCATGCTTTTGTGGGGGACCGGCGGCGCGGATGTGCCGTTCTCGGCGGCGATGAAGCTGATGAAATGGTATCCGCTGCTGACGCTGCCGATGTTCATCTTCATGGGCTACGTCCTGAGCGAGAGCCGCATCGCGGACGATCTCTACAAGATGTTCCACGTCTGGATGGGGCCGGTGCGCGGCGGTTTGGCGATTGGCACGATCCTGCTGATGGTGCTGATCTCGGCCATGAATGGTCTGTCGGTCGCGGGCATGGCCATCGGCGCCACCATCGCGCTGCCGGAACTGTTGAAGCGCGGCTATGACAAGATCATGGTGACGGGCGTCATTCAGGCGGGCTCTTCGCTTGGCATCCTCGTGCCGCCCTCGGTCGTGCTGGTCCTTTATGCGATGATCGCGCGGCAGCCGGTGGGGCAACTCTGGCTGGCGGGTGTGATTCCCGGCCTGATGATGGCGACGATGTTCGTCATCTACATCTATGTGCGCTGCCGGATGCAGCCGGACCTGGGCCCGCCCCTGCCCCCCGAAGACCGCGATGTGCCCATGGGCGAGAAACTGCGCCTGCTGAGCGCGGGCCTTTTGCCGCTGCTGATCTTTGCCGTGATGATGGTGCCTTTCGTCAAGGGTTGGACGAGCCTTGTGGAAAGCAGTGCAATCGGTGCGATGGCCGCGTTCCTTGCCGCCGTGCTCAAAGGCCGGATGACGCGGGAGGTGTTCGAGAATTCGGTACGCCAGACGCTGGGCATTTCGTGCATGTTCATGTGGATCATCCTCGCCGCTCTCGGCTTTGGCGCGATCTTTGACGGGCTGGGCGCGGTCAAAGCGATCTCGGACCTCTTCACCACGCAATGGGGCCTGTCGCCTTGGGTGATCCTGATCCTGATGCAGCTCAGCTTTATCATCATGGGTACGTTTCTGGACGATACCGCGATGCTGGTCATCGTCGCGCCCCTATACGTGCCTCTGGTCGGTCAGCTGGGCTTTGACCTGATTTGGTATGGCGTGCTTTACACCATCACTTGCCAGATCGCTTATATGACGCCACCCTTCGGCTATAACCTCTTCCTCATGCGCGCCATGGCCCCTCCCGAGATTTCGATCCGCGATATCTATCGCTCGATCATCCCCTTTGTGGCGGTCATGGTCGGTGCGTTGATCGCCGTCATGGCATTCCCGCAAATCGCGCTGTGGCTGCCTAATCTGGTCTATAACTAGGCCCAATCCCGATCCCGGCCGAACCGGGGCGACACATGATCCAACCAAGGAGAAAAAAGATGACGACACGCAGAAAGTTTCTGGCCTCCGCCGGCATCGGCACCGCGGCGACCGCACTGGGCGCACCCTCGATCGTGCGCGCGCAGGCGCCGATCAAATGGCGTTTTCAGACCTATGCCGGCGCTGCCCTGGGCGAGCAGGTGACAAAACCGGCGATCGACTACATCAACAGCGCCGCAAATGGCGAGATGGAGATCGAGCTGTTCTACGCAGATCAGATCGTGCCCACCGGCGAGCTCTTTCAGGCGCTGCAGCGTGGCACAATCGACGGCGTGCATTCGGATGACGACTCGATGGCCTCGCCCACGCCGCTGCAGCGGTTCGGCGGCTATTTCCCGATGGCGACCAAGCACATCCTCGACGTGCCTGTTCTCTTCAACCAGTACGGTCTGGCCGATATCTGGACCGAGGAATACGACAAGGTCGGCGTCAAGTGGCTGTCCGCCGCGGGCCAGGATCCGTGCAACTTCAACACCACCAAGGAAATCACGTCGCTGGCCGATCTGGATGGCCTGCGCCTATATACCTTCCCCACGGCGGGCCGGTTCCTGTCGCAATTCGGCGTCGTGCCGGTCAGCATCCCCTACGAGGATGCCGAAGTCGCGGTGCAGACGGGCGAGCTGGACGGCATGGCATGGTCTGGCATCACCGAGGATTACACGGTGGGCTGGGCGGACGTCACCGACTACTTCCTGACCAACAACATCTCGGGTGCGTGGATCGGATCGTTCTTCGTCAACCCGCAGAAATGGGCGGACCTGCCCGAGCACCTCAAGCAGATCGTCATGGCCGGCATCGAGGCCAGCCACACGTATCGCAACCAGTGGTACTGGGGCGGCGAGGCGCGTCTGCGCGCGCAAGGCGACAAGCTGAAACTGCGCTCGATCCCGCAATCCGAGTGGAAGGAGGTCGAACAGGCCGCGCTGACCTTCTGGGACGAGATCGCCGAAGAGGGCGAGGTTCACCAGAAGGTGGTGCAGATCTTCCGCGACTACAATGACGTGATCAGCAAGGCCGGACCTCCCTACAACTTCGAGTGATCCCGCCTGACGTCCGCCCGCTCCGGCACGTCGCCGGGGCGGGCACATTTCCACATCGCCATCCTATTTTCGAGGTTCCCCATGCCTGCCCAAACCGCCGCGCTCAGCTTTGACGATCTGAAGAAACAGGTGAAGGACGGAACGGTCGACACCGTTCTGGTTGCCCTTGTCGATATGCAGGGCCGCCTGATGGGCAAGCGTTTTCACGCGCAGCACTTCATCAATGGCGCCTGGGAAGAAACCCATTGCTGCAACTACCTGTTGGCCACCGATCTGGAGATGGCGACGCCCGAAGGCTATGCCAGCACCTCGTGGGAGTCGGGCTATGGCGATTACGTCATGCGGCCCGATCTGGACACGCTGCGCCCCATGCCGTGGCTGGACGGCACCGTTCTGGTCCTCTGCGACGTACTGGACCACCACACACACGAGCCCGTGCCCCATTCCCCCCGCGCGATGCTGAAAAAACAGCTGGCCCGGCTGGAAGAGATGGGAATGACCGCCATGATGGCGACCGAGCTGGAGTTTTTCCTCTTCGAGAAAAGCTTTGACGAGATCCGCAAGGACGGCTACCGCGACCTCGCGCCGATCTCGGGCTATAACGAGGATTACAACCTCTTCCAGACCACAAAAGAAGAGCATGTGATGCGCCCCTTGCGCAATCATCTCTATAACGCGGGCCTGCCCATCGAATGCACCAAGGGCGAGGCCGAAGCGGGCCAGGAAGAGCTGAACATCAAATACGCCGCCGCCCTCGATACGGCCGATTTCCATACGATCGCCAAGCACGCGACCAAGGAAATCGCGTGGCAGCAGGGCCATGCTGTCTCGTTCCTGCCCAAGTGGAACAAGGACCGTGTCGGCAGTTCCTCCCACGTGCATCAGTCGCTGTGGAAGGACGGGCAGAACGCGTTTTTCGACAAATCCGACGATCTGGGAATGTCGCAGCTGATGAAGCATTACATGGCCGGTATGCTGAAATACGCACCGGACTACACGTATTTCCTCGCGCCCTATATCAACAGCTACAAGCGGTTCCAGAAGGGCACCTTTGCCCCCACGCGCACCATCTGGTCCGTCGACAACCGCACCGCCGGTTTCCGCCTCTGTGGCGAGTCGACAAAGGGCGTGCGCGTCGAATGCCGCGTGGGCGGATCCGACATCAACCCCTACCTCGCCATGGCAGTGCAACTGGCCGCCGGCCTTGCCGGCATCGAGGAAAAGCTGGAGTTGGGCGCGCCCTTCAAGGGCGATGCCTATTCCGGTGACGAGGGGATGATCCCGACCAATCTTCGGGATGCCTACGCATCGCTGAAAGGGTCCAAGATGCTGCGCAAGACACTGGGTGATGATGTGGTCGATCACTATGCCCGCGCCGCCGAGGTCGAAATCGAGGACTTCGACGCCGTCGTCACCGATTACGAGATCGCACGCGGCTTCGAGCGCTGTTAAGGCGCGGCTGAGGCCGGAGTTAATTGAGAGCGCCGGAGCCTCCGGCGGGGATATTTTGGGGCAAGAAGAAAGACTGGCCCCTGCGAAGGATTGGATAGGGTTGCAATGAGTGAGACACTGACCTGCGTTTCGCCGATCGACGGATCGGTGTTTGCGACGCGCGAGACGCTGGATCTGAACGGGGCCAAGGCCGCCGCCGCCAGCGCGCGCCGCGCGCAAGTGAACTGGGCCGCGCTGCCCCTGGCCGAGCGGATCCGCCTGGTCATGGCCGGCGTCGAGGCCGTGGGCGCGATGAACGACGCCGTGGTGCCCGAGCTGGCCCGCATGATGGGCCGGCCCGTCCGCTATGGCGGCGAATTCGGCGGCTTCAACGAGCGTGCATCGCATATGGCGAAGATCGCCGAGGACGCGCTGGCCGATATCGAGGTGGGCGAGGACGAGACCTTCCTGCGCTATATCAAGCGGCTGCCGCATGGTGTGGTTCTGGTCGTGGCGCCGTGGAACTACCCTTACATGACCGCAATCAACACGGTCGCGCCCGCGCTGATCGCCGGAAATACGGTTCTGCTGAAACATGCCACGCAGACGCTGCTGGTGGGCGAGCGTATGGCGCAGGCATTTCATGACGCAGGCGTGCCTGAAGATGTGTTCCAGAACGTCTTTATGGGGCATGAGACCACTTCGGGTCTGATCGCGGCGGGCGGCGTCGATTTCGTGAACTTCACCGGCTCGGTCGGCGGGGGCCGCGAGATGGAGCGCGCTGCAGCGGGCACCTTTACTCCTGTGGCGACCGAACTGGGCGGCAAGGATCCCGGCTATGTCATGGAGGATGCGGACCTCGATGCCGCCGTCAACACGCTGATCGACGGGGCAATGTTCAATTCGGGCCAATGCTGCTGCGGCATCGAGCGGATCTATGTGCATGAGAGCCTTTACGATGCGTTCGTCGAGAAGGCGGTGAAGATCGTCGAGGGCTACAAACTGGGTGATCCCATGGACCCCGAGACGACCATCGGGCCGATGGCGCATGTCCGCTTTGCCAAGGAGGTGCGCGACCAGATCGACGAGGCTGTGGCGGCTGGCGCCACTGCGCACATCGCCAAGATGGACGCCGATGATGGTGGCGCCTACCTGACGCCTCAGATCCTGACGGGTGTTACGCATGATATGCGCGTCATGCACGACGAAAGCTTTGGCCCCGTCGTGGGCATCATGAAGGTTGCCTCGGATGACGAGGCAGTGGAGCTGATGAACGACAGCAATTTCGGCCTGACCGCCAGCCTCTGGACCGCCGATGTCGAGCGGGCGCAGGCGATCGGCGACCGGATCGAGACGGGCACCGTATTCATGAACAGGGCCGATTATCTGGACCCCGGATTGTGCTGGACCGGCTGCAAGGATACGGGCCGCGGCGGCGGGCTTTCGATCATCGGCTATCACAATTTGACGCGCCCCAAATCCTACCATCTCAAGAAGGTGACAAAATGAACCTCACTGGAAACTGGTCCTACCCCACCACCGTGAAATTCGGCGCGGGCCGCATATCAGAGCTGCCCGGCGCCTGCGCGCAGGCCGGTATCAAGCGGCCCCTGCTGGTCACCGACAAGGGGCTGGCCGATCTGCCGATCACGCAGCAGGTGCTGGACCTCATGGAGAGTGCGGGCTTTGGCCGCGGCATGTTCTCGGATGTCGACCCCAACCCGAACGAAATCAACCTCGCCGCCGGTGTCACAGCCTATCTTGAAGGCGGGCATGACGGCGTGATCGCCTTCGGCGGCGGTTCGGGGCTGGATCTGGGCAAAATGGTGGCCTTCATGGCGCATCAGACGCGCCCTGTCTGGGACTATGAGGACGTGGATGACTGGTGGACGCGTGCCGATGCCGATGCCATCGCGCCCATCATCGCGGTGCCGACGACCGCCGGCACCGGATCCGAAGTGGGGCGCGCCAGCGTGATCACCAACTCGGTCAGCCATGTGAAGAAGATCATCTTTCACCCCAAGGTGCTGCCCACGATCGTCATCTGTGACCCCGAGCTGACCACCGGCATGCCCAAATTCATCACGGCGGGCACCGGGCTCGATGCCTTCGCGCATTGCGTCGAGGCGTTCAGCAGCCCGCATTACCACCCGATGAGCCAAGGCATGGCGCTGGAGGGGATGCGCCTGGTCAAGGAATACCTGCCCCGCGCCTACAAGGACGGAAGCGATCTTGAGGCGCGCGCGCATATGATGAGCGCCGCCATGATGGGCGCGACCGCGTTTCAGAAGGGCCTCGGCGCGATCCACGCGATGAGCCATCCGATCGGCGCCGTTTTCGGCACGCATCACGGCACGACCAACGCCGTCTGCATGCCCGCGGTGCTGGAGCTCAATGCACCCGAGATCCGGGACCGCTTCCGCTCGGCGGCGGCCTACTTGGATATCGAGGGCGGCTTCGACGGGTTCTGCGCCTTCGTGCAGGAGTTCAACGACAGCCTCGCCATCCCGCGCAAGCTGTCGGATATGGGTGTCACCGCCGACCGCATCAGCGATCTGGTGGACGAGGCGGTGCAGGATCCCAGCTGTGGTGGCAACCCCGTCAAGCTGACCAAGGAAAACCTGCGCGCGCTCTTCGAGGCGAGCATCTAAGCTTTCATTGTTCTTAAAATACTCAAAAAAGAACCCCGGGCACCAATTGGCGTCCGGGGTTTTTTCATTGCGCCAGGCTGCGCTTACTCGGCGGGCACGGCGATCTCTTCACCCCCCAGCGGATGGGGCAGCTTGTCCAGCATCTCGCGCGGGCAGATCTGTACGAAATGCGCACGCTCGGTGTCCCAGTGCTGCAGGATATCGAGTGCCTTGCGGCTGCCGGTCTCGTCCGCGTGGCGCTGGATCAACGCCTTCAGCTGCGCCTCCCAATGCGGATGCTGCACCGGGCCCGTGACAATGGTTTCGCGGTTCATCATCGGTGCGGCGCGGCCCTCGGGGTCATAGAGATAGGCCATGCCGCCCGTCATGCCCGCACCGAAATTGGCACCGATGCGGCCCAGGATCACGGCAACGCCGCCGGTCATGTATTCGCACCCGTTGCTGCCACAGCCCTCGATCACCACATGCGCGCCCGAATTGCGCACGGCAAACCGCTCGCCCGCGCGGCCGGCGGCAAAGAGGTAGCCCGCCGTCGCGCCATAAAGGACGGTGTTGCCGATGATGGTGTTCTCGCTTGCATCGAGCGGGCTGGACATGGGCGGGCGCACCACGATGATCCCGCCCGAGAGGCCTTTGCCGACATAATCGTTGGCGTCGCCCGACACTTCCAGCTTGAGCCCCGGGGCGGCGAAGGCGCCAAGGGACTGGCCCGCGCTGCCCGACAGTTTGACCGTCAGGTGATCGGGCTGAAGCGCATTGCGCATGCCGAACTTGCGCACGATATGGCTGCTGACGCGGGTGCCCACGGTGCGGTGTGTGTTCTGCACGGCGTAATGCAGCTGCATCTTCTCGCCATCGTCGAGGAAGCGCGCGGCATCGCGCACGATCTCGGCATCCAGCGTGTCCAGCACCTCCTGCCGGGGTCGCAGGCGGTCATAGGGGGCGCCGGGACTGGCCACGGTGATCAGCATCGGGTTGAGGTCCAGATCGTCCAGATGGGCCGAGCCGCGGCTGACCTGTGTCAGCAGATCCGCGCGCCCAATCACCTCGTCGAGGCTGCGCGCGCCGATGCTGGCCAGCACCTCGCGCACTTCCTGCGCGTAGAACGTGATGAGGTTCACGACCTTCTCGGCATTGCCGGTGAATTTGGCTCGCAGGTTTTCGTCCTGCGTGCAGACGCCGACGGGGCAGGTGTTGCTCTGGCACTGGCGCACCATGATGCAGCCCATGGCAATAAGTGCCGCGGTTCCGATGCCGTATTCCTCGGCGCCCATCATGGCGGCCATGACGATATCGCGCCCGGTCCGCAGCCCGCCATCGGTGCGCAGCGTCACGCGCCCCCGCAGGTTGTTCATCGACAGAACCTGATGCGCCTCGGTCAAGCCCATCTCCCACGGCAGGCCCGCGTATTTGATCGAGGTCGCGGGGCTGGCGCCGGTGCCGCCATTATGGCCCGAGATCAGGATCACATCGGCCTTGGCCTTGGCGACGCCCGCCGCGATGGTGCCGACACCCGATTGCGCCACCAGCTTGACCGTGACCTTGGCGTGCGGGTTGATCTGCTTGAGGTCATAGATCAGCTGCGCCAGATCCTCGATGGAATAGATATCGTGATGCGGCGGCGGCGAAATCAGCGTGACACCCTTGGTCGAGTGACGCAGCCGCGCGATCAGTTCGGTCACTTTCATGCCGGGCAGCTGGCCGCCCTCCCCGGGCTTGGCACCCTGGGCCACCTTGATTTCCAGCTCTTCGCACTGGTTGAGGTATTCGGCGGTGACGCCGAACCGGCCCGACGCGACCTGCTTGATCTTGGCACTGGGGTTGTCGCCATTCGGCTCGGGGTGAAAATGCGCCGGATCCTCGCCGCCCTCGCCACTGTCGCTGCGCGCGCCGATGCGGTTCATTGCGACGTTCAGCGTCTTGTGTGCCTCGGGGCTGAGCGCGCCAAGGCTCATGCCAGGCGTGACAAAGCGTTTGCGGATCGCGGTGACGCTCTCCACCTCATCCAGCGGGATGGCCTTGCCCATCGGCTTGATCGCCATCAGATCGCGCAGATGAATCGGCGGGGCCGATTGCATGGCAGCCGAGTAGCGCTTCCACAGATCGAAGCTGGCCGTGTTGCAGGCGGTTTGCAGCATATGCATGTTCTGCGCGCCCCAGGCGTGGCTCTCGCCCGATTTGCGCGCCTTGTAAAATCCCCCGATGGGCAAGACGTTGCTGGCATTGCCGTAAGCCTTTGCGTGGATCTCCTCCAGCTTGGCCTGGATGCCGGTCACGCCAATGCCGCTGATACGGCTGACGAGGCCGGGGAAGTACTCGGCGCACATGGCACGGCTTAGCCCGATCGCCTCGAAGTTCAGGCCACCGCGATAGGACGAGATGACGGAAATTCCCATCTTGGACATGATTTTCAGCAGGCCCTGGTCGATGGCCTTGCGATACCGCGCGACCACCTCGGTCAGGCTGCCATCCAGCAGGTTCCGCTCGATCCGGTCGGCCAGGCTGTCCTCGGCCAGATAGGCATTGACCACGGTCGCGCCCGCGCCGATCAGCACGGCGAAATAATGCGGGTCGATGCATTCCGCGCTGCGTACATTGAGCGAGCAGAAGGTGCGCAGACCCTTGCGCGTCAGGTGGCTATGCACGGCGGAGGTGGCCAAGATCATTGGCATGCCGATGCGTGCCTCGCCCGCGTCCTGATCGCTGAGCACCAAATGCCCTGCACCGCTGCGGACGGCATCCTCGGCCTCGGCGCGGACACGCTCCAGCGCCTCCTGCAAGGCGCCCGGACCGGGGACGAAGCTGCAGTCGATATGCCCGACGGTCGAGCTGAACTGCTCCATCAGCACAGTCCACTGGGCGTTGCCCACGAACGGGCTATCCAGCACGATGATTTGCGTCTGCGCGCCGCTCTCGTCCAGCACGTTGCGCAGGTTGCCAAAGCGGGTCTTGAGGCTCATCACGCGGTATTCGCGCAAGCTGTCGATGGGCGGGTTCGTGACCTGACTGAAGTTTTGCCGGAAATAGTGGCTGAGCGGGCGGTACTGGTTGCTCAGCACCGCGCTGGGGGTATCGTCGCCCATCGAGGCGATGGCCTCCTTGCCGTCCTCGCCCATCGGGGCCAGGATCTGCTCCAGTTCTTCGATGGTATAGCCTGCGGCGATCTGGCGGCGGCGCAGATCCTCGCCGGTATGCATCGGCGCCTCGCTGACGACGGCCAACGCCTCGTCCAGCTCGTTGATCTTGCCCACCCACTCGCCGAAGGGCAGCGCGGCGGCCAGCTTGTCCTTGATCTCGACATCATGGAAAAGCTTGCCCTCCTTCATGTCGACGGCCAGCATCTGGCCCGGCCCCAGCGCACCCTTCTCGCGCACAGTGCCCTCGTCGATCGGCACCATCCCGGCCTCGCTGCCCGCAATGACAAGGCCGTCGCCGGTCACGACATAGCGCATGGGGCGCAGGCCGTTCCGGTCGAGCCCCGCGCAGACCCAGCGGCCATCCGTCATGGCCAGCGCGGCGGGTCCGTCCCAAGGCTCCATCACGCTGTTGCAGTAGGAATACATGTCGCGCCACGCCTGCGGCAGTTCCTGCGCGAGGTTGGACCAGGATTCCGGCACCAGCATCGTCTTGGCCATCGGCGCCGAGCGGCCCGCGCGCACCAGCACTTCGAAGACGGAATCCAGCGCGGCGCTGTCCGATGCGCCGCCGGGAATGATCGGCTTGATATCCTCGGCCAGATCGCCAAAGGCGGAGGAGGCCATGCGGATCTCATGGCTCTTCATCCAGTTGCGGTTGCCCTTGAGCGTGTTGACCTCGCCATTATGGGCCAGCATGCGGAAGGGCTGCGCCAGCCACCATTGCGGGAAGGTGTTGGTCGAATACCGCTGGTGGTAAATCGCGAAGGCGGATTTGAACCGCTCGTCCATCAGGTCGGGGTAGAAGACCGCGACCTCCTCGGCCAGCATCATGCCCTTGTAGATGATCGACCGGCACGACAGCGACGCGATGTAGAAATTCGCGATCCCGGCGGCGATCACCGCTTTTTCGATGCGGCGGCGAATGACATAAAGCTCGCGCTCGAAATCCTCCTCCTCGATGCCCTTGGCGTTCGAGATCAGGATCTGCTCAATTTCGGGGCGCGTGGCATTCGCCTTTTCCCCAAGACAATCGACATTGACCGGCACGTGGCGCCAGCCATAGATCGTGTGGCCCATGCGCAGCACTTCGGTCTCGACGATGGTCCGGCAGGCCTCTTGCGCGCCGAAATCCGTGCGCGGCAGAAACACCTGCCCCACGGCCACCAGCTGATCCTCGCGCGGCTCGTGCCCAGTGCGGCGGATCTGATCGTAGAAGAACGGCACCGGGATCTGCAGGTGGATACCCGCGCCATCGCCGGTCTTGCCATCCGCATCCACCGCGCCGCGGTGCCAGATCGCCTTCAGCGCGTTGATGCCCGCCTGCACCACGCGGCGCGACCGCTTGCCGCTGACGGCGACGACAAGGCCGACCCCGCAGGAGGAATGCTCTTCTTCATGCGCATACATGCCGTTCTCGGCCAGATAATCGCGCTTGGCCTGCTCTTCGGAGGCCCATGTGGCGTCATACTTTGTCATGAGGTCTCTCCTTCAACGGGTGGGTGCTGGGCCTCGTAATCGGCTGCGGTCCTGCGGGGATGTTCGCCCTGGAGTTCCGCGTACGCCGGGGCCTGATCAATGTAGATTTCGGATCTGATCGGATAGGCGGCGGCGTCCCGAAAGATGCCGGCGACCAATTCGTAATCCTCGCCGCTTTCTTGGTCACGGAGCCAAAGGTTGCTTCCGCAGGTGCCGCAAAAGGCGCGCTCGGCGAGATGCGGTGCGGTGTAGCGCGTCACGGGGCCGCGCACGGTGACGACGTCTACAGGCGCGTCGAACGTGGCGTAGAGCCCGCCAGACCACCGCTGACAGCGATAACAGTGGCACACACCGACCTCGGTGTCATGCGCGCCGGACACCGTGATTTGAACGGCGCCGCAGAGGCATTGGCCCTGGATTTCGTCAGCTCTGTTCATTCGGCGGCGACCGCCTGCGGGGTGGCAAAATCGGCCATGATCGCATCAGCACAATCGCGCCCGTCGCGGATGGCCCAGACGACCAGCGACGCGCCGCGCACAATGTCGCCGATGGCATAGACGCCGGGCAGTGACGTGCGGCCGCTGGTGAACTCGGCCTTGATGGTGCCCCAGCGCGTGACTTGCAGCTCCGGCTGGCCCCAGAGAACGGGCAGTTCCTCGGCCTCGAACCCCAGCGCCTTGATCACCAGATCGGCGGGCTCGTCATGCACGGCGCCTTCGATTTCCTCCGGCGACTGGCGGCCGGTGATGTCGGGCGCGCCAAGGCGCATCTGCTGCACGCGCACCGACGTGACGGGATCGCCCGAGAACCCCTTGGGCAGGCTCAGCCACGCGAATTCGACGCCCTCTTCCTCGGCATTGGCAACCTCACGCTGGCTGCCGGGCATGTTCGTGCGGTCGCGGCGGTAGAGGCATTTGACCGAGGTCGCGCCCTGCCGGATCGCCGTGCGCACGCAATCCATGGCCGTGTCGCCGCCGCCAATCACGACGACGCGCTTGCCCGAGGCATTCAGTGTGCCATCGTCGAATTCGGGGACCGCATCACCGAAGGACTGGCGGTTGCTGGTCGTCAGGTAGTCGATGGCGCGCACGATGCCCTTGGCGCCGGATCCCGGCCCCTGCAATTCGCGGGACTTGTAGACGCCGGTGGCGATGATGAGCGCGTCGTGCTTGGCACGCATCTCGTCGAAAGTGATGTCCTCGCCCACGTTGCAGTTGAGCCGGAAATTCACGCCGCCCGCTTCAAGCTGCGCCATCCGGCGCATCACCACGTCCTTCTCCAGCTTGAAGCCAGGAATGCCGTAGGTCATCAGGCCGCCGCCGCGGTCGTAGCGGTCATAAACCGTCACCTGCACGCCCTCGCGGCGCAGCATGTCAGCCGCCGCCAGCCCGCCGGGGCCGGCGCCGATGATACCGACGCTCTCAGAGCGCTCCTGCGTCGGGGCGGCGGGCGTAACCCAGCCCTCGTCCCACGCCGTATCGGTGATGTATTTCTCGACTTGGCCGATGGTGACTGTTCCATGGCCCGACTGCTCGATCACGCAATTGCCTTCGCACAGCCGATCCTGCGGGCAGATACGACCACAGATTTCGGGGAATGTGTTGGTGGCCTGGCTGATCTCATAGGCCTCCTTCAGGCGACCCTCGGCAGTGAGGCGCAGCCAGTCGGGGATGTTGTTGTGCAGTGGGCAATGGCTCTGGCAATAGGGCACGCCGCATTGGCTGCACCGACTCGACTGCTCGCGTGCCTTGTCGGCGGCGTATTCAGCGTAAATCTCGCGGAAATCCTGCGCGCGCAGATCGGGCGGGCGCTTCTCCGGCATGTCGCGCATGACGGTGGTGAATTTCAGCATGGGGTTGTCGGACATCGGCGCACCTATCTATTCAGCCGCTGATGAATAGACCGGGCGCCAGAAGTATAAAAGACAGCATTGCTGTCCTATATAACAGTTTTAATTATCACACCGCCGAATTTCGCCGCTCGCCACCGTAAACTATGTCAGCAATGCTTACCATATATTCAAAACCCGGCCCAGAGCAGGCCCAAAGCCACCGTTCCAATGGCGATTCGCCAATAGCCAAAGGGCGCGTAGCCGTTGCGCGAGACGAATCCGAGCAGCCACTTCACCACCAGAAGGCCACTCACGAAGGCCATTGCGAAACCAACGGCGATATCGCCCATCGCGCTCAGGTCCAGCACGTCGCGGTTCTTGTATAGGTCATACGCCACCGCGCCCGCCATGGTCGGCATCGACAGGAAGAACGAGAATTCCGCCGCCGCGCGCTTGTCGACCCCCATCAGCAGCGCACCCACGATGGTCGCCCCCGAGCGGCTGGTGCCGGGAATCATCGCAAGGCACTGAAAAAGCCCGATACGGAACGTTGTCCAGATCGGCAAGCGCGCCGCATCATGATGGCGAGGCTCTGGCGCGAACCGGTCGACGAAGATCAGGATGATACCGCCCAGTATCAGCATGACCGCAACCAGAACAGGCGTCTCGAAAAGCACCGCCTTGATAAAGCCGTGCGCCATGACGCCAACAACCAGCGCGGGCAGGAAGGCGATCAGGACCGAGGCGAGAAAACGCCGGGCGCCGGGGCTGTGCGGCGCGTCTACAAGCACCTGCGTCAACCGCGTGAAATAGACACTGAGAAGCGCCAGAACGGCGCCCAATTGAATCACCACCTCGAAACTGCGACCCGGCGAGTGAAAGCCGATGAAATGCCCGGTCAAGAGCAGGTGACCAGTCGAGGACACCGGGATGAACTCGGTCAGGCCTTCGATCAGCCCGAGGGCGGCGGCGACCAATGTGGTATCCGACATACGGCGGTCTTTCCTTGGAGTGTGCTCCGCTCAGCGCCGTGCGCGTGGCGGGCCAGAGCGCGTCAATGCGTGCCCAATTTGCCCGATGCGTCCTTGGCCGATTCCTTCATCGCGGCGTATTGGCCGGAAGGGCGAAAGCGCCACAGGTAATCCGGCAGAACCGCCTCGAGCGAAGTCTGCTGGATGCCCAGGTCTTCGAAACCTTTGGCGCCGTCGGACACGACATTATCGGATTTCAGGGACGTCACCTGATCGCGCGTGATTTGCGCGGGCAAAAGACCCAGCGTCAGTGTCTGGCCCAGTTCCATCAGCGCGCCCAGACCTTTGGCCGGCAGGAATGGAATATTGATGATCATGCGGCGGCGGCGGATGACGCGCAGCATCATCTCCATCAACTCGCGGAAAGTGTGCACATCCGGTCCGCCCAGCTCGTAGATACCCGGCGCAGCCTTGCCCTGCGCGCCCATCGCGGCAGCATCGGCCACGTCGCCCACATAGACCGGCTGAAAGCGCGTGTCCGCCCCGACGACCGGCAAAGCCGGGCCCATCTTGGTCATGCCGGCAAAGCGGTTGAAGAACGCGTCCTCGGGGCCGAAGACAATGGAGGGACGCAGGATCACGGCATTCGGGAAATGCTCGAGAATGCCCTGCTCGCCGCGGCCCTTGCTTTGGGCATAGAGGCTGTCGCCGTCCACATCCGCACCGATGGCCGAGAGGTGGACGAGATGCTGAACGCCCTCCTCGGCGGCCATGCGGGCGATGCGAGTCGCGCCCGCATCCTGCACGGCGTCGAAGTTGTTCTTGCCCTTGCGCTCGAACGTGCCAACACAATTGACCACTGCATCGGCGCCGCGCGTGAGGTCACGCACGCTGTCGTCGTTGCGGATGTTGCACAAAATCGGCTCGACCTGGCCGACAACGCCGTAGGTGCGCACGAACCCGGCCGTTTCAGGGCGGCGGCACGCGACCCGCACGCGCCATCCGGCCTGCGCCATGCGGTAGGCGACATAGCGGCCCACAAAGCCCGATCCGCCAAAGATTGTGACCAGTTTCGACATAAGGAAAGCCTCCGGCGCGCCCAGTTCTATTCTTGTGCGCCTACCGTCCTACCCGTGCCGGCGCCCGCGGGCAAGGCGACATGGCGGGCCCGCGCGAAAAAGCCCGTTGACACGCCCCCGCCCCCCGTCTAAACGGCCCCTCACGTGACCTGCCCAGGTGGCGGAATGGTAGACGCGCTAGCTTCAGGTGCTAGTACTGGCAACGGTGTGGAGGTTCGAGTCCTCTCCTGGGCACCACTTGTCCTAGAACATGGTTTCGAATACGGATTCTTCTTGCCGCTCTTCGAATCCTGGGGGCCCCTGCCGCGTTGAACCAAGCGCCAGCTTTCGTCCCACACGGCAGCGCTTTGATTTGCCGAGCGTTCGAGCACCCTTAAGTTCCCAGATTTTCGACAAGGCGCTGCTCGGGTCCAAGGCCGTCCCTCTTGGCGGTATCACGGGTAACGCTCGGCCGATACTTGCAAAGCCGGCACCGCTCGTGACGCCTAACCCACTTCCTTCTGGATATGATAGCCATCGACGCGCGCAGCGATGAGGCGGCGGAGGCGCGCGGTATCGCGGGCCTCCAGCGTCTTTTCCAGCTCGCGCAGCATCGACGATGTCTCGATCTCGCTCAGACTTGCCTCTTCGGCGCGCAAGATCTTGGGGTGCGGCGTCGCACGGAGGCTGTCATCGTCGATCAACAGCTCCTCGTAGAGCTTCTCACCCGGGCGCAAGCCGGTGATCTCGATTTCGATATCGCCCTTGCCGGTCTTGGAATCGCGGACCGTGCGGCCCGACATCTCGACCATGCGGCGTGCGATATCGATGATCTTCTGCGGCTCGCCCATGTCCAGCACAAATACGTCGCTGCCCTTTGCATAGGCCCCCGCCAGCAGGACAAGGCGCGCGGCCTCGGGGATCGTCATGAAAAAGCGTGTCACCTCGGGATGGGTCACGGTCACCGGTCCGCCCTGCTTGATCTGCCGCTCGAAGAGAGGCAGCACCGAGCCGGAGGAGCCAAGCACATTGCCGAAGCGCACGATGGCGAAGCGTGTGCGGGTCGTGCGGGTCTGAAGATCCTGTACGACCAGTTCGGCCAATCGTTTGGATGCGCCCATGATATTGGTCGGGCGCACGGCCTTGTCGGTCGACACGAGGATGAACCGCTCGACCCCGGCCCGCATCGCGGCATCGGCCACCACCTTGGTGCCCATGACGTTGTTGCGTGCGCCCTCCAGCTCGTTTTCCTCGACGATTGGCACGTGCTTGTAGGCGGCGGCATGCAGGACGATCTCGACCTCGCACTCGCTCATGACGGCGGCGACCCGCGCTGCATCCGTGACAGAGCCGAGGCGCGTAGTGATCGCCACCCCCGCACCGGCGGCGCGTTTGCGCATGTCCTGGTCGATCGCGTAAAGCGCGATCTCGCTATGCTCGAAAAGTACGATGCGCTTGGGACGGCGGTTGATCAACTGGCGGCAAAGCTCTGACCCGATGGAGCCGCCCGCCCCTGTCACGAGGACGGTGCGCCCGGCATAGGCCTTGGCGATTTCAGGCGTGTCCAGATCCACCTTGTCGCGCCCCAGAAGGGCGTCGGGGCTTACGGGGCGCAAAGGCTCGCCCGCGCCCTTGCCGGTCATCATCTCGATGTAAGACGGCAGCACCTGCACCTCGAGGCCCAGAGCCGCGAGCTTGTCGATCAGGGCGCGGCGACGCTCCTCGGAGATCGAGGGGATGGCCAGAAGGACGCGCTGGATCCTGTGACGCTCGACCAGCTTTTTCAGATCGGACGACGCATAGACTGGCAGGCCCGCCGTCATCAGACCCTGAAGGTTGGAATTGTCGTCGATGAAGAGAACGGGCCGAGCCTCGGGCGATTGGCGCAATGCCGCGGCCATCTGGATGCCGCCCGCGCCCGCGCCATAGATTGCAACGCGCTGCCGAGTGCCCTGACGGTCCTCAAGCCAGCCCAGCAATGTGAGGGCGGCGATGCGCGTGGCAAGCGAAGCAAGAAAGAAGACGGCGCAGAAAATGATCGGCACCGAGCGCGGCCCGGACAGGTCAAGCATATAGCTCAGCGTGATTGCCAGAAGCGCCAGCAAGGCCGCGGTCGTGCCGATTCGGGTCACGGCGCGCATTTCCAGCGCGTTCAGTTTGATCCTTGGCAGCCTGCAGATCGAGATCAGGACGCCACCCAGGACGGTCATCAACACAAAAAGGGACAGGGAATCCTGAACACGGTCCATTTGCGTCAACGTGCCGTAGCGCAACGCGAAAGCGGCATAGAGGCTGATCGGAACGAGCAGTGTATCCGTCACCAAAAAGATCGCCCGCTTGGCGAGACGCGGCAGATTATGAAGCTTTTCCGATATCATGGGAATGACTGGCCTTGACCCTTAAGTGGCACCGCTGCCGTTTAGCGGCATTCGGCAAGAATGCAAATGCGTGTAACAGGAACAAAACTTCATCCTGAGCGAGAGTCGGAACGATTAAGAGACAATACCCTCAAAGACCACAGGGTTGTACCGGCTTCGCTGGCACACGCGGGTTTCAGCGCAATACTCGGGACAACGTGGCGGACAGGATCCATAAATCGAGGCCAAGGCCGCGCCTGCGTTGGTAAATGAGGTCGATGCGCGCCTTTCGCGGGACGCAGGCGCGCGAATAGACGGCGTCGGTTTCTGCAGCGCTTGCAGTAGGGCGCAGCAGTTTTTCCTCATGCGCGTGATAGACCAGGGATGCCAGGCCGGTGATGCCTGGGCGCGATTTCAGCACCTGGGCGTAGAGATCGGGGAATTTGGCGACATATTGACGCAGCGGCGGGCGCGGGCCGATAAGGCTGATATCCCCGCGCAGAACATTCCAGAGCTGTGGCAGCTCGTCCAGACGGGTCCGCCGCAGGCCGGCACCAAAGCGGGTCAGCCGCGCCGCCTTGTCCCCCCCCGATACGCCGCTATCGGCATTCACGTGGGTCATCGTGCGAAACTTGATCAACCCGAATGCCACCTCCGGTGTTTTCATGCGCTCGGACACGAAGAAGACCGGCCGGCCGTCACGCACAAGAATCAGCGCGGCCAGCAGCAATAGAAGAGGCCAAAGCAGCAGCAGCAACGCGCCCGATGTGACCAGATCGAAAAGGCGTTTGGAGAGGGGCATCTAACCGTAGGCCCGCCATTCGGAAATCAAGCGGGCGGCCGATCCGGCATCCGAAGGCACCGCGACAAGGCCCGCCAGCCGGGTGCAGTCCAGCACGATGCGCTGCGGCGTATAACCAGCGGCGGGCATCGCGGTCCAACGCAGCCCTGCCGCCTCTGCCAGCGTATCCATATGGATCGGCTCGGGCGCCGCCACGTTCAGTACGAAGGGAAGGCGACCGGGGTAAGTCGACAGCTGGCTGAGTGTGCTGGCAAGGCTGGCCGGGCCCATATAGGACCGCTGCGGACCATGCCCGTTGTCAAAGCAGTCGATAGCCAAACGGCCCATAGCAGACCCCGAATGAGCGCCAAGCGGTAGCGCATCCGCCCCGACCACATTGCCGATACGCAGACAGCACACCTCGAGCCCTGCCGCGCGATACTCCGCAGCGACATCTTCCATCATCAGCTTGTAGGCCCCGTAGAAGCTGTTCGGGTGGCACGGATGATCTTCACGCATCGGTGTGCCCTGCCCCACACCGTAGACCGCAGAGGACGAGGCCAGCAGGACGCGCGGAATACCACAATCATGAGCAGCGCGAAGGTAGGCGCCGGCGATCGAGACATTCACCTCCAGCGCGTCGCCAGTGATTGGCGTTCTGCCCGCCAGGACTGTCATGCAGGATGGGGTGCCGTGTTTGCACATCCAGGCACGCAAGGGGCCAAAGCCATCTGAGAGATTCCAGATCAAATCCCCGTCCCGCATCGCGGAATCTGCTGTCTTGTATTGTGCCGAAACAGCGCATCCGCGCGTTTCGTTTGCGCGGAGCGCCTTGAGGACCATGCGCCCGACCCGTCCGGAGGCGCCGATCAGAAGCGTCCGATTGCCCATTGCAGTACCCGTGTCTCCCAAAAGATTGCGGCCACGCGTGAGACTCCGTCATTGGGGCGCCCGCCAAACAATTGGCAGCGACAAGTTGAATCAATGAACAGCAGGTTCGGAATTAAGCCCGCATTCAAGAAACACCAATACGGGCAGCGCTGTCATGGCTCCACGTTAAGCCTCGAAAAGCTAATCAAACGCTAAGTTTTTCTAAAAACTGACAGCCGTCACACTCGACAGCCACCTCGGCCAAGGGTCAAAGCCAAGGGTTCTCGATAGGGGCAAATATTCGAATCGCTCTTTTATCGCAGCGACTGAACGGTCACATATCCGTTGAGCGGGCTGATCCACTGGCGCGACTGCACAATGCGTCCGTCCGGTGTCACCTGATAGCTGTTCTGGAAAGTCGCCCCGTCCGACACGCAGGATTCCAGCATTCCAACCGTCCCGGCAGGTAGGCCCGCGGCACTGGAGGCGGACGAGTTGCCCTGCTTGATCTGGCACCAGACCGAGAGGGGCCGCGTCTGGTTTTCGCCGTCAAGATAACGGTTCACGCGGGGCGCCGCGCCTTCGGTGCGCGTGCGTATCAGGCGATAGACTTGTTCTACATCCGCCGACATCAAATCATAACCAAGCCCACGCGTTGCCGTCAGCATCCCATGCTTCAGGGTCAGGCTGCGCCGGTCCGCGCTGCCGAAGGTGACGTAGTCGCCGTTCCGCTCGATCTCTTGCAAGGCCGTCAGAACGTCCCGGTTCGGGATGGCCAGCACAACCACCTGCCCGTCGGTATTCGTCAGGGCCGCCGCAGCCTGCCGCGCGACGGCATTCGCATCGGGTGTATCGGCCGTGCCACTGCCCGTTATCGCCGACACGATGTTCTGCACGATCGACACTGCGGTCACATCGCGCCCCGGCGCGTTACCGCAGCCAGACAGCCCAAATCCGAAAGCCAGCAGAAGCGCAATGCGCGTAAGTCGGATCATCTCCAGAATTTCCCCCAGCTCTTGGCCATTTCCGTCGCATGCGTGTCCTTGACCCGATCATAAAGTCGGCCATCCACCTCAAGCCGCGCACCGCCATCACGGGACAGCGATTTCAGCACAGTCCGCGATTTCTGGAGCGTCGGCGTGCCGATTCCCCAAGATAGCGGGATATCGATGCGGATACCCTTGTCGAACGAGCCTTCGCCGAAGGTGTCGGAAGACACATCCGTTTTGGTGGCATAGGCGCCGATGCTCCAGCCATTGGCGAAGACGCGATCAACCGATAGTGTGGCGCCAAAATCGCCTGCCAAATACTGACCCACGTCCAGCTGCGTGTGAAAGCCGTATCCCACATCGTAATATGCGGAAACGTGGCCATTCCATTCGGGAATAGTGCCATTCGGCGTGGATCGACTGCGCAGCCCGAATTGCTGATCATAATCACGCGGCTGGACGTAATTGATCTCGGCGCCCAAGGCGACGCGGCTGTCCTGCGGCTTCCAGAGGATCTCGCCCGAGAGGCCCGCGTACATCCGTTCAAGGTAACCTGCTGAGACGCGGCTGTAAAAATTGCGCCCCGGACGCCCGTATTTCGAGACCGTCAGATAATCTATCGTCGGCTCATCAGTCCGATTGTAAAGCGCCACATTCGACCGCACGCGCGGCAGGCCGGATGCCCCGGGCAAGGACACGTCGTCGAGGTTTCCGATCACCTTTTGCGATACTGCACCCGACACAACCCAGCCGGGCGCGAAATGATAATTTGCCTGCGCCTTGATCCCGGCGTTGTAACGCACGGGGTTTTCCGGATCGAATACCGAAAACCGCAGATATGGCCCGATGCCATACTCAAACCGGGGATAGGCATCAGGCATCAAGGAAGGCTGCGGCGCCTCGACGGGGTCCGTGATGCGGGCGACCTCCAGAATTTCGGCGGCAGGCGCATTTTCAAGCCGCTCTAAATCGCTGCGGCTCAGCCTCGTGGTGCTTGTGGGAATGCCATCGACCACCTGAGTTATGGTGAAAACCTCGACCGAAGCCGGCAAGCTGCGGGTCATGGCGCGCGCGGTGCGGCCGACTGCCTGCGCGCGCACGTCATACCGCGTGTTGCGGATTTGAATATGTGCCTCGCGGGCCTCCAGCGACAGTGCATGCGTCTTGATCCCCTCGCGATCCAGAAGCTGCGTCAAGGTCGCCTTGGCGCTCGTCTTGCGCGACTCATCCGAAGTCCATCCAAGGTCTGACGCGCTGCCGGCAGCGCGCGGCGATACCGGCAACGGCGCACTTTCGGCTCCGCCGATGACCGCGGGCTCCTTGGCATTGATCGACAGCGTGAAACTCGCGCCGATCTCGTCGCCGTGAAGCGCATAAGCATTGAACGCAAGTGCCTCACTGACCCGATAGCTGACGCCGAAGTTCCATGGCGTCCGGCGGGTGAGAGCGTTACTGCTGACTTCGCGGTCATAGGCATCCGAAGAGTACTCGGCGCTGAAGGTCAGCCGTTCTGTTGCCTTCCAGGACACACCGGCAAACGCACCGACATCACCACGAAACCACCGGTCATAAGTAGGAATGCCGCCTTTGCCGAGCGTTTCATTCGGCCGTGTTCCGGTACTGCCAAAGCTGGCATAGCTTCCCAAACGCCCCCAGCCCAAGCCGCCCGAAAACCGCAACTTGTCATCCAGCACAGATTTCGTCGCGACAATGTATTCGCCACTATAGATCCCCGTTCCGATGAAATCGCGCAATCCGATGCTGACGGCCGGACGATAACGCGTCTCATTGAACAGCCGATACTTGATGTCGAAACTGCGATCATAGAGCGTGTCAAACGCCGGACGGCCCGGAATCGGAACCAATCCACCGATCGCGGAATAGCGGAAACTGGCGCTGAGTTTGGGCAGCACCTGGAACGTCAGCGTCGTACGCGTCGAAAGGTTGGATCCCATCCCATAGGCCGATACGGTCGTCGACAATTGACCGTCCGGCGCCATCTCGGAGGTGGGCATGTCAATCAGGCTGCCGGGCGTGCCATACATATTTGTCTGTTCGGTCGTCAGGGGATCCGCGCTCGCCGTAAAGGGTGCGCAGCCTAGCAATGCAGCAGCCGCAGCCATCTTGGCCGATGTCTTGCATTTAGCGGTCATTGGTCGCCCGTCCCTAGCCTTGGTTCTCCGTCCTTGCGGATAGCATAGCTCATTGCCGCACAGAACCCTTGATGTCCAATTGTGAGGGAAGTGGTGCATTCGCTGCACCCCCCGGAATCTTGCAACGACACCCTTCCCCTGGCTGGCGGCGCCAGTCCGATCCGGGCCGGATATTGGCGGCGCCGACCGGGGTCAAAAAGGCGAATGCGCCCACAGATCATCTTGCCGCCGACTATCGTTGCACAAGTCGGCCATGGCACTTAAGGACACGATGCACGGCTACGGAACCAAGAAGGCTGCACTCGCAATGACCGATCATCCCACCCCTCCAAAACGACATCGCGTGTTCATCACTGGCACGGCGGGCTTCATTGGCTTCCATCTTGCCAAACTGCTGTTGGCGGAGGGCCATGTGGTGTGCGGTTTGGATGCCATGACCGACTATTACGATGTGACGCTCAAGCAGCGCCGTCATCAGATGCTCCTTCAGAACCCGAATTTCGAAGCACACGAAGCACGTCTCGAGGATGCGGATGCCGTCATGCGGCTGATTACGGCTTTCCAGCCGACGGCCATCGTGCACCTGGCCGCCCAGGCGGGTGTGCGCTATAGCCTCGAGAACCCCCGCGCCTATCTGGAGAGCAACCTGATAGGTACCTTCAACGTGATGGAGGCGGCGCGGACTCTGGGGGTCGGACACCTCTTGATGGCTTCGACCAGTTCGGTCTACGGCGCGAATACCGAAATGCCGTTTGACGAGCAGCAGAAGGTCGACACTCCGCTGACCTTCTATGCCGCCACGAAAAAGGCGAATGAGTCGATGTCGCATTCCTACGCGCATCTCTGGGATCTACCGACGACGATGTTCCGCTTTTTCACGGTCTATGGGCCGTGGGGCCGGCCTGACATGGCGCTGTTCAAGTTCACCAAAGGCATTATCGAAGGCACGCCGATCGACATTTACAATCATGGCGACATGTATCGGGACTTTACCTATGTCGAGGATCTCGTGCGCGGCATCCGCCTGCTGATCGACACCCCCCCGCAGCGGCCCGATACGCCGGAGGATGTCCCCGAAGGCGACAGCCTCAGCCCGGTCGCGCCGTGGCGCGTGGTGAATATCGGCAACTCCGACAAGGTGCGGCTGATGGATTTCGTCGAGGCGATCGAGGATGAGCTGGGCAAGCCCGCAATCCGCAACTTCATGGGCATGCAGACCGGCGACGTCCCCGCGACCTGGGCAAATGCAGATCTGCTGAAATCGCTGACAGGCTATCGCCCGCAAACCAATGTCCGCGACGGCGTCAAGGCCTTCGTGGCCTGGTACAAAGACTATTACAACATCTGACCCGAGGTTCTGCATCATGTTGACCCCTGACACCGCAAAAATCGCCGTGATCGGCCTCGGCTATGTCGGACTTCCCCTTGCGGTGGAGTTCGGGCGCAAGATCGAAACCGTCGGCTTTGACATCAATGCCGCTCGCATCGCGGAGCTGGAAGATCACCGCGACCGCACGCTCGAGACGACAGCCGACGAGCTGAAGGCGGCAACGCATCTGAGCTTTGCCAGCGACATCGAGGCACTGCGCGGGTGCAACACCTACATCGTGACGGTTCCGACGCCGATCGATGCGCATAAGCGCCCCGATCTGACCCCGCTGCGCCGCGCCTCGGAAACCGTGGGGCGGGTCCTGCGCAAGGGGGATGTCGTCATCTACGAAAGCACCGTCTACCCCGGCGCGACCGAGGAAGATTGCGTTCCCATTCTCGAAGACATCTCGGGCCTGAAGTTCAACGTCGATTTCTTTGCCGGCTACTCGCCCGAGCGGATCAATCCCGGCGACAAGGAGCACCGGCTGCCCAGCATCTGCAAGGTCACGTCCGGCTCTACCCCCGAGGTGGCGCAGTTCGTCGATGCGCTCTACCGCAGCATCATTACGGCGGGCACCCATCTGGCCCCGTCCATCCGCGTTGCCGAGGCGGCCAAGGTGATTGAGAACACGCAGCGCGACGTCAATATCGCGCTGGTGAACGAGCTGGCCCTGATCTTTGACCGGATGGGAATCAATACGCTGGATGTGCTGGAGGCTGCGGGGACCAAATGGAACTTCCTGCCGTTCCGTCCCGGCCTGGTCGGCGGGCACTGCATCGGCGTGGATCCCTACTACCTTACGCACAAGGCGCAGGAGATCGGGTATCACCCCGAGGTCGTGCTGGCTGGCCGGCGGATCAATGACGGCATGGGCGCTTACTTCGCGGGCAAGCTGGTGCGCGAGATGATCGCCAAGGACGTCAAGGTGCGCGGCGCGCGGGTCCTGGTGATGGGCCTGACCTTCAAGGAAAACTGCCCGGACCTGCGCAATACCCGCGTGGTCGATATCATCGCCGAACTGGAAGGCTACGGGATCAAGGTCGACGTGCATGACCCGTGGGTCGATCGGGACGAGGCGATGGCGGAATACGGCCTGAACATGGTAGACACCCCCGAGAAGGCCGCCTACGACGCGCTCATGCTCGCCGTGGCGCATGACGTTTTCCGCGAGATGGGAGCCACGGCCTTGCACGAATTCTGCCACGCAGAGGATGCGCCGGTGGTGGATATCAAGGGGGTTCTGGCAAGCCGGTCCTAGGTTTGGCTGCTTTAAAGCGAGACACTATGTCAATTTTTGCCCTAGGGCTTTTTATAGTTGCACTTGCGGCGCTTTTTTTAGGACGCTTCAATACGATTTATGGGGCGATCTTTTCTGTATCTACTTACCACCATTCACTTATTCTCGTGCCGTTTTTATCAGAGGCATCCAATTACTCCGATTGGGTGAAATTTTCAAACCCAGAGATATCTTTTGCTTTAATTATTGTTTTGCTCGGCCTAACTCTTTCGGCAGTCGCGTTGCAGCTTTACACAAAAAAAGACATTGTGCGCTTACCAGCAGCGGCGACCAATACCAATTCCATACCGTTGAAAGCGTTCAGTACCTGCGCATTGGTTATAGTTATTTTGGCGTTCATTACGGCAGGAGGAACCCTCCAGTTAAGCAAAAGAGACCTAATAGATAGTGGCGCTTCGACAATATTTCTTTTGCAGTATCCCTTCATAATTATATTCTTGGCATCCGTGGTTGCCCGCGATAGAGCCGCTCTGATAATATCTTTTGCCGCACTATTTGGCCTCTCAATTCTGGTTGTCAGCAGAGCTGTGATCGTGCTTCCTGTGGTAAGCGCTTTTTTCTATCTCGTTTACTCACGCAACCTGCTCTCTCTCCTTACTCCACGAAGAGCGGCAATAATCGTACTTGCTGTGTTTTTTGCAATCTACGGTAAGTACTTAGCTATAGGCATTCGTCTCGGTGATTTTAATGCCCTTTCGTTGGCTCTACGCTCGACCAATCCTGCAAGTTTAATGGAAGGTCTCGAAGGATACGCCATATCAAGCTATATCGCTGAAATCATTAACCTGAAAAAACCATACGATTGGATTGATAGTATGGATGCACTTTTTCAGTTCCTCGTGATACCTGACCTGTTTGGTGCAGACGCCTCCAGCTTCACCACCTATCTTGCAGAAAACTACAGGCCAGACGCAGACTACGGGCTTGCCTATACTTACTTTGGTGAAGGCTATGCAGTCGGCGGGCAGTGGGGCGTTTTCTTGTGGACAATAATTCTTATAGCAATGCTGATTGCCACGCATCAAGTTCTGTCAAAATCGAGAAACTTATGGTTTTTGGCCTGGGCATGCTTTGCAATGAGCGTATTGTGCTTCTATTTTCCACGAAATTCGCTTGAAGTGAATCTTACAATGCTGCGCCTGTCTGGTCTATCAGCATTGATTTTAGCTGTGAGCGCATGGACGGCTAAGAGAGTTATCGCCGACTCAAATAAAAGAGTTAATGTACCTGAAATTGACCTAAAATAAATTCCATTTTGCCTTTATCTTGCAAAACCCGAGAGCCTAGATTGAAACCGGGCCAGCTCCCCAAGATCGGATCGAAGCAATGATCATTCTGTCGAGCGCGTGTGATTTTTGATCAAGCGCTTTCGTTCCTCTGCACGAATATCCTGGTTCAGCGTCAAAGCTTCAGATAGCTTCTTTACTCTGTAATCGGATGTTTTGCCAACAACTCTTGCTGGATTTCCGGCAATAATTGAACCCTCTGGATAGTCACCTTTAACAACTGCAGCGGCACCTACTATAGAGTTTTTACCAATTTTCGTATTCGGCAAAAGCACGGCATTCACCCCAACAAAACAATTGTTACCAACTGAAATGCGTCCGAAAACGCCGTGCTTTCGATAGCTTTCTGACAGCTTCACTCCGTCAAGGCCACAAGCAACAGCCCAAGCACCGTCATGACAGATGAAGCTAACGTCATTCGTAATCAGGCAATCCTCGCCGATCTCAATCAAGTAGGGTTCACTACCGAACCTTTGCGTTCCAACAAATTTGGTGCCGCGCCCAACACTCATTCCGGAAGAAATAGCACTTTTAATGAGCGCTTTTCGCTCGAAATACCGCATCGCCCTGACCAAGACAGAAATAATATTATAAAATACTTTCATATCAGGTGCTCCTTTAGGTAGGACCTCTTCACGAATATATACTGGGCCAAAACTTGCAAAACTGCCGATAGTGAAAAGGAAACGATAATGCCTGTTAACCCAACGCCAATACCGAATAAGATTGCTGTGGAGCAATAGACCAATGACTTTCCGGCAAGAAACAACAGCATTATCTTATCCTGCCCACGCATATTCAGCAGTATCCCCGCCGGACCCAAGGCGATCTGCACCAGAATGGCACCTATGATGACGCGCAGCTCGGTGCCGTAGGCGCCGTAGCCCTCTCCGTACAGCAGGTTAAGGAACTCGGACGGTACCGCAAGGGTCAGCGCCGCGTAAGGCACCGCAAGCAGCGCGCAAGCGATGCGGGCGCGTGTGTAAAGCCTGTAAAGAGCGGCCTTGTCCGCCGCGGCAAACTTGGGTGCCATGTAGAAGTCGATCGTCAGGATCAGAAACTGCAACGGCGCGAGCGCACGGAACAGGGCGTTCAGCACCGCCGTCGCCTCGGGGTCCAGCAACCATTCCGCGATCAGCACGCCGCCCCATAAGGACGCATAGGACAGCACCGCCACAGCCCAAAGGTGCCGCCCTTCCAGCATCAGCTTCAGATCGGGCGCGGGCCATGCAATGCTCTTCAGATGGCGCGCGCCGGCATGCAGAAAGCCAAGGATCATGCCCGTCCAGCATGCCACCGAGAATGCAAGCCACGCCTCCATCGCATCCGCAGGCCGAGCGATCAGGACCAGCGCAACGCCGATCAGGGACAGCACCCCGACCTCCCAAAATCCGCCCCAGCCGGGATGCCCCTTGGCTTTGACATAGGCGGATACCGGCCCCATTACGGCCACCGGCAGAAAATTGACCCAGACCCAGGCCATGGGCGTGTCAAAACTGCCCCCCAAAGCCACCGCGCCGATCCACCCGGCGGCGACAACCGCGCAAACGACGGTCAAATTGGACAGCGCGCGCCCGAATATGGCATCCGCACCGGCCGTGTCGCCACTCAGGCGCGCAACGCTGCGCAAAATGATGAGAGGACTGCCGAACTGCAGCGCGATGGCCATGCCCATCAATGTGATGAACGCGCCGAAAAACGCGCCGGCCTCCGCCAAGGACAACTGGCGTGAGAGAGTGACGCTTATGGCAATGACACCCGACGCAGACAGGAACCGGCCCAAAAAAGCACGGCCAAGAGGGAGAAATTTCTTCATTTACCTCTCAACCTTCCGGTTCATCTACGGTAGGGGCTGGGTGCCGCATATGTTTGTGCGTGAATCAGAAAAAGCCACGTCTTCCAAAGGTTGCACCGCCCCATGAAACCAGCCGTATTGCACATCATTACAGGATTGGAAACAGGCGGCGCCGAGCGGTCGTTATACAACCTCATCGACGGGCCGAATGGTCAGCGATTCACTCATTCCGTCATCTCGCTCACTGGCATCGGCACGTTCGGGCCGAGGCTGCGCAAACTTGGCGTGGGCGTTACGGCGCTGGATATCAAGCACAAGCCTTGGACAGTGATGGCTCTGCCAAAGCTTGTGCGCAAAGCGAAGCCGGATATCGTCCAAGGATGGATGTATCACGGGAACCTTGCCGCCGCTCTGGCAAGCCCGAAATCCAGCGCTTTGGTATGGAATATCCGCACAAGTATGGATGACGTCGCCGGCCACAAACCCGGCACCCGCTGGACCATACGCGCAAATGCCCGTCTGTCCGGCCGGCCCGATCGCGTCCTTTTCAATGCCGAGGTCGCGCGGCAGCAGCATGTTGCCGCCGGCTTCACCGCAGAAAACACCCAAGTCATTCCGAACGGGTTCGACACGACAAAATTTTGTCCGGATCCTGACCTACGCGCGTCCGTTCGGGCCAGTTTGGGCATTCCCGAAAGCGCAGTGGTCATCGGCCAGTTAGGCCGCTTTCACCCAGTCAAGGACCACGCGAATTTCTTCGAAGCCGCCCTGCCGCTGCTCGAGGGCCGACCTGACGTGCACCTCGTTCTTGCTGGCCGAGAGGTGAGCTACGACACGCCATTCTTCACGAACGCGATACCCTCGGGCCTGAGGCAAAGGGTTCATCTGCTCGGCGATCGCAGCGACGCGCCGGCCGTGCTCAACGCCATGGATGTCTTCGTGCAATCGTCCAAGGCCGAAGGCTTTCCCAACGGGCTGGGCGAAGCGATGTCGACGGGTCTCGCTTGCGTGGCGACCGATGTCGGCGATAGTGCACGTGTTCTTGGCGACACCGGCGCCACTGTGCCTCCCGGCGACAGCGCGACATTGAACAGGCAGATCGAAGCGTTCGTCGACAATCCTGCCTTGCGCCGCGATCAAGGTGTTCAGGCACGGGCGCGTATCACGTCGACATACCCCCTGGACAGCACGTCCAAGGCTTATACGACGCTCTACGAGTCGCTTCTTTCATCCAGCTGACATCTGCGAAGGTTAATTTCATGTGTGGACTGATAGGGTATTGGGCCCCAAATCGCGAGCTGTCAGACCGGCTCATCGATCATATGGCGGAACAGATCATTCATCGTGGTCCCGACAGCGCCGGCAGCTGGCATGACCGCGCCGCAGGGCTGGCACTGGGCCATCGTCGCCTCGCGATTGTGGATTTGTCGGACTCGGGTCACCAGCCGATGGTTTCGGCCTCAGGGCGCTACGTGCTCAGTTACAACGGCGAGATCTACAACTTCCAGGACATCCGCGCCGAATTGGACGCGGCGGGCAAAGCTCCGGCCTGGAGCGGCCACTCTGACACGGAGGTCTTGCTGGCAGCCGTGGATGCATGGGGCCTTGATGCGTCGCTTGCACGTCTCGACGGCATGTTTGCATTCGCACTGTGGGACACAACCGACCAGAGCCTGGTCTTGGCCCGTGACCGTCTAGGCGAGAAGCCGCTCTACTACGGAAGGTCGGGTGACGCGCTGATCTTCGGATCGGAACTTGGCGCCTTCAAACCGTTTCCGGGATACGCGCCCCAGATCGACCGCGATGCGTTGGCGCTGTATCTGCGGCACAACTATATACCCGCACCTTACAGCATCTATACCGGAATACACAAACTCGAGCCGGGCCATTACATCAAGATGACCGCGCCCGATCAGGTGGACAACGCCACTATATGCTACTGGAACATCGTCGAGACAGCGCGTGCCTCTGCACCATTGACCAATAGCGCTGCCGAACTCGAAGACCGCTTGGACGATCTTTTGAATCGGTCGATCAAGCGCAGGATGATCGCGGATGTGCCATTGGGTGCCTTCCTGTCGGGCGGGTACGATTCCACGTTGACGACGGCGGTGATGCAATCCCAGTCGGCGCGCCCTATCAAGACATTCACGATCGGTTTTTCCGACGAGGGCTACAACGAGGCGCATCACGCCAAGGCCGTTGCCGACCATCTTGGAACCGAGCATACCGAACTTTATGTCTCGCCCAAGGCGGCCCAGGATGTCATTCCGAAACTGCCTGATATCTGGAGCGAGCCGTTTTCCGACAGCTCGCAGATACCCACGTTTCTCGTCAGCCAACTCGCCCGGACGGAAGTCACGGTCAGCCTGTCCGGAGATGGCGGAGATGAGCTGTTCCAAGGCTATGGTCGCTACGAATTTGCGGCGCGGCAGTGGAAGAGGCTCTCTTCTGTGCCCAGCATGGTTCGCAAAGGGGCCGCTGCGGGGATTTTGGCAACCCCGGAAGGGCTCATGCACAAAGCCGAATCCATGCTGCCCCGCCGCCTACGCAACCGGCATCTGGCCGACCGGCTTCCCAAGCTGGCGCAGATCATGGCATGCCCGTCCGCCATGTCGTTTTACAAGAGCCTTGTGTCACATCAGATCGATCCGACCAGCCTGGTTTTGGGCAGTCAGGGCGAGCCAAGGACAGCTTTCGCAGATGCGGACCGGCTCGCTCAGGAATTTGGGTTTGCCGGTGCGATGGGTCTGATCGATACGGTGACCTATCTGCCAGGCGACATTCTGACCAAGGTGGACCGGGCCAGCATGGCCGTCAGCCTCGAAAGCCGGATCCCGCTTCTTGACCACCGCCTGGTGGAGTTCGCGATGCGCGTGCCCCAAGAGTTCAAACACCGGGACGGTCAGGCGAAGTGGCTGCTCCGCCAAGTGCTTTATCGGTATGTTCCGCGCGCGCTCATGGACCGCCCGAAGATGGGGTTTGGCGTGCCCATCGAGCACTGGCTGAGAGGGCCGCTGCGCGAATGGGCCGAAGCCCTTTTGTCCGAGCGGCGTCTGCGCGAAGAAGGTTATTTCGATCCGGCGCCCATTCGAAAAATGTGGACCGAACATGTATCCGGCGCACGGCGCTGGCACGCGCAGCTCTGGGATATTCTGATGTTTCAGGCATGGCTTGAACGGCATCACCCGGAACTGGCGCGCCCCTCGACCGCCGAGGCCGACTGATATGGCAGACAAAACACCTGAAGCCGTCTTCATCGTCGCCGGTCATGCCAGCTCATTGGTCAATTTCCGGCTGCCCCTCCTGCGCAAGTTTCAGTCACTTGGCTACGAGGTTCACGCGTGCGCTCCGGGCCTGACATCGGATCGGCAAACCGCCGAAACACTCAAGGGTCATGGAATACAGCTGCATGATGTGGCGTTCGAGCGGACGGGCCTGAATCCTCTGAGTGACTTGCATGCGCTCTGGCAGTTGCGACGCACGATGCGCGCCCAGAATGCGCAGATCTTTCTCGGCTACACTGCCAAGCCTGTGATCTGGGGCACACTGGCCGCAGCAGCCGCGCGGGTGCCGAAGCGCGTCGCGCTGATTACCGGATTGGGCTATGCATTCACCGGTCAGGCCACGGGCAAGCGGCGGGTGCTGCAAGGTATCCTGCGACGGCTCTACAAACTGGCGCTCGGGCGCGCGAGCCATGTGTTTTTTCAGAATCCCGATGATGCCGCAGAGTTTCGCACGCTCGGCCTGATCGCCCCCGAGGCAAGCACCTCTGTGGTCAACGGCTCTGGCGTCGATCTGGCGCATTTCACGCCAGCGCCCCTGCCGACCACTCCTGGCATCACCAAATTCTTGCTGATCGCCCGGATGCTTGGGGATAAGGGTATTCGGGAATTTGCAGAGGCTGCCGGCCGGATCAGGCAAGATCACCCCAACGCGGAGTTTCATCTTGTCGGCGGAACAGACTCGAACCCCAATGCCATCCCCCGCCCGGCGCTGAAGGCATGGGAGCAAGAGTTCGGTATCGTGTGGCACGGCGCGCAGGGGGATGTGCGCAGCTTTCTGGCCGACTGCCATGTCTATGTCTTGCCCAGCTACCGGGAAGGCACGCCCCGCTCAGTACTCGAGGCGATGGCGACTGGCCGCGCGATTGTCACAACTGATGCCCCGGGCTGCCGCGAGACGGTTACCCAAGGCGCAAACGGCTTTCTAGTTCCGCCGCAAGATGCAGACGCGCTGGAGGCCGCGCTACGCCGTTTCCTTAAGACGCCCGATCTGATAGCGAGCATGGGACAGAAAAGCCTGGAGATGGCGCGCGAAAAATATGATGTGCAGCGCGTCAATGAGCAAATGTTCAAGGATATTGGATTGCCGGCATGAAACGCTTGTTTGACATTCTGGGCGCCAGCCTCGGCCTGCTGCTCCTGTCGCCCTTGATGCTGCTGCTGTGGTGGAAGATCAGCCGCGACATGGGCAAGCCGGTTCTGTTTCGCCAGACCCGCCCCGGCAAGGATGGAAAGCCTTTTCAGATGATCAAGTTCCGTTCGATGAAGGACGCAGTCGGACCCGATGGCGCTCCGCTGCCCGATTCCGAGCGTCTGACGCCGCTGGGCCGCAAGCTGCGTGCGTCTTCGGCAGACGAGCTGCCCGAACTTTGGAACGTATTGAAGGGCGATATGAGCCTTGTAGGTCCCCGGCCTCTGCTGATGGAGTATTTGCCGCTCTACAGCGCTTGGCAGGCGCGGCGCCACGAAGTGCGCCCCGGTGTCACTGGCTGGGCGCAGGTCAACGGGCGCAACGCACTGTCGTGGGACGAGAAGTTCGCGCTGGACATCTGGTATGTCGAAAATCGCACGCTGTGGCTGGACCTGCGCATAATTTGGATGACCGTCAAAAAGGTTCTCAAGCGCGATGGCATTTCTGCGGCGGGCGAGGCGACGATGCCGCGGTTCAAAGGCTCGGAAAACCAATGAAATCCTTGCGTATCATCGGCGCTGGCGGCCATGGCAAGGTTGTCGCTGATACGGCGATGGCCTGCGGCTATGGCGACATCGCTTTTCTCGATGACGCCTTCCCGGAGAAGCAGGCGATCGGCGCCTGGCCTATTCTGGGCAAACTGGGCATGGGGGGCGATGTTCCGCTGTTCTGCGGTATCGGCACCAATTCAGTGCGGGCAAAGCTGTTCGACACATACTCGCTGGGTAGCGCTTGTGTTCTGGTACATCCTTCGTCACTTATCTCTTCGTCTGCCACGATTGGCGCCGGAACCCTTGTCGTCGCAGGATGCATCGTGAATGCGGATGCCTATATCGGCAAGGGCGTAATTCTGAACACCGCATGCAGCGTCGATCACGATTGCCGAATTGGGGACTTTGTCCACATCTCACCCGGGGCGCGCCTCGCCGGGAACGTCACCGTCGCTGATGGAAGCTGGATCGGCATCGGGGCCGTGGTCCGCGAGGGAGTGACCATCGGCAAGAATGCGATTGTCGGAGCCGGTGCCGCTGTAATCGAAGATGTTGCGGAAGGCGGTCGCGTTGGCGGCGTCCCCGCACGAGAATTAAGCAAGAAAGCCTGACATGCTGAACGGACCCTTCCCCCCTTGGCCCTCCTTCACACAGCAAGAGGCAGACGCCGTGTCGCGCGTCCTGTTGTCAAACAAGGTGAACTACTGGACAGGTCAGGAAGGCCGTCGGTTCGAAGCCGAATTCGCAGAATTTTCAGGTACCCGGCACGCTATTGCCTTGGCCAACGGCACACTTGCGCTGGATCTGGCGCTGCACGGTCTGGGTATCGGGTCCGCCAATGGCGGCTCCGCAACGGACGAGGTAATCGTCACGCCGCGTAGTTTCATCGCCTCGGTTTCTTCCGTCGTGAATGCAGGTGCGCGGGCGATCTTTGCCGATGTCGACGAGCATAGCGGAAACCTCTCACCCGATACCGTCGCGCCCGTGCTGGGCGCGCGCACCAAAGCAGTCGTCGCCGTTCATCTGGCCGGGTGGCCGTGCGATATGGACGGTCTGCGGGCCCTTGTCGGCCCCGAGGTTGCCCTGATCGAGGATTGCGCGCAGGCGCATGGCGCCCTCTACAAGGGGCGCCCGGTTGGCGGCCTCGGCGATGTCGCCGCTTGGTCGTTTTGCCAGGACAAGATCATGACGACGGGCGGTGAGGGCGGAATTGTGACCTGCAATGACGACGCGCTCTGGCGCCGCATGTGGGCCTTCAAGGATCACGGCAAAAGCTACGAGGCCGTCTATGAGCGGGACCATGCACCGGGCTTTCGCTGGCTGCACGAAAGCTTTGGCACGAATTGGCGGATCACCGAGATGCAATCCGCCATCGGCCGCATACAACTGGAGCAAATGCCGGCTTGGCAGTCCGCCCGTGAGGCGAATGCCAGCGCGCTGATCCGCGCCCTGACGCCCTTTGCCGGCGACGACGACCCGGTGCGTCTGCCTTTGCCGGACACGTCAGACGGCACGCGGCACGCATGGTACAAATTCTATACCTATGTGCGCCCCGAAAACCTGCGCAGTGATTGGAGCCGCGACCGCATTGCCACTGAAATCACCGCCGCAGGAGTACCTTGCATGCAGGGCTCCTGCTCCGAGATTTATCGTGAGAAAGCGTTTGATGACAGCGGCCTGCGCCCCGACCAATCCTTGCCCGTCGCCAAACGGTTGGGCGAGACAAGTCTGATGTTTCTCGTGCATCCCACGCTCGAGCCCGAGCATTTGACCCGTGCGGCAGAGGCGATCAAGGACGTGATGAGCCGCGCATGGGCGCACAGCGATATCTAAAGGAAATGGCGGCACCCCGAAGGTGCCGCCAACCCGCCACAGGACCGTGGCCTACAACTCCACGAGGGATCGAACCGGCGGTTGAAGTGAAATCGCCCCGGTCGCGAAATCCGCCATCGGCACCTTGATCGCCATGCTACCGGATGCGCTACCGGTCGCGACTGCAGACAGCCGCGCCAATGGCTCGGGCGTTACCGAGGTTCCTGCAAACCAGACGCGGTGATCCGCACCGGTGTCCGGACTCCCTCCGCTTCCCCCGGGCCTGTTGGAGTGATTGGGGATCCAGAAGGGCCGGACATAGGCTGTGCCGGGGGGGAAATTGAACTCGGCGTTTGACCCCGAAAGATCGATCCCGCCGATATATCCGGTCGCGCGATACCACTGTCCCGCCTTGGGCATCCGCGTCCCATGCAAACAGACGTACTTGAAATTGCCGCCGCTGTCGCTGTTCGCGATACGCGTGCCTGCAGGCCAGATACCGTCAGGATCATCCGGATTGCCCATGCTGGCCGGAAACGGAGATGACAGGGTCACGGTATGAGCTGCGCCGTCTATCGCACCCGCGCCAAACATGTCGAACTGTATATGGCGGCTGTAATGCGTATAGAGGCCGCCAGCGTCGTTTCTGTATCCCAGAATGATCAGACCGCGTTGATAAAACGGGGCCGCCGAAGAATTCCAACCGCTGCTATCGACGAGACGCAGGATGGTGTCACCCGGGGCCAGCGGTGCCGCCAAAGTCGTCAGGCTGTCGATCCCGTTTTTGCGATAGCGCATATGATGAAACGCATTTATGGGCTGTCGATCCAGATCATAGCAGAGCAAGCCCATGTACTGTGTGTGGCGTTCCCTTGATCCATAAGCCGACCAGTCGCCCGACAGCTTTTCCTGCATGAGATAGCAGCCAAGCCGCCACACCTGGTTCGGGTCCACGGCAAGATACTCGGACGTTGCCACCTCGCTGCTGTAATAGCCCGCATAGCTGAAACTCGCGGGCAGGTTCGGCGTGGTGAGGGGGTCGTGCATGAAAGCCGAGGGAAAGTTGTAGCCGTTGCCGAGGATCCCCGTTCCGTTCGTCACCAGATCCAGACCACGGGAAGTGACGTAATCGACAGTCAGCAGGGGGCCTGTCCCAAACGCGCTTGGTGCGATACCATCCACACCGGCCGGAAATTCAACCCGTCCGGTTGCGGCATCGGCCCTCAGAGCGGTGTTGAACGTGGCACCATCGGCGCTGACCTTGATCTCAAAATCATCGCTGCCGGCTGTTCCCATCTCGGCCCGGGCCTGCCAATCGGTCTGAAAGAGCAGGCTGGCCGTGTCGCCGGTGGCGGCCTTGTTGACTTTGACTTGGTGTCCGCCGCCCTCGTGGGTCAGCAACGTGGCGTCACTCGCGACGGCCAACCGATTTGTGTCATCCGCGCTCGTTCGAATCCCAACGCGCTGCAGATTTTGATGATCGTTCGCCTCCTGCACAGCGCGCCATACGGCCCCGTCGAAAACAACATGCTTGCCCTGATCCACAACCCAGGCCGTCCATCCCGACTTAGGGTTCAGATAGGTCCAGCCGCCACCCTGAAATACTGCCAGCATGGCGTCCTGCCCCGACCAGACACCGCTGGCGCCTGCGGGCACGATATGGCGCGCTCCCTCGGCAGGGGTGCTCGGCGGTGCAGCGATGTCGGCCGACACCACAGACAACTGCACAATGGCATCAAGCCGCAGCATACCCTCGTTGTGGGTAACATGCTTTTGCGCCTGATTGGGTTGGATATACGGGAGCTGCAGGTGCGTTGAGGAATTCGGGAAGTCGGCGATATCAGGCATGAAGGCGATCCACTCGGGCTAGGTATGACAGACCGCCGGATCATTCGCCGAAATATTGAGAAATTCCTAACCACACCGCACGATGCCCGTCCGGTGTGTTGTCACTCCTGCTCGCAGCGACGGGTTCAATTATCGTAATAGGATGCGTAGCTGCCGTAGCTATCCCCGTACCCGTAGCGCTTCATGCCTTGCCCGCTGATCTGGCCCAGAACCAGGCCAGCCGGCCGCAGGTTTACGCTTTCGAAGGATTTAAGGCCTTCGCGCACCATGCGGTGCGTGGTCGAATCCCATTTGACGGTATAGAGGATCGCATCGACCGACTGACCGATCACGCGCGCATCCGGAACGGCAAGCACCGGCGGTGTGTCGATGATGATATAGTCGTATTGCTTTCTAAGCTCATTCAGAAAGCCCCGGAAACGCTCGGACGAAAACACGTCAGCTGCATTGACCGACGACTTCTCGCCAATCAGAAGATCTGCTTGCAGCGTAGGCTCGTGGACAACGACATCTTCCAGCCTTTCGGCACCCGACAGCACGGCCAGCAAGCCCTTCTTGCCCTTGATGTCGAAATACTCGGTAAAGACGCGCCGCCGGATGTCGCCTTCGATCAGCAGCACCTTGTTGCCCATGCTCGCCAGATTTTGCGACAGGGCGATGGATTGCGTTGTCTTGCCCTCACCCGGTATCGATGACGTGGACATGATGATCTGCGGCGGATTGTCCATGTCCGACAGCAGGATCGACGTGCGAAGGTTTCGTATGGCTTCGGCAGCGGCAGAGTTCGGCTTCTCCGTCAGGTACTTCAACACGTTGCTACGCTGACGCGCCGGAATTGACGGAATCTGACCCAGAATCGCCAAACCGGTCCGGGCCTCCAACTCCTCAGGCGTGCGGAATGTGGTTTGCGTCAGCTCGCGGCCCAAGACGATGCCGACACCCGCCATTGTTCCCAGCACCAATGACAAGGCGAGGATCATGCTCTTGCGCGGCGCCGAAGGTTTCTGGGGCACAACCGCACGCGACAGAATGCGACTATCCGCCTGCTGAATTCCCTGCTGGACGCTGGTTTCCTTGAGACGGCTCAGGAAATACTCATAGATCAGGCGGCTCGCCTCAGCCTCGCGCTGCAACTGTTGCAGGCGCACCAGTTCAGACGACTGCGAGTCGATCTGGCGCTCGATCCGTGCGATCGATTCGCGCAAGGCGTCGGCTTGGCTTTCGGCGCGGGCGCGCTCTTGCACGACCTGCGACAGGGCGCGGTCGAAAGCGATCTCCAATGCTTCGCGATCCACATCCTGCGCCGGCTGAGACGATCCCAAACGATCAAGGTTGGGGTCGCTCATCAGTCCCGTCATGGTATCCAGATCGCCCGCCTCCTGTGCGGCACGCATGCTTGCGATACGCTCTTCGCGCGCGGCAACGCGGTTCTGCGCCTCGGTGAAGCGGTCGCGTAGATCCTTAAGTTGGCGATTAAGCGCAATCAGCGTCTCAGGGCTTACCAGATCGGTGTTCGAGCTATATTCCTTCAGCTCGGCCTCGGCGTTCTCCAGCTCCACCTGCAAGTCGGTCACGCGCTCGGTCAGCCATTCGGTAGCTTGCTCGTTTTTCTCGAACTTCACCTCCAGCTGCTCGGAAATGTAGAGCTCGGCCAGCGTGTTGGCGAGCAAGGCCGATTTCTCGGGGCTCTCTGTGACCGCCGTTATCCGAAAGACATAGCTGTCGCGCACGTTCGATACTTGGATGGACGAAAGGACCGCATCGATGGTCCCATCCTTGATGGTCTGGTCCGATGGCGGCGTTTTGTCCCCGATGCCCAGCAACCGCAGGATGGCGCCCAGAGAAATGAAGGATTTTTCCTGCAGCCTTGAATTGAATTCCGGATCGTTCACCAGATCCAGTTCGTCGACGACCTTGCCGATCAAACCACGCGAGCGGATCACCTCGACTTCGGTATTGATGCTGGGCTGATCTCCCGACAGCCCTGTCATGACGCTTTGCAGATCCACGACCTGCTCCTGACGGCTTTCCAATGCGACGATTGCGCTGGATGTATAGACCGGCGTCGCAACGATGAAAGCGTACCAAACGCCGATGACGAGAGCGATCAGCGCCGCGAGCCCCACCCAAAGCTTGCCGCGCCAAATTGTTCGCAGCAGCTCAAACAGGTCGATCTCATCGGACTCACCCATGGACTTCGACGCGATCGCTTGTTCTTTTTTCATAAGGAGAGTCTCGTACTGTCAGCTCAGGCATGGCGGTTGTCCCATTTCCCACACCAACGTCGGATTGGCAATGTCCTAGGGCAATTGCTGGTCTGAGCCTGAGATGCGCCAATAGTGAGCGAGGTATCGGCCGCAATCCGGCCACTCTCACCGCTCTCTGGCACGTGGTATCACCGGGCCGCGCTTCGTGCGCCTGCCTCGGCCTCAGCCTTGGCGTGGCGCAAAAGGCCCTGACCGCCATGTTCGATGTCGTGGCAAATGGCCCGCTGTGTGACATCGGGGTCGCGCGCGCGCAGCCCTTCGATCACCGTGACATGCGGATGCACATCGCGAAACGGATTGCCCCCGTCATAAAGGTGGGACAGGAGAGGCCCGCAGCGCACCCAGAGGTTCTCCACGATCTCCAGCAGGATCGGCATGCCACCCGCACGGCACAAATGCAGGTGAAACTGCGTATTGAGGTCGATGGCCTGCGCATGATCTCCTGCTTCGAAAGCGCGAGAAAGCTGTGCGTGCATCGCCTCCAGTGCGTCGATCTGAGCCTCGGGCGCGTTTACAGCGGCGGCGGCGGCGGCGCGGCCCTCCAGATCCAGGCGAATATTGCGGATTTCGATCAACTCGGCTCGGGTGAGTTCCGGAACCATCGCTGTGCCGCGCGCGTCCAGCGCCAGCGCGTCCAGTGACACCAACCGCAAGAACGCCTCGCGCATCGGTGTCGCGCTGATGCCGAATCGCTTGGACATCGGGCGAAGGCGCAGCTTCTCGCCCGGTTTCAGCTGCCCGCCCATCAGGGCCTCACGCAGCGCCAGATAGGCCCTATCCCCCAGATTTTCCTTGGTAATCGGGTTGGCCCATGCGTGGGCATCTCCATCAGATCCGGCGTTTTTCAAACTCCGCGTTGACAAGTGCGCATCTCCCCTGCTTATCTTTGTTATAACAAATAACGCATTTGCGCGCATTGCCAGACTTTATGCATAGACACTCCATTAAAGCGAGGTCGAAGCACAACAAAGGCAAGGGCTGGCGGGCCGTTTGTTGTTTCGCGAAGGAAGCAGCAGACACGCAGGTCCGGCGCGCGCGACATGGGAGGAGACCAAGATGACCGACACAATGCGTGCTGTTACAGCCGATGGTGCGGGCGGCCCTGACGTTCTGAACGTGGTGGATGTGCCGCGCCCCGTGCCCGGCCCCGGCCAGGTTCTGGTCCGGGTGCATGCTGCCGGCATCAATCGCCCCGACGTGATGCAGCGCGAGGGCAACTATCCGCCGCCGCCCGGCGCGTCGGACATTCTGGGCCTCGAGATGGCAGGCACCGTCGAAGAGCTTGGCGAGGGCGCCAGCCGCTTTGCCAAGGGCGACCGGGTGATGGCTCTCGTACCCAGCGGTGGTTACGCAGAATGGTGCGCAGTCCACGAAACCAACGCGCTCCCCGTGCCGGACAGCCTTTCCATGATCGAGGCGGGCGGCATCCCCGAGACCTACTTCACCGTCTGGTCCAACGTCTTTCAGCGCGCCGGCCTGACCAAGGGCGAAACGATCCTGATCCATGGCGGCACGTCCGGCATCGGCACCACGACAATCCTTCTCGCCAAGGCGCTGGGGTGCCGGGTGCTGGTCACTTGCGGCAGTGACGAGAAATGCGAGGCCGCCAAGGGCAACGGCGCCGACGTGGCGATCAACTACAAGACATCGGACTTTGTTGAGGAGGCCAAAAAGGCAACCGATGGCAATGGCCCGCATGTCATCCTCGACATGGTCGGCGGCGACTACATGCAGCGCAATATCGAGGCTGTGGCCATCGACGGGCGCATCGCGCAGATCGCGTTTCAAAAACCGCCCAAGGCGGAGTTGAACATGCTGCAACTCTTGACCAAGCGGCTGACCTGGACCGGCTCAACCCTGCGTGCGCGGCCCGTCGAGATGAAGGCGGAGCTTGCCCGCGCCCTCGAAGAGCATGTTCTGCCGTTGCTGGCGCAGGGCATCGCCAAACCCGCCATCGATAGCACCTATCCGCTGGCTGATGTGCGCAGCGCCCATGCCCGCATGAATAGCGGAGCGCATGTGGGCAAAATCGTGCTGACCATGACCGATTGACCAAACGTCCCTTCGGCGGCGAGGAGCGCGTCAAAGGGCCAAACGCAAACCACCAATGGGGAGGAGAACCCAATGAAACTGAGCAATATTCTGAAAACAACCGTCGCCGCGGGTGCCATCATGGGCGCGCAGGCTGCCTATGCCGAGGTCACCTTTGGCGCGCTTTACCCGTTCAGCGGCCAGCTGGCCCTTCTGGGCGAGGAATCCGCACGAGGGCTTGAGTTGGCCGTGGACGAGATCAACGCCAATGGCGGTCTGCAGGGCGAGCAGATCGTGCTGGAGCGCGGCGATGCGGTGGACAACAACCAGGCCATCGGCGAAGCCCGCCGCCTGATTTCGCGCGAGAACGTCAAGGCGATCTTCGGCACCTATTCCTCCAGCCGCTCCATCGCCGCCAGCCAGGTGGCCGAGCTGTCGGGCATCCCCTATTTCGAACTGGGCGCCGTCGCCGATGAGGTCACGGGCCGCGGTCTTGAATACCTCTTCCGCGTCAATCCGACCGCCGAGGACATGGCCGACACGATCATCAACATGATCGTCGACAAGGTCGCGCCCATGAACGGCGTCGAGCCGGGTGATCTGAAAATCGGGATCATCCACGAGGACAGCAGCTATGGCACATCTGTCTCCGGCCACGAAGAGCGTTTCGCCGAAGAAGCCGGCCTGAACGTGGTGGCCAAGCTGGCTTACCCGGCCTCGACGGTCGACATGTCCTCGATCGTGCTGGATCTGAAACAGCGCGACGTCGATGTGGTCCTGCAGACGTCCTACCAGAACGACTCGGTTCTCTTCCTGCAGCAGTCGAATGAGGCGGGCTACGCGCCTCTGGCCGTGATCGGTGGCGGCGGTGGCTACTCCACTCAGGCAACAGCAGATGCAGTTGGCCATGACATCATTGACGGTGTTCTGAACACTGACTTCACGCAGTATATCGTGAACAAGGAGTTCACACCCGGCATCGACGACTTCCTCGCCGCCTACGAGGCGAAATACGGCGGCGAGCCGCTCTCGGGCCACTCGCTGACCAACTATGTCGGCGCAATGGCGATCCTGACCGCGCTGAACGAAGCCTCGGATTTCGAGCCGGCGACGATCATCGAGACGGTCAAGGCCGTCGACATCCCCGAGGGCACCACTGCGGCAGGTTACGGCGTCAAGTTTGGCGAGAATAACCAGAACGAGCGCGCCCGCATGATGGGTCTGCAATGGCAGGACGGCAAGCTGGTGACAGTCTATCCCGACGATGCCGCCGCGGCCGAGATGCGCACCAAGAACTGATCTTGGCACCCTGATCCCAAGGCGGGTCAACACGGGCGGGCCGCATCATGGCCCGCCCAATTATCGGACAAGGTGGGATAGTCGATGGACGTGTTTCTTCAAGTCGTGGTGAACGGCCTGCTTCTGGGCGGCCTTTTCGCCATCACCAGCGTGGGCCTCACGCTGATCTTCGGGATCGTCAAGGTAGTGAACTTCGCCCATGGCGAATTCCTGATGATCGGGATGTATGCGACCTTTCTGGTCACCGCCGGGCTGGGCATGCACCCCTATGTCGCCGTCGCGGCCGTGGTGCCGCTGCTTTTTGTGCTGGGCATGCTGACCCAGAAGTTTCTGATCGAGCCGCTGATGGGCGCGCGCAATCACGACATCCAGATTTTCGCCACCGTCGGCCTTTCGACAGCGCTGATCAACCTCGCGCTGCTGATCTTCGGCGCCGACATCTACAACACGCCCGCCTATGGCTTGCGTTCGTCCATCGAGATCGGCCCGATCCGCATGCTGACCGGCCAGATCGTGATGTTCGTGGTCGCCACCCTTCTGGTCATCGGCCTCCACCTCTTCCTGCAGCGCACGCAGGCGGGCCGGGGCATCCGCGCCGTCGCCCAAAACCGCGCCGCGGCGCAGCTGATGGGGATCAATGTCAGCCGCGTCTACATGATCACTTTCGGCCTTGGCGCCGCCTGCGTGGGTGTCGCCGCCTGCCTCGTTGCGCCGCTCTATCCGACATCGCCGGGCATCGGCACGTATTTCGTTCTGACCGCCTTCGTGGTCGTGGTGTTGGGCGGCCTCGGCTCCATCGGGGGCGCCTTCCTCGGCGCGATGATCATCGGCCTGATCGACAGCCTCGCGGGCTTCTACATCGGCTCTGACATGCGCGAAGTCGCGGTGTTCAGCGTCTTTCTTCTCATCCTGATCCTGCGTCCGCAGGGCCTGTTCGGAGGGCGACTGAACCTGTCGCATGTATCATGACGGATCAGACCAGCACCCCCATCGCGGCGCCCAAGGCCGCGCGCAACACCACAGCGGCCATCGCATTGGTCGCGCTTCTGGCGGCGATCTTCATCACGCCTGTGGCTCTGAATGACCAGTTCATCTATCACATCTTCATCACGATCTGCATCTTTGCGGGCCTCTCGACCGCTTGGAACATCGTGGGCGGGTTCGCCGGTCAGCTATCGCTGGGCCACGCGATCTTTTACGGGATTGGCGCCTACGCAGGCATCATGCTGACCAATCTCGGCATTTCGCCCTGGATCGGCATGTTCGCGGGCGCGGGCATCGCGGCTGTGGTCGCTGTCATCATCAGCTATCCGTGCTTTCGTCTACATGGGCCGTTCTTTGCCCTGGCGACCATTGCCTTCCTTGAGGTGTTTCACCAGCTCGCCCTGCATTTCCGCGATTTCACCGGCGGTGCGACGGGTATGATGATCCCGCTCAATATCGGCTGGGAATGGATGGTCTTCCGCGAGCGTCTGCCCGCCCTCATCATCGCATTCGGCATGATGTGCTTTATCCTCGCTGTGGCGTGGTGGATCCGCTCGCACCGACTCGGCTTCCAACTGGTCGCCACGCGCGAGCGTGAGAGTGCGGCGCGCGCCGCAGGCATCGGCACAGTCAAAGTGCGACTGATCGCGGTCGCCATCTCGGCGGCGCTCACGGCAATGATGGGCACGTTCCACGGCATGTATCTGACCTTCATCGAGCCTGAATCTGCCTTCTCGCTCGCCTTCTCGATCCAGATCGCCATGTTCGCACTGATCGGCGGCCTCGGCACCGTCTTCGGCCCGCTTCTGGGCGCGGTGCTGCTCGTCCCGATCACCGAATTCGCACGCGGCGCTCTGGGCGCCGAGGCCGTCGGCCTACACGGCTTCGTCTACGGCGCGGTTCTGGTCCTCGTGGTCATCTTCATCCCCAACGGCCTGATGGGCGTTGTCGGGCGCTGGTTCAAACCCGCAGACACCGAGGGCAAACAGGCCGAGGCCGTCGCCGCCCCGGATGAGGTGCGCGCCTTCACCCCGCCCGAGCCGGGCGAGGAGATTGTCCGCGTGCGAAACCTCAACAAGCATTTCGGCGGCCTGCACGTGACCAACGACGTGTCCTTCACACTGCGCGAGGGCGAGATCCTGGGCTTGATCGGCCCGAACGGGGCGGGCAAGACCACGCTCTTCAACATGATCTCGGGCTTTCTGGATGCCGATAGCGGCACGGTCGAGATCAAGGGCAAGGACGGCAAGTGGCACAAGCCGACCAATCCCGCCGATTTCGCCACGCTGGGCGTCGGGCGCACATTCCAGATTGTTCAGCCCTTTGCCGCCATGACCGTCGAGGAAAACATCATGGTCGGCGCCTTCCACCGCTATCCGCATGTGGAAGACGCACGTGCGGCGGCCCGGCGCACCGCCGAAAAGATGGGCCTCGCGCCCTATCTGAATTCCGAGGCATCCTCGCTGACCATTGGCGGGCTGAAACGGCTCGAGGTCGCCCGCGTCATGGCGATGGAGCCGCGCGTCCTGCTGCTGGACGAGGTGATGGCCGGCATCAACCAGGCCGATGTGCGCCGCGCGATCGACCTGATGCTATCCATCCGCGACGAGGGCGTGTCGATCATCGCGATCGAGCATGTGATGCAGGCCGTCATGTCACTCTCGGATCATGTGATCGTCCTCAGTTCAGGCGAGGTGATCGCCGAGGGCAAGCCGAAGGCCGTGGTCGAGGATCCTCAAGTGATCGAGGCCTATCTGGGCAAGGAGTTTACCCATGCTTGAGCTGAAGGGCATCCATTCCGGATATGACAGCACCACCATCCTGCACGACGTGTCGCTGACCGTGAACGAGGGCGAGGTCGTCACCATCGTCGGCGCCAACGGCGCGGGCAAGACGACGACGCTGCGCACCATCTCGGGTCTGATCAAGCCGTCGCAGGGCAGCATCCATTTCGACGGGCAGGACATCACCAAGCTATCCTCGCATGAGGTGGTCGAGCTTGGGATCACCCTCATTCCCGAGGGGCGCCAGCTTTTCCCGGACATGACCGTGCGCGAAAATCTGATGATGGGCGCGTATCGCAAGGGTGCCCGCGCCAGCCAGTCCCAACTGATGGACGAGGTGCTGGCCCTCTTCCCGCGCGTCGCCGAGCGGCTCGAGCAGAAGGCCAATTCCCTCTCGGGCGGCGAGCAGCAGATGGTCGCCATCGCGCGTGGCCTCATGTCCAAACCGCGCCTTTTGATGTTCGACGAGCCGTCCCTGGGCCTTGCCCCGATCATCGTGAGCCAGGTGTTCGAAGTGATCGACAGCATCGTGAAAACCGGCGCGACGGTCCTCATCGTCGAGCAGAACGTCTTTCACACGCTGAAAGCCGCTGACCGGGGCTATGTACTGGAAAACGGCGAGATCGTGCTGACGGATGATGCGGACGCCCTGCTGGAAAACCCGCATGTGCGCAAAGCCTATTTGGGAATCTGAAATGGAGCGAACCGAAATCACACCCAACGCGCTCGACACCCGCCCCAGCCACGCGGGGCGGCACGTTCTGGTCACCGGCGCGGGCAATGGCATAGGCCGCGCGATTGCGCTCGGCTTTGCCCGGCGCGGCGCGACTGTGGGCGTGGCGGACATGAACGAAGATGCGATTGCCGAGACGGCGTCTCTGATCGGCCAGCAGGGCCCTGGCGCTGCCGTGCCCCTGATGCTGGACGTGGCCGATTGGGACGCGGTCGAAGAGACGTGTGCCCGCTTCGCCAGCGACCATGCCGCTTTCGATACCGTCATCAACAATGCCGGCATCTCGCCCAAGCACGGCGGCAAGCCGCATGGCGTCTGGGAAATGGACCCCACCGAATGGCGCCGCGTGGTCGATGTCAACCTGACCGGCAGTTTCAACACCATCCGCGCGCTCACACCTGCCATGCGCGAGGCGGGGCGCGGCTGGATCGTCAACATGAGTTCCGTCGCGGGCAAAACCCACTCGCCCATCGTGGCCAGCCACTATGCCGCGACGAAATCCGCCATCGTCGGCTTTACCATCCATCTCGCGGCGGAACTGGGACCGTTCGGCATCCGCGTCAACGCGCTGGCGCCGGGCCGGATCGAGACGCCCATGGTCGCGGGCGCGGGCAAGGTCGCCAATGACGCGCAGATCGCACTGACGCCGATGGCGCGCCTCGGCCAGCCCGCCGAGGTTGCCGACACCGCCCTTTGGCTCACCTCCAGCGAGGCCAGCTTCGTCACCGGCCAGACCATCGACGTGGCCGGCGGGCTTTATATGACGTGAGCGGCAACGCTCGAACCTGAAGGCAAAGACATGACCCAGATCACCGGTAACACGAAGCTATACGGTATCCTCGCCGACCCCATCCACCACGTCAAAACCCCGCAGGTGATGAACCGCCTCTTTGCGGAGGTGGGCCATGACGGCGTGCTGGTCCCCTTTCATGTGAGCGCGGATGGCCTGACGGACGCGGTGCGCGGGCTCAGCGCAATCCAGAGCCTTTCTGGCCTCATCGTGACCGTCCCGCACAAGACGGTGATCCCCGCGCTTTGCGACGATCTGACCAAGCAGGCGCGCATGGTCGGCGCGGTCAACTGCATTCGCCGGGACGCAAACGGCAAGCTGACGGGTGCGATTCTCGATGGCGTGGGCTTTGTCGAGGGGCTGCGCGGTGCGGGCCATGATCCCAAAGGCCTCAAAGTCATCCTCGCCGGGGCAGGTGGCGCCGCCAGCGCCATCGCCTTCGCCCTGGCCGAGGCAGGCGTTTCTGCGCTGACCATCGCCAACCGCACCGAAGCGAGGGCCAGGGACTTGGCCGACCGGATCAGCGCCGCCTATCCAGATGTGGACGTTTCCACCGATGCCAGCGCCGTTGCGGAGGCAGATCTGGTGGTCAACGCCACGTCGCTCGGCATGCGCGAGGGCGATGCGCTGCCGCTCGACACTGCCCAACTGCACGCAGGCCAGATTGTCGCCGAGGCGATCATGGACCCCGCCGTCACCCCCCTTCTTGCCGCCGCCGAAAAGGCGGGCGCGCGCACCCATCCGGGCCTGCCGATGCTCCAATCGCAGGCCCGCCTGATGGCCGAATTCATGGGCGCGATCTGATGAGCGACGAGGCGCCCCTGCTGGACACACTGCGCAGCATTTGCGGCGACGCTGCTGTCCTGACCGGCGGCGATATGGCCGCGTATGCGACCGACTGGCGCGATATGTTCCACGGCAAGCCCCTTTGCGTCGTGCGCCCAGCCGAAACAGCGGAGGTCGCGCAATGCGTCGCCGCCTGCGCCGAAACAGGGACCGCCATCGTCCCCCAAGGCGGGAATACCGGTTTGGCGGGCGGCGCGACGCCCGATGACAGCGGCACCCAGGTGATCGTCGCGCTGGACCGCATGACCGCCATTCGCCGGATCGACCCTGTCGGCATGACCATCGAAGTCGAGGCGGGCGCGATCCTTCAAACGGTCAAAGACGCTGCCGGAGACGAAAATCGCCTGCTGCCCATCAGTCTCGCCGCCGAGGGCTCTGCCCGGATCGGGGGACTGATCGCCACGAACGCGGGCGGGGTCGATGTGCTGCGTTACGGCATGACACGCGGTCTGGTACTGGGTCTCGAAGTGGTACTGCCGGACGGGCAGATCCTCAGCCGCCTGCGCCACCTGCGCAAGGACAATGCGGGATACGACCTGAAACAGCTTTTTATCGGGACCGAAGGCACGCTGGGGATTGTCACCGCCGCCGTACTGCGCCTTGTCCCTCAGCCCCGCCACCGCGCGACCGCGTTGATTGCCGTGCCGGACATCGCGTCCGCCATCGCGCTCTATGCCCGCGCGCAGGACGAGGTGGGCGAGGCGCTCTCGGCGTTCGAGCTGATCTCGGGCGCGGGTCTTGACCTGGTGGCCGAGCATATGGGCCAGACCGCGCCCGTCACTGCTGATTGGGTGCTGCTGATCGAGGCCGGCTCCTCACTGCCAAGCTTGCGGGAGGCAGCGGAGAAGCTGCTGGAGACCGCCTTCGAGGAAGGCTGGGCCACCGATGGCGTGCTCGCCGAGTCGGAAGCGCAGGCCGATGCGCTCTGGCAACTGCGCGAGAGCCTGACGGAGGCTGAAGGCAAGGCGGGCGGCGCGATCAAGCATGACATCTCGGTGCCGATCACGGGCATCGCAGCCTTCCTGCAAGAAGCGGGCAACATGCTGCGCGCGGTGGCGCCGGAGGCAAAGTTCAACGTCTTTGGCCATCTGGGCGACGGGAACCTGCATTACAACGTGATGAACGTGACCAGAGAGGACGCCGCGAAGGTCAATGCCGCCGTGCATGACGTGGTCGCCGCGCATCACGGCTCGATCTCGGCCGAGCATGGGCTGGGGCAGTATCGTGTCGCCGAATGGGCACGACTTGCGAGCCAGCCAGAGCATGATCTTACGCGCCGGATCAAGGATGCGCTGGACCCTGATGGCCTGATAAATCCCGGCAAGGTGGTGCCCAAACGTGGATAACGAGTTCGACTATATCATCGTCGGCGGCGGCAACGCGGGCTGCGTGCTGGCAAACCGCCTGAGCGCCTGCGGCAAGCACACGGTCTTGCTGATTGAGGCCGGGGACGACGGGCAAAGCCATTGGGTCGATATTCCGGCCGGATTTTCCAAGCTGCTGACCAATCCACGCCACAACTGGCGCCTCGCCAGCGAGCCGGAAGAGGCAACCATGAACCGGGTGATTGCCATCCCCAAGGGCAAGGGGCTGGGCGGCTCGACCCTGATCAACGGCATGATCTATGTGCGCGGCCAGCCGCAGGATTTCGACGGCTGGGCGCAGCGCGGCTGCACCGGCTGGGGGTTCGACGATGTGCTGCCCTATTTCAAGCGGATCGAGGATTACGACGAGGCGGATGGCGATCTGCGCGCGCGCGGCGGCCCCCTGCCACTGACCACGGTGAAAGAGCGGCCTGAGATTGGCCGCGCCTTCATCCGCGCTGCCAACGCGGCGGGGCATCCCGAGAATGACGACTATAACGGCGCGTCGCAGGACGGTTTTGGCTATTATCAGGTAAACCAGAGGGATGGCCGCCGCGTCAGCGCCGCAGCCGCCTATCTGGACCCGGTGCGCAATCGCCAGAACCTGACCATCTGGACCGGCGCGCAGGCGCGGCGCATTCTGCTGGACGGGCGCCGCGCGACCGGCGTCGAAGTGGTGCAAAAGGGGCAGGTCCGCACGGCGCGGGCGCGCGCCGAGGTGGTGCTGGCGGCGGGAGCCTTTCATACGCCGCAACTGCTGGAACTGTCGGGCATCGGCGATCCCGAGATCCTGCGCGCTGCCGGCATTGATGTGGCGCATGAGGCCCCCGGTATCGGCGCGAATTACATCGACCATTATTGCACCCGCATGAACTGGCGCGTGACGCAGCCTGTCACGCTGAACGAGATGACGCGCGGCCTCAGCCTCGTCAAATCGGTCCTGCAATATGCCCTCACGCGCAAGGGCATCCTGACCTACGGCACCGGCTTGGTGCACGGCTTCATGCGCACCCGGCCCGACATAGAGGGGCCGGACGTGCAGCTGTTTTTCCTGCACGCCAGCTATGCCAACGCCGCCGAGCGGAAGCTGGACAAGCTGCCCGGCATGACCATCGGCGTCACGCAACTGCGCCCCGAATCGCGCGGCACCGTGCATATCGGCAGTAATGATCCGGCTCAGCCGCCGGTGATCCGCCCCAATTTCCTCGCCACGCCCGAGGATTGCCGCGCCATGGTGGACGGAATGAAGATGACGCGGGATATCGTGGCGCAGGCGCCCATGGATGCCTTTCGCGGCCCCGAGATCAGCCCCGGCGAGAGCTGCCAGAGCGATGCCGACTGGCTACAATTCGCGCGCGACAACGGCCAGACGATCTATCACGCCAGCGGCACCTGCCGGATGGGCGCGGATGATGCGGCCGTGGTGGATCCGGCGCTGCGGATACGCGGGCTGGACGGGCTGCGCGTCGTGGATGCGTCGATCATGCCGACCATCGTGTCGGGCAACACGCAAGCCGCCGTCTTCATGATCGCGGAAAAGGGCGCGGACCTGATCCTTCGGGACGCCGCCAGGAGGACATGATGAGACAGTTCGCCCCCGCCACCTATCCCGGCCTTGCGGGCCGCGCCGTGCTGAATACCGGCGGCGCGCGCGGCATTGGCTTTGCCATGGCCCAGGCTTTTGCCCGGCACGGTGCGCATCTGATGCTAATGGACCGCGACAGCGACGCGCTGAATGACGCTGCCGAAACCCTACGCGCCGACTTTCCCGGCGCGCGCATCGAAACGCACCACGGCTCGGTCATCGAGGAGGATGACGTTGCCGCCGCCTGTGCCGCCTGCAAGGACGCCTTCGGCAGCCTCGATATCTTGCTGACCAATGCCGGCATCTCGATGAACCGGCCCAGCATCGAATTGACGCTTGCCGACTGGCGCCGCGCCATCGACATCAACCTCACGGGCGCTTTCATCTGCGCGCAATCCGCCGCGCATCATATGATCGCCCAAGGCGGCGGCGTGATCCTGAACACCGCCTCGATGTGGGGGCTGATGGCCTCGGCCAATCGCGCGGCCTATTGCGCGTCCAAGGCCGGGGTGATCTCGCTGACCGAGGTGCTGGCGGATGAATGGGCGCAGCACGGCATCCGCGTCAATGCGATCTGCCCCGGATATATCCGCACCGCCCTGACGGACGAGTTGATCGCCGAGGGCAAGCTGGACCTCGCCGCGATCGAGGCGCGCACGCCGCAGGGCCGCATGGGCACGCCCGAAGAAGTGGCGGAAATGGCCGTCTATCTCGCCAGCGATGCGGCGGTTTTCATCAACGGGCACGCGCATCTGTCGGACGGCGGGTTTCGCGCAAGGGGGTTCTGATATGAACGCGAGTTTCGATTTCACGGGCCGCACGCTCTTGCTGACTGGTGCGGCGGGCGGGATCGGGCGCTGCATTGCGCAGCTCTTTCACCGCTCGGGCGCCAATCTGGTGCTGGGCGACCGGGACCAAGGGTCGCTGTCTGCGCTGTCAGATGAGCTGGGCGGCGACCGTATCGCAACCCTCGCTGGGGACGCTGCCAACCCCGACGATGCACAAAAACTCGTGGATCTGGCCATCTCCCGCTTTGGCGGGATCGACTATCTGATCCCCGGTGCAGGCATCTATCCGGCGCAGCGCTTTGCCCAGATGACGGACGAGGATTGGCGCCGCCTTATGGCGATCAACCTCGACGGCGTTTTCTATATCTGCCGCCGCACGCAGCCGCATCTGAAACCGGGCGGGGCGATCGTCTTTCTCACCTCGCTGGCGCCGCACAGGGGCGCGCAAACCAACGCGCATTACGCTGCCGCCAAGGGCGCCGTCGGTGCGCTCATGCGCAGCCTCACCCGCGAGTTGGCGCCGGATATCCGCTGCAACGCCATCGCGCCCGGTATCATCGACACGCCCATGATCGGCGATTTCAAGAAAACCCGCAGCGACGAGACGCTGCGCCAGACCCCCCTCGCCCGGCTTGGTCTGCCCGAGGAGGTGGCCAGCGTCGCCGCCTTCTTGGCCAGCGATGCCGCCAGTTTTGTCAGCGGCGAGACGATACAGGTCAATGGCGGCCTCTACATGGTCGCCTGAGAGGATCTCCCATGCCCGAATTCACCGATATCGCCCCTCTGGCCCCTTGGCGCCAGATCACCGTCACCGACGATGACCGAAATGCCATCGACCCCGAAACCGGCTGCACCATCCTCGCCCAGCTGCACCTCATCCGCGCGTTCGAGGAGAAGGTATTGGACCTCGCGGGCAAGCAGCTGGTCCACGGCCCGGCGCATAGCGCGGTGGGGCAGGAGGGCGGCGCTGTAGGCTCTGCCATGACGCTGGGTGACGGCGATCAGGTCAACGGCTCGCACCGCGCGCACCACCAGTTTTTGGCCAAATCGCTGCGCCACGTCGCCGCCGGCATTTCCGCGACCGACGACTTCCCCACCGCGATCCGCGATCTGTCGAAACGCACCATGGCCGAGATCATGGGCCTTGCGCAGGGTTTCTGCCGGGGGCGCGGCGGCTCGATGCATCTGCGCTGGGAGGAGGCCGGGAACCTCGGCACCAACGCCATCGTGGGCGGCGGCGTGCCCATGGCCGCGGGCGCCGCATGGGCGCATCGCAATGCCGGGACGGACCGTGTCGTCTACAGCTATTTCGGTGATGGCGCGACGAATATCGGCTCGGTCCTCGAGACGATGAATATCGCGGCGGCGTGGAAACTGCCCATCTGCTTTTTCATCGAGAATAACCGTTATGCGGTGTCCACCACGGTCGAGGAATCCACGGCCGAGCCACGCCTGTCGTCGCGCGGCCTCGCCTTCGGCATCCCCGCCTTCAAGGTCGACGGAATGGACCCGGTGGCTGTCTATCATGCCTCACTGGCCGCGAACAAAATCATGCGCGGCGGCGACGGGCCAACAATCATCGAGGCCGATCTCTATCGCTTCTTTCACCAGAACGGCCCCCTGCCCGGCAGCGCGTTTGGCTACCGCAGCAAGGAAGAAGAGGCCGAGTGGCGCGCCCGCGATCCGCTGGACGCGATGGCGCGGAACCTGATGGAGCGGCAGGTGCTCGGCGAGGATGACATCAATCGGCTGCGGGAGCGCTCTGTAGGCCTGATGGAGGATGTCGCGGGCGAGCTGACCGAAATGCACGAGGGCCGCCCCCGCATCATCCCCAGCCTCTGGCCCGAGGAAAGCTTCCGCGACGCGGGCCTGCGCGGTGATCTGTCGGAATTCAAGGGCGCCCGCACCGCCGAGGAAGCGGAGTTCGATGGCACGCTGCAAGAGGCAAAATTCGTCGATACCGTGGCCGACGTGATGCACCGCCGGATGGCCGAGGACGAGCGCATCGTCGTGCTGGGCGAGGATGTTCACCGCCTCAAGGGTGGCACCAATGGCGCGACGCGCGGTCTGTCCGATGCCTTCCCGAACCGCATCCTCGGCACCCCGATTAGCGAGAACGCCTTTACCGGCATCGCAGCGGGCATGGCGGCGGATGGGCGCGTGCGGCCCGTCATCGAATTCATGTATCCCGATTTCATGTGGGTCGCCGCCGATCAGGTCTTCAACCAGATCGGCAAGTTCCGCCATATGTTCGGCGGCGATGCCGACATGCCGTTGGTCCTGCGGACGAAAGTGGCCATCGGCACCGGATACGGCTCGCAGCATTCGATGGACCCCGCGGGCATCTTCGCCACCGCTCCCGGCTGGCGCATCGTCGCGCCCGCGACGCCCTTCGACTACGTGGGGCTGATGAACGCGGCCCTTCTGTGCCGCGACCCGGTTCTGGTGCTGGAGCATGTAGAGCTCTACGCCTCGAAAGGCGCGGCGCCGGTTGATGATTTCGACTACATTATCCCGCTGGGCCGCGCGAAGGTCGTGCGCGAGGGTGCAAAGCTGACCGTTCTCACCTACCTCGCCATGGTCGAAAAGACGCGCCAAGTGGTCGAAGAGCTGGGGCTGGACGCTGAGATCATCGACCTGCGCAGCCTGGACCGTGCGTCTTTGGATTGGGAGACGATCGAGACCTCGATCCGCAAGACGAACAACGTTCTGATCGTCGAGCAAGGCGCGCAAGGCACGTCATACGGCGGATGGCTGGCGGATGCGCTGCAGCGCCGCGTCTTTGACTGGCTGGATCAGCCGATCCAGCGCGTCACGGGCGCCGAGGCGTCGCCCAGTATCTCGAAGGTATTGGAAACCGCCGCCAGCGCGGGCAAGCGCGAGATCGAAGCCGGGCTGCGGCAGATGATGGCCGATATGGGCGCGCCGCTCTAGCCCAGTGCATAGCCCGCGCCGCGCACGGTGCGGATCACATCGGCGCGCATGGCATCGCCCTGCGCCAACGCCTTGCGCAGGCGGCCCACATGCACATCGACGGTGCGGCTGTCGACATGGATGTCGCGGCCCCAAACGCGGTCCAGCAGTTGCTCACGGCTCAGCACGCGGCCCGGCCGCTCCATCAGCGTGGCCAGCAGGCGAAACTCGGTCGGTCCCAGTTTGACCTCGGCGCCGCCGCGCGTGACGCGGTGCGTCTCGCCGTCCAGCACGATATCCTCGAATTCCAGCTGCGCTCCGGCGGCGGCGGGGCGCGAGCGCCGCAGCTGCGCCTGCACGCGCGCCATCAACTCGGCCAGCGAATAAGGCTTGGTCATGTAATCGTCGGCCCCGGTATCGAGGCCGCGCACCATGTCCACCTCCTCGGTGCGGGCCGAGAGCATGATGATCGGCACGGCCCGAGTATCAGGCCGCGACTTGATCTGGCGGCACACCTCGATCCCCGAAACATTGGGCAGCATCCAGTCCAGCAGGATCAGATCCGGCGCGCCCTCGGCCACAAATAGCAGCGCCTCCTCGCCGTCGCCCGCGCGGATCACGTTGAGGCCCGCCGCCTCCAGATTATAGGCCAGAACTTCGCGCTGCGCCGGCTCGTCCTCGACCAGGAGGACGGTGGGCCGCCCCGATGCCATGGCCGCGCTCATGTCTGCGAAATCTTTGCATCGACAGAGGTGGCATCGCCCTTGGGCCGGTCGTCGTCCGGGTGCTGGCCGGTCACCATGTAGATCACCTGCTCGGCGATGGCAGTCACATGGTCGCCCATCCGCTCGGTGTTCTTGGCGATGAAATGCAGGTGCATGCAGGGGGTTATGTTGCGCGTGTCCTCCAGCATGAAGGTCAAAAGCTCGCGGAAAGCGGCATTGTACATCTGGTCGATCTCGGCATCCCGCGCCAGAACCTCGCGCGCCAGATCCGCGTCGCGGCGCACATAGGCATCGAGCGCATCCTTCAAAAGGCGCTGGACCTCGCGCGCCATGCGGCGCAGCGCGGCGGTGCCGCCCTCGACCTGCGGCATCCCGGCCAGAACGGTCGTGCGCTTGGCCATGTTCTTGGCATAGTCGCCGATCCTCTCCAGATTGCCCGAGATCTTGATGACCCCGAGGATGGCGCGCAGATCGACGCCCATGGGCGCGCGCAGGGCGATGATGCGCGCCGCCTCGTCGTTCAGCTGATCCTCTAGCGCGTCGATGGCGCGGTCGGCGCGGCGCACCTCCTGCGCCGCCTCCTCGTCCTGCGCCTCCAGAGCCGAGGCCGCATCGAGGATCGCCTGCTCGACCAGACCGCCCATGCGGGTGATCAACACCTCGACAGTCTCCAGATCGCGGTCGAAGGCGGAGGTGATGTGCTGGCTCATGACTTATCCTATCCGTCCGGTGATGTAGCTTTCGGTGCGCTTGTCGGTGGGGTTGGTGAAGATCTGGTCGGTGCTGCCATATTCCACCAAATTGCCCAGATGGAAGAACGCCGTCTTCTGGCTGACCCGCGCGGCCTGCTGCATCGAGTGGGTGACGATGGCGACGCAGAAATCCTCGGTCAGGTTCGCGATCAGTTCCTCGACCTGCGCCGTCGCGATCGGGTCCAGCGCGCTGCACGGCTCGTCCATCAGAAGTACTTCGGGCTGCGTGGCCACGGCGCGCGCGATGCAGAGGCGCTGCTGCTGGCCGCCTGAAAGGCCCGTGCCGGGTGCGGCCAGCCGGTCCTTGACCTCATCCCAGAGCGCGGCCTGACGCAGCGATTGCTCGACAAGGCTGTCCAGATCGGCGCGTGTCCGCGCCATGCCGTGGATGCGCGGGCCATAGGCCACATTGTCGTAGATCGACTTGGGAAACGGGTTGGGCTTTTGAAAGACCATGCCAACCCGCGCGCGCAACTGCACGGGATCGACCCGGCGGTCGTAGATATCCTGCCCGTCGAGGTGAATATCCCCCTCGACGCGGCAGATCTCGATCGTGTCGTTCATCCTGTTGAGGCAGCGCAGAAAGGTGGATTTGCCGCAGCCCGACGGCCCGATGAAGGCGGTGACGCAGCGATCCTCCAGCTCCACGCTCACATCCTTGATCGCGTGCGTGTCGCCGTACCAGACGTCGACGCCCTTGGCGGACATCTTGTGGGTGTCGTTTCTCATATCCTGCATGGGGTCCATCTTTCTCTTGTTACCAGCGCCGCTCGAACCGGCGGCGCAGCAGAATGGCGATCAGGTTCACGGCCAAGAGCACCAGCAGAAGGATGATGATCCCGCCCCAGGCACGCTCGTAATAGGCCGGATCGGCCCTTTTGGCCCATTCGAATATTTGCGCAGGCATGGCCGAATTCGGGTCGAGAAAGGCCGACTGGATACCATCGGGATAGTTGGTGGCGATATAGCCAACCATCCCGATCAGCAGCAGCGGCGCCGTCTCGCCCAATGCCTGCGCAATGCCGATGATGGTACCCGTCAGGATGCCCGGCATGGCCAGCGGCAGCACGTGGTGAAACACCGCCTGCATTTTCGACGCGCCCACACCCAGCGCCGCATCGCGGATTGAGGGTGGCACGGATTTCAGGCTTGCGCGGGTCGAGATGATGATCGTCGGCAGCGTCATCAGGGTCAGCACAAGGCCCCCCACCAAGGGCGCGGATTGCGGCAGATGCGCGAATTGGATGAAGGCCGCAAGACCGAGGATGCCGAAAACGATCGAGGGGACCGCCGCGAGGTTCGAGATGTTCACCTCAATGAGGTCGGTCCAGCGGTTCCTCGGCGCGAACTCCTCGAGATAGATCGAAGCGGCGACGCCGATGGGCAGCGACAGGATCAGCACCACCGCCATCATGGCGAGCGAGCCGAGGATCGCCACCCCCATGCCCGCCTGCTCGGGGCGGCTTTCACTGGCATCGGCGCCAGTGATGAAGGCACTGTTGAAGCCCTTTTGCGCCAACCCCGCCTCGCGCAGCGCATCGACGATATCCAGATGCGGGGCGTCGATATTCTTGTCGCGGGTCACATCGGCGCGGGCCACGCGGCCCTTGAGATACCCATCGACGCGGCTGGCCGCGAGCAGGTTGAACGTCACCGTGTCGCCGATCAGCTGGGGGTTGGCGATCACGCGGTCACGCAAAAGCGCGGCGGCGGAGGGCGAGACGAGCGCCTTCATATCACTGGCGCTGTCCAGCGGCGTGTCGATGTTCAGGCTCTGAACCTGGCTTAGAAGCGCCTCGTTGATCAGCGGCGTGTAGCCGAAGGTCGAGACCTTGGCGATCTCCTGAGGGTCGCGGTTGCCGGTCTTGTCCAGCTTGGCGGGGTCCAGGTAGACCGGCACGCTCAGATAAGTCTGCTGGAACGCGCCACGCCCGTTCACGATGATCGTGGTCAACAGCACCACGAGAAAGCCGAGGCCGATCGCGATGGCGATGGCCCCATAGGCGCGAAAGCGTTTCTCGGCGGCGCCCCGGCGGCGGGTGCGCGCATCAGGCTCTAACAGGCTCTTTCGGGTCATTCGTATTGCTCGCGATATCTGCGCACGATCCAGAGCGCGATGACGTTCAGCCCCAGCGTGATGACGAAAAGGGTCATGCCCAGCGCGAAGGCGACAAGCGCCTCGGGCGAGGCGAAATCAGCATCCCCGGTCAGCTGGCTGACGATCTTGGCGGTGACGGTGGTCATGGCGTCGAACGGGTTGAGACCCAGCTTGGCCGCCGCGCCCGCGCCCAGCACGACGATCATCGTCTCGCCGATGGCGCGGCTGGCGGCCAGCAGCACCGCGCCGACGATGCCGGGCAGGGCAGCGGGCAGCACGACCTGGCGGATCGTCTCGGACTTGGTCGCGCCCAGCCCATAGCTGCCATCCCGCAGCGCCTGCGGCACGCCGCCCATGATGTCGTCGCTCAGCGAACTGACGAAGGGGATCAGCATGATGCCCATCACAAGGCCAGCCGTCATCACTGCCGTGCCGGCCTGCATCCAGCCCAGCCCGTCGCGGCCAAAGACGCTCAGAAGCAGGGGGCCAACCGTCAACAGCGCGAAGAGGCCGTAAACGATGGTCGGGATACCGGCCAGCACCTCGAGCAGCGGCTTGACGATGCCGCGCACGCGCGGACTGGCGTATTCGGACAGGTAGATGGCCGAAAATAGGCCGATGGGCACCGCCACCAGCAGCGCGATAACCGAGATGTAGAGCGTGCCCCAAAGGAGCGGCAGCACGCCCAACTCACTGCCGCCGCCGAAGCTGGGGGACCATGTGGTGCCGAAGAAGAACTCGGAGGCCGGGTAGATCCGGAAAAACTCGATTGTGGTGAAGACGAGCGACAGGATGATGCCAATCGTCGTCAGCACGGCAATGCTCGCCGCCGCGATCAGCAGCATCCGCACCCCGGATTCGACCCTGTTTCGGGCGCGCATATTCTTGTCGGTACGCCGCCACGCGATAGCCAGCCCCGCCAAGGCCGCGATCAGCGCAACGGCGGCCATGATCAGATCACCGCGTGCGTCCAGCCTGCGCCATTCCTGCGCCGCCGCGAGAACCGGCGCGCTGACATCCGAGGCCAGCGGCGCACCGACCCCGGCCAGAAGCGCGCGCAAGGTGCCGTCGGCCTCCAGCGCCCGCGCCTCATCTGCGGTGACCACGCGCTTTGAAACGACGGCGTCCAGACCGTCCGCAACACGGCGCACATCGCTCAGCATGAGGCCGCTGTCATTGCTTTCGGGCAGCATGCCGGACACCGCGCCGGACAGGACCAGCGGCTGCGCGACCAGCCAGAGCGCCAGGATCCCCACAGCCGGAACCAGCGCCAGCATCGCGGCGTGGGCGCCGTAGTAGCGCGGCAGAGAATGCAGCGCGCGGCTGTCCCCACCCGCCGACGCCAAGGCGCGCGCACGCCCCGAGACATAAGCCGTCATGCCGAGCGCGATCAGGATCAGGGCAAGGACGGTCAGGGACATCGGGGCACTTTCATGGTCTCGAAAAAAGGCGCGCCGGGGGCAGGACAATCCGCCCCCGGCGCCAATCAGAAGGGGGCTTACATACCGCCCTGCATGGTCTTTTCTTCGGCAACGGTGGCTTGGGTCTCGGCCAGTTCGGGATCCGAGACGAGGCCGTAATTGGCCAGCGGACCATCGGGGCCTGCGACCTCATCGGCCACAAAAAACTCCGCGAACTCCTTGAGGCCGGGGATCACGCCGATATGCGCCTTCTTGATGTAGAAGAACAGCGGGCGCGACACGGGGTATTCGCCCGACGAAATGCTCTCGGTCGTCGGCTCGACACCGTTCATGGTGGCGACCTTCAGCGTGTCGGTGTTGTTCTCGTAAAAGGCGAGACCAAACACGCCGACGCCCTCGGGGTTGCTGCCGATCCGCGCAAGCGTCTCGGTGTAGTCGCCGTCGATATCCACGCTGCGCCCATCGGTGCGCACGGATATGCAGGCGTCATGCGCTGCATCCTCGTCCATGCCGCCATCCATCATGGCCTGCATCGCGCCGGTATCTTCGCAGCCCTGCAGCAGCACCTTCTCTTCGAACACCTCGCGCGTGCCGTGCTTGGTGCCGGGGATGAAGGCCGCGATCTCGACCTCGGGCAGGTCGGCGTTCACCTCGGACCACATGGTGCGGGTGTTGTCGGCCAATGCGCCATCCACCATAACCTTGGGGGCCAGCGCGCCGTACCAATCGCCGGGCGTAAAGGCGGTAAAGGCGGGCCCGTCCAACTGGCTGGCAAAGACGATGCCGTCATAGCCGATGCGGACTTCGATGATCTCGGTCACGCCGTTCTCGGCGCAAGCTGCCACCTCTCTTTCGCGCATGGCGCGGCTGGCATTGGCGATGTCGATGGTGTTCGCGCCCACGCCCTCGCAGAACCGCTTGAGCCCGGCGGAGGAGCCGCCCGATTCGACGACCGGCGTTGGATAGTCGAAATTCTCGCCAAAGGCTTCGGCAACGATCGAGGCATAGGGCAGCACGGTGGACGAGCCTGCAACCTGCACATTGTCTCGCGCGTACACTGCGGATGCGGACAGCGCGGTGATAGCGGCGGCGGAAACGATGGGTTTTGCGAAAGGCATAAGGCCTCCTGAATTTTCCAAGCACGGACGCACGAGCAGCGCACGCCCTACCGACGGTGCTAACGTCCGGCGACGACGCTTTTGCAAAGGTTTTGTAACGGTTTGATGACACTTTGCGGAAAAGTCGGAAAATGCGCCGGGTGCCTCAGGGTCAGTCGCCCCGCGCGTCCGCCGCCAAAGGCAGCAGGACCCTGATTTCGCATCCCGCACCCGGCGCGCTCTCGATCGTCAGCCGCCCGCGATGCCGCTGGGCGATATGCTTGACGATGGCAAGGCCCAGTCCCGTGCCACCCATCGCGCGCGCACGGTGGTTGTCGATACGGTAGAAACGCTCTGTCAGGCGCGGGATATGGATCGGATCGATTCCCGGCCCATCATCGCGCACCGACAGGATCGCTGCAGGCTCGCGCAACTGGGCATCTTGCGCCACAATGGTCAGACTGACAGCCACCTTGCCGCCCGAGGCGCCATATTTCAGCGCGTTCTCAATCAGGTTCACGCAGACTTGCCGCAGCTGGTCGGCATCGCCCAGCACCATCACGGGCGCGCCCGGCAGGCTGAGCATCACTTCGGCCCCAGCCTCTTCTGCCAGACCGCGCATGGTATCGCGGGCGGCGGTGCAGATATCTCTGAGATCGACCTCAGCCTTGGGCCTATGGCGCTGCTGCGCCTCGACCCGGCTCAGCGACAGCAGATCATGGACCAGCCTCTCCATCCGCGCGGCCTCACCTTGCATGATAGTGAGAAAGCGGTCGGTCGCGGCAACATCACCCTTGGCGGGGCCGCGCAGCGTCTCGATAAAGCCCGAGAGCGCGGTGAGCGGCGTGCGCAATTCATGGCTGACATTGGCCACAAACTCGCGGCGCATCATATCGGTCTGCATCGCGGTACTGACATCGCGCAGACAGATTAGCACGGCCTCACCAGCCGGCGCGCAAGTCACGTCATAAAGCGTGTCCTGACCTGCTTCATCGGCCATGAATTGCGCCTCAGCGGCGGCGGCGCTGTTGCGGCAAGTCTCGACGGCGTCCAGCACGGCAGGGGTCCGGATGATCCGCGCCAGATGCCCGCCAATACCAGCCGAGCCCAGCACCGCCTCAGCCGCCGCATTGGCGGCAATCACGCGCATATCGGCCCCGATCAACAGCGCCGGGATCGGAATAGCCGCAACCAGCGCCTCGTTCGGTACCATGGGTCATGCCTCGTATTGGGTGGGGGCTGCAATGGCGCCTGCCGCGACTTTCAACATGGTGCAGACTTAGCTGGACGGGCTGATCACGTAGAGCTTGCGCATATGCTCGTGGATCTCCCACTCGCCTTTCCAGCCCTGCGGCAGGACCAGCAGATCGCCCGGCCCGATCTCGCGCGGGGTGCTGCCATCCTCGTTGCGCACCGTCGCGCGGCCCTTGATGATGTGGCAATACTCCCCGGCCGAGGTCCGGTCAGCGGTGAAGCGCCCCGGCGTGCATTCCCAGACGCCGATATTCGTCAGCCCATCGGGCGAGGACCAAAGGGTCTGCGCCGATTCCTCCTGCCCCTCGGTGAGGGTGGTCGGCTTGGGCTTGAACGCGCCCATCTTGATCCCTGCAAGGTCCTTGAAACTGTCGAGGCTTACCATCTTCGCTTCTCCCTGAAATCGTCTCTGTTATGCGGCCGAGACACTGTAATGCGCGCGCGCCAGCCAATCGGGGCTGATCTCGATGCCCCAGCCGGGCGCGTCCGTGACCGTGGCGTGACCATCCTCGATCCTGTAGGGGTCCGAGGTGAAGAGCCCCTCCTGCCACGGGTAGTAATCCGCGCCCTCGATGCTGAATTCCAGGTATTTCCCGGCATTCGGAATGGCGCGCAAGAGGTGCATGGTAAAGAGCGTGACCAGCGACAGGTTCGCGCAATGGGGCGTGACCGGCAGACCCGCCTGCTCGGCCATCTTCACCACGCGCAGGGTGCGGGCGATGCCGCCCAGATAGAGAATATCGGGCTGCACGATATCGACCGCGCGCATGTCGATCATCCGTTTCCATGTCGGCAGATCGCAATCCTGCTCGCCCCCGGTCACGGCAATATCTAATGCCTCGGTCACTTCGCGGGTCTGCTCCAGCTCCCAATAGGGGCACGGCTCCTCGAAATGCTCATAGCCGTGATCCTCCAGCATCCGGCCCACTTCGATCGCCTGCGCGGGCGCATAGCAGCTGTTGGCGTCGATCAGCAGCGCGGCGCTATCGCCCAATTCGCGGCGCATCGTGGGTATGATCTCCTCAGTCCGGCCCGGCCATTCGTCGCGCCCGCGCCCCACCTCGGCCCCCGCGCGCACCTTGAAGGCGTCAAAGCCATGCGCATCGCGCAGCCGCTTCATCCGCTCGGCCTCATCGGCGGGCGTGATGTCCCGCTTCATCGAGCTGGCATAGGCGCGGATGCGCCCCGGCGTGCCGCCAAGAAGCTCGGCCACGGACTTGCCCTCGCGGCGCCCGCGCAGATCCCAGATCGCGGTATCGACGCCCGACATGGCGCGGCGCAGGTAGGAGCCGGGGAATTTATGCTCACGCTCGACCACCAGATCCATCAGGTCATCGAGATCCGCGATATCGCGGCCCATGATATGCGGCGCGACCTGCCGGTGCAGCACCTTGCAGGTGATGTCCGAATGATAGGTCGAGACCTGCCCCCAGCCGGTGCTGCCATCCTCCACCATGAGGCGCACGAAGCCGACGAATTCGGTGGTGAAGGTCTCGATCCGGGTGATCTTCATGTGGCTCTATCCTTGGGTGATTAGGTCAAACGCACGCTCACCCACCATCACGGCGGGGGCATTGGTATTGCCCGTGGGAATGGTGGGAAAGATCGACGCATCGGCGACGCGCAGCCCGGCAATGCCATGCACGCGCAGCTTGGGATCGACGACCGATTGCGCCGGATCCTGCCCCATCCGGCAGGTGCCGCATTGGTGAAAGACGGTCCACGCGTCACGCCGCGCAAAATCGAGGATCTCGTCGTCGGTGACGCAATCGGGGCCGGGGTCCAGCTCGGCCTCGATCACGCGGGCGAGCGACGGCATCGACGCGATGCGCCGCACTTCGCGCGTGCCCTTGATCATCAGCGCGCGGTCATGCTCGGTGGCAAGGTATCCGCCCCGCATCACCGGCGCCGCCATCGGATCGGCAGAGCGCAGCGTGATGCTGCCCGTGCTGGTCGGCTTGGCCGGGTTGAAGCCGATGCGCACCGCCGGAAAGCTGTCGGGGCTCATCAGCGGGCGCTTGCCCACAGGCGCGCTGGAATAGCTGAGCGGCGAGAAGTAAAGCTGCGTGTCGGGCGGGCCATCACCGTCGGCCAGCCGGATGAAGCCGCCGCCCTGGTTGAGGCTCATCGCCAGCGGCCCGCGCTGGCGCAGCACGTAATCCATCCCCGCAAGCGCCTTGCCCCACCACGGACGCAGCACTTGGTTGAGGCTGGCGATGCGCGTGCGGAAAAGATGATCGCTGCCCAGATGATCCATCAGGTTCTGCCCGACATGCGGTCTGTCCTGCACCACCTCGATGCCATGCTCCTTCAGATGCGCGGCGGAGCCGATGCCCGACAGCATCATCAGTTGCGGCGTGTTGATCGCGCCGCCGCTGAGGATCACCTCGCCCGCATGGGCGGTCCGCGTCTTGCCGCGCTGCACATATTCGATCCCGGTGGCGCGCTTGCCCTCCATCAGCACGCGCGTCGCCATCGCCCCCGTCTCGATCCGCAGGTTCCTCAGCTTGCGCGCCGCCAGCAGATACGCCTGCGCGGTCGAGGCGCGGCGGCCCCCGGCGGTGGAAATCTGGTAGAAGCACGCGCCCTCGATGGCGGCGCCGTTATAGTCGGTATTGGTCGGGATGCCCGCCTCCTCGGCGGCCTTCACATAGGCGCGGGTCAGCGGGTGCATCCAGCCGTCCATGTCGGTCACGCTCAGCGGGCCGAGCCCGCCGCGATGCTGGCTCTCGCCGCCGCTCCATTTCTCGAGCCGGCGGAACACGGGCGCGACATCCTCCCAGCCCCAGCCGGGCGCGGCGGCGCCCCATTCGGCATAATCGTTCGGGTGCCCGCGCACCCAGACCATCGCGTTGATCGCCGACGAGCCGCCCAGCACCTTGCCGCGCGGCCAGTAGATCCCGCGCCCGTTCAGTTCGGGCTCGGCCTCGGTCGTGTATTTCCAGTTGAACCGCGCGTCGTGGAAGACCTTGCCATAGCCCAGCGGGATATTGACCCAAGGATGCCGCCCGGTGCCGCCCGCCTCGAGCAGCAGCACGGATTTTCCCAGCTGGGCCAGCTTTGCCGCCAGCGCCGCACCGGCCGAGCCTGCGCCGACCACGATATACTCATAGCGTTCCATCGGGATCAGGACTTATCACGCCCAAAGACTGCAGCAAGCACCATCATCAGCGTCGTGATCAGTACCATGATGGTCGAGATCGCGGCGATGGTCGGGTCGATCTGATCGCGCAAGGCATTGAACATGTTGCGCGTCAGCGTCGGGTTGTCGCCGCCCGAAATGAACATGGCGATCACCACCTCGTCGAAAGAGGCAAGGAACGACAGCAGCATCGACGTGACCACCGCGAATCGGATCTGCGGCAGGGTGATCGTCAGAAATGCCTTCCAGCGCGGCGCGCCCAGAGACCGCGCCGCCATCTCATGATTCATGTCGAACCCCTTGAGCGCAGAGCCGGTGACGATCACCACGAGCGGAATGGCCAAAAGGCTATGCGCCAGAACCAGCCCGGTCATGGTGTAGAGGATCTGGAGTTTCACATAGGCATAGAAGGCGCCGATGGCGATCAGCACGACAGGCACCATCATCGGCGTGATAAAGAGGACAAAGGCCGCGCGGATATAGGGCAGCTTGGACGCGTGGAGCGCATAGGCCGCCAGCACGCCGATGGGGGTCGCCACCAGCATCGTGAGAACGGCGGCCGTCAGCGAAGTGCGCGTGGCCAGCATCCATTCGGGCGAGCCGAAATAGTTGCGATACCAGCGCAGCGACCATTCCTCGGGCGGGAATTCCAGATATTGCGAATCCGAGAAGGACATCGGGATCACGATCAGCGTCGGCAGCACCAGCAGCGTCATCGCGACGCCCGCGAAGACATAGAGCCAGAGGCGCTGGCCATGCGTCACTTGCGTCTCTGACGCGGGGGATTTGAGCCATGCCAGCATCAGTGACCTCCCCCCGCCATCTGCTCGAGCCGAAGGAAGCGCGACGCGATCCAGAGGATGATGCCGGTCATGACCAGAAGGACCACGCCCAAGGCGCTCGCCGCGCCCCAGTTCACGAAAAGCTCGATGTTCGAGACGATCTTCATCGACACCATGATGACGCGGCCGCCGCCCAGCACGGCGGGCGTCACGAAAAACCCGAGGCAGAGCACGAAAACCATGAGCGAGCCCGCGAAAAGGCCCGGCGTCGAGAGCGGAAAGAACACGGTCCAGAAGGCACGCTTGGGACTGGCACCGAGATTGGACGCGGCCTTGAGGTAGTCGGCGTCGATCGCCCGCATCGCGCCATAGACCGGCAGGATCAGGAAGGGCAGCATGATATGCACCATCCCGATCAGCGTGCCCGTCATGTTATGCACGAATTTCAGCGGCTCGTCCCAGAGGCCGATATTGATCGCCCATTGGTTCACGAGGCCCTGCTTCTGCAGCAGCACCAGCCAGGCATAGGTGCGCACCAGAAGCGAGGTCCAGAACGGCAGAAGCACGGTGACGAGGCACAGACCCGCCCATTTCGCCGGTAGCTGCGACATGAAATAGGCCAGCGGATAGCCGATCAGGATGCAGAGCGCGGTGGTCAGGATGCTGACCTGAAAGGTGGTGATGAAGATGCGCATGTAGGATTTGCGCGACACCATCCGCTCGTAATTCTCCAGCGAGAAGCTGCCATCCGCGCCCACGAAAGACACGTAGAAGAGCCAGCCGACCGGAATGACGAGGATCACCATCACCAGCAGAAGCGCGGGAGAGCCGAGGCCGAAGAGCTTCCAGCGCTCCATCCGCTCGTCGCGGCGCAGGCCCGCGGCGTGCATGTCGTGCGGGGTCTCGGTCACGGCCATCTAGCTGCCCCCATCCGCGATGACGACCGTATCGGCCCGGTGCAGACCCAGTTTCACCGCGCTGCCCGCGCGCGGCAGCTTGCCAAAAGTCCCCTCGCGGATCGCGCCCCGCACGGCGATCTCGACCCCGTCCTCCAGCCGCGCATAGAGAAGATAGCTTTCGCCCTGATAGACGAGCTCGGTCACGGTGGCCTCCAGAACGTTTGTCCCCGCGGGCGCCTCGCCGTCCAGCAGGCGCACCCGCTCGGGGCGGATCATCAGCACGAGGTCGTCCCCGGCGGGCACCACCCCGTCCATCTGCAGGGCCGTGCCGCCATAGCGCACCCCCTGCCCGTCCCGCGTCACGGCGAGGAATGTCGAATCGCCGATGAAATCCGCCACGAACTTGTTCTCGGGCCGGTCATAGAGCTGTTGCGGCGTCGCAAGCTGCATGATGCGGCCATGGTTCACCACGGCGATCCGGTCGGACATGGTCAGCGCCTCGCGCTGGTCGTGGGTCACGTAAACCGTGGTCATACCCAGCTGCTCGTGCAGGTGCCGCAGCTCGATCTGCATGCGGTCGCGCAGCTTCTTGTCCAGCGCGCTCAGCGGCTCGTCCATCAGCAGAATGCGCGGCTCGAACACGATCGAGCGGGCCAACGCGACGCGCTGTTTCTGCCCGCCGGAGAGTTGTTCAATCCCGCGATCGCCATAGCCGCCCAGCTGCACCAGATCCAGCGCGCGCTCGATCCGCTCGGCCTGCTCGGATTTGGACACCCCGCGCAGGCGCAGCGGATAGCCCACATTCCCGGCCACGGTCATATGCGGGAAAAGCGCGTAATTCTGGAACACCATGCCGACGCCGCGCAGATGCGGCGCGGTGCGGATCATCTCCTCTTCGCCAAAGCGCAGGCTGCCCTTGTCGGGGCGGGTAAAGCCGGCCAGCACCATCAGCAGCGTCGTCTTGCCCGATCCCGAAGGCCCCAGCAGCGTCAGGAATTCGCCACTCTTCACATCCAGCGAGACATCGTCCAGCGCATGCACGCGCCCATAGGTCTTGGTCACGGCGCGCACGGTGATGGGCAGGGCTTCGGCTCTGGTGGTCAATATCTTGCTCCCTCATTTATCATTGGGACGCGGGCGGCGCGCGCTGCCCGCGTCCTTTGGCAATCGCTTACTCGGTCAGCATTTCCTGATACATCTCGGCGGCAATCTGCTCCCATTCGGCATACCACTCCAGCGAGATGGGCAGCTGCTTGGCCATGTTCTCGGGGGCCGAGGGCAAGCTTGCGGCCACTTCGTCAGTGATCTCGCCGGTCTCGTAGGCGGCCGAATTGGTCGGCCCGTAAGTGATGAACTTGGGCAGATCGTCCTGGTATTCGGGCTTCGAGATCTCGGCGAGGAACTCCATCGCGAGATCCTTGTTGGGCGCGCCCTTCGGGATGGCGAAGCAGTCGTAATCCAGAAGGCCCTGATCAAAGAAATAGGACACTTCGGCGCCATCAGCGGCGGCGTTGTCGAACCGGCCATTCCAACCGCTCGACATGTCGACCTCGCCATCCTTCATCAGCTGCGCCTGCTGCGCACCCGAGGTCCAGAAGACAGCGATATTGGGCTTCAACTCGCGGATCTTGTCCAGCGCGCGCTCGATGCCCTCCTCGCTGCTCAATTCGGCGTAGACATCCTCGGGCGCGACGCCCAGCGCCATCATCGCAGGCTCCAAAGCGCCCGAGACGGTGCCGCGATAGGCGCGGGTGCCGGGGAATTTCTCGGTGTCCCAGAAATCAGCCCAGCCGCGCGGGCCATCCTCGCCGAATTTGGCGGTGCTGAACGCAGGCACGACCGAGAAGACGTCGCCGCCCACGCAATACTCGCTATAGAACTCCTCGGGGAAGTTGCTGACGTCGATCACGTCATAGTCCAACGGCTCCAGCAGGCCCTCGGCCCCGGCGCGTGCGGCGGATCCCGATCCGCTGACCACCACATCCAGCGTCACCTGCCCGGATGACACCTGCAGGCGCACGTCGGACATGCCGCCATAGGTCTCTTGCTTGACGGTGTTGCCGGTATTGGCCTCGTAGGGCTCAAAGAGCGCCTTGCTCTGCGCCTCTTGGTACGAGCCACCCCAGCTGGCGACGGTCAGTTCCTTGCCTTGGGCCATTGCCATCGGGGCCAGTGCGGTCGAGGCCATCAGGCCCGCCGCCGCGGTCAATGCGATCTTGTTTCTCATCGTTATCTCCTCTGTTGGATGAATGGCCCCGGTATTCCGGTGGCCTTTGGGGGTTCGTCTTATCCCGCCATGGCACGGTCCCTCTGGCGGGCATCGTTCCAGCGATACCAGGCGACGGCGGCCGGCAGGAACCAGGGCCGCCCGGTGTAGAAGGGGCGCGTCGGAAAGGGCAGATCGTCGAAGGCAGTCTGCCCCTCTTTCAATCCCAGCACCTTCTGACCCATGCGCATGCCCAGATAGCTGGCCATCGACACGCCCGAACCGCAATAGCCCATCGCGTAATGCACCCCGTCATGCGTGCCGCAATGGGCCAGCTCGTCGAACGTATAAGCCACCGTGCCCATCCAGCTATGGCTGATGCGAGTCTGGCGCAGCTCGGGAAAGATGCGGCACATGTCGTGATGCAGGCGCGGGCCGCTGATCGACGTGTCCGTCTCGCCCGCCGACACGCGCCCGCCGAAGAGGATGCGCGTGCGGTCCGGCGACGGGCGGTAATAATAGACCACTTTGCAGGTATCGCTGGCGATGCGGTCCGTTGGGAAAAGGCGATCCATCACGCCCCCATCCAGCGGCTCCGTCGCGATGATGTAGCTGCCGATGGGAATGACGCGGCGCTGCTGCCAGGGCGTCACGCCGGTCGTATAGCCATTGGTCGCCACGATCACGTCGCGCGCCCGTACTGTGCCGCGCGGGGTCTGCACCTCGTGTCCCGTAGGGCCCGAGGTGATGCCCGTCACGGGCGTCTCGCCCATGATCCGTGCGCCCGCGTCCAGCGCGGTTCGGATCAGGCCATGCACGTAGCGCGCCGGATGCAGCGATCCGTGCCGGGGAAACAGGGCCGCACCGTGATAGGCGTCGCTGCCCAGCTCGCGGCGCTGCTCGGCCCGCGGGATCATTTCGACCTCGATCCCCTCGGTGCGGCGGAGGATGTCGGCATCGCGGGCCAGCTCTTCATAGGCGGCGGGCGTGTGGGCGGCGTGAAACCGGCCCGAGCGGCGGAAATCGCAATCGATACCCTCGGCCTCAATCCGTTCGCCGATCCAGTCGAGCGCGGCGCGCCCCTCGGCGCGAATTGCCTCGGCACGGTCCCGGCCATGGCGCGCGGCCAGTTTCGCGAGAGAGGGCTTGATCGAGGTGCTGATTTGCCCGCCATTGCGACTGCTGCAGCCCCAGCCCGGCACTTCGGCGTCCAGAACCAGCGTGCTGCGCCCGCCCCGCGCCGTCTCGATCGCGGCGTTGAGGCCGGTATAGCCCGAGCCGACGATGACCACATCCACCTCGCGCGGCAGATCGCCGCCGGGGATCTCGGGCGGGGTGAGCCCGTCCAACCAATAAGAGCGGTTCGACCAGCCTTCGACCCATAGACCGCGCTCGTCCTCCATACCCTTGTAGCCCGATCCATCCATCTTGGCAGACGCTCCGTTCCGGTCCAGTTGACCCTACGGTAGGAACCGGCCTTGAATTTAGCAATTTAATATGTGCAATAATAAATTTCGTTTTCCTTATACATCGCAAGGCAGGATCGCGATGAGCCTCAAGCTCCGCCACCTCGAAGTCTTTAACGCGCTCTTCGAGGCGGGATCGGTCAGCAACGCGGCGCAGCGCCTGAATCTGACACAGCCCGCAGTCAGTATCGCGCTCGGCAATCTGGAGGAGGAGCTGGGCTTTCGCCTCTTTCACCGCAATCGCGGCTTCTTCGCCCCCACCGGCGAGGCTCTGCAGCTGCGCGGCGAGATCAGCCAGGGCCTGATGGCCCTTGCGCGGGTCGAGCAGCGCGCGGACGAGATCCGTCAGGGCTGGGCCGGGGGGCTGAGCATCGCAACCAACGGCGCGCTGTCCATGCATTTCCTGCCCCGGGCCATCGCCGAATTTCAGGCCCTGCATCCCGGCACCCATATCGAGCTGCGCGTCCATTCCTCGCGCCAGATCGCGGATTGGACGGCCAGCGGACAGATCGATATCGGCTTGATCGATACGCCCGTGCCCGTCGCCGGACTGGAGGCAGACATCTTTGCCATGGAGTGCCTGTGCATCATGCAGGCGGACGACCCTTTGGCCGCCGAAAAGGTGATCACGCCCGCACATCTGGCCGGGCGCGGCATGATCGGCGTCAACGGCGATCACGTCACGGATCGCCAGCTGAAGCGCATGATGCTGGAGGCCGGCATGCCGCTACGATACCGCGCGTTCAGCTATTACTACGCCATCGCGCGCAATCTGGTGGCGGCGGGCGGGGGGCTGGCCATCATCGACCCGATCAATGCGCAGGCCGATCTGGCAGATGGGACCGCCTGGCGCCCCTTCGCGCCGCAGATCCGGCACGAGACGGCGATGATCACCTCGCGCGATCATCCCCCCGCGCAGGGCGGCGCCGAGATGCTGGATTTCCTGCGCGAGCGTCTTGCGCCCTACGCTGTGCCCGGCGTCTGATCGGGCGGCTCGTTCTGCCCGTTCGATCAGAGCGCGCGGATCACGTCTCAGGATGTAGCTCCCCCGCAAAGCCCCACCCCCCAAGGGTCCATCATGAGGCGCGCAGAATCAGGCCCTGCAAACGCCCCCTTTGGACGATGTCAGAGGCGGAAGGCCCATGTCGACCCCAGCCAAGCCCACGGGCTGCGCGCATCAAGAATGCGTCATCCGGGGCAGATTGCGGTCGATTCAGCACAGTGGCGGGCTAATTGATGCGATCTTGCCGCTGAACGCGGTAGGCCAACCCACTGAACGGTCTGACCGCTTGCGGATCACGGCCAGTGCGACGACAATGGAGCGCCATGACAGAAACGCAGCATATTGCGGCCTCGGGCCAGGACGATCCGCTGGATGCGTTGATCGCGTGCCCGCATTGCGACCTTGTCTATTCCGTGCCGCCGGTAAAACAGGACGAGCGCGCCTATTGCGGTCGGTGCCATTCGGTTCTGATCGCGCCGCGCCGCAAGGCCGGCAAGTGGATCATCGCGATGGCCGCCAGTATTCTGATCCTGATCACAGGCGCCATGTTCTTTCCGTTTCTGACGATCGGCGCGGGCGGGCTGACGCACGGCACCTCGATCGTGCAGACCAGCCTGGCCTTCACCGGGTCGCTCGCTCTTCTGGCGCCGGCGATCCTGGCCTTCATCGTCATCATCCCGATGGTCCGGCTGATGTTGCTGATCTACGTGCTGGTCCCCGTCATCCGCGATCAGCCGCCGGCCCCCTTCGCGCGCCACGCCTTTCGCCTCGCCGAAGACCTCACACCATGGTCCATGGCCGAGATCTTTGCCATTGGCTGCGCCGTCGCGCTGGTCAAGCTGAGCGATCTGGCCGAGGTCAGCCTCGGCCCCGCCGCATGGATGTTCGCCATTCTGATGATCATCGTCGTCGCCACGGATGTGGTGATGTGCCGCTATTCGATCTGGAAGTCCCTGCAACCATGAAAACTGCCAAAGAGATGAACCTGATCGGATGCAGGCGCTGCACCCGCGTGTCGCCGCCGGGCACCGAAATTTGCCCGCGCTGCGGCGGCAAGATCAATTCGCGCGATCCCAGATCGCTGCAAAAGGTCATGGCCTGGTGGGTTCTGGGCGTGGCCTGCTATATCCCGGCCAACCTCTACACGATGCTCGAGACCAAGACACTGGTGTCGTCCTCCAGCAGCACCATCATCGGCGGCGCCGTCGAGATCGCCCAATACGGATCATGGGGTGTGGCCATCATCATCCTGCTGGCCAGTGCGGTGATTCCGATCGGCAAGTTCATCATCATCCTCGGGCTGGTGATCGGAGTGAAGCGCGGTCCGCAGATTTCGGATGACTTGCGCCAGAAACTCTATGAGGTCGTCGAGTATATCGGGCGCTGGTCGATGATCGACGTCTTCGTCGTCGCGGTCCTGTCATCGCTCGTGCAGCTGCAAACGCTGGTCAACATATCCCCCGGACGGGCGAGCATCTTTTTCGCCTTGTCCGTCATCTTTACCATGATATCCGCTCAGAGCTTCGACAGTCGCCTGATCTGGGATACGGGCCGCAAGCCCGCCCAGGACGGCACGGACGAGGCGCGTGACGCATCATCAAACGCGGCACCGGTCACAACAGCTCCGGGCACAGCAAAGGAATCCACGGCGTGACACAAACAGACGGCACACCGCCCCCTCCCCCGGTCAAGGCCGCCAAGGGCAGCCCCTTTCGGCGCATTTCGGTCATCTGGCTGGTGCCTCTGATCGCCTTCGTGGCCGTGATCGGCGTGGCGGTAAAGACGTATCTGGACCAGGGTCCACTGATCCAGATCGCGTTCGAAAACGCGTCCGGCATCACCGCCGGGACGACCGAGCTGCATTATCGGGACGTGACCGTGGGCATGGTCGAGGATGTCGGGTTTTCCGAAGGTTTGGACAGCGTCGTCGTGTCGGTGCGCGTTCATAAGGACGTGGCGAGCTACGTGGACGCGGACGCACAATTCTGGGTCGTGCGCCCCGAGGTGACGGCTCAGGGCGTATCGGGCCTCGATACGGTGCTGTCGGGTGTCTATCTGGAAGGTCTCTGGGACGGCGAGCCGGGCCGGGAAACCTACGAATTCACCGGCCTCGCCGACGCGCCACTGCAACGGCTGAACGATGAGGGCGTGCTGGTCACGCTGCGCGCGGGCAAGGGCGTTTCGCTGACCGAAGGCGCGCCGATCATCTATCAGGGCCTCAACGTCGGCCGCATCGGCAAGACGCAGATCAGCCAGGATGGCAGCACCGCCGAAGCGGAGGCGATCATCTTTGCCCCGCATGATCGCTTGATCGACACGTCCACCCGCTTTTGGGACACGTCCGGCTTTTCCTTCACGCTTGGGCCGGGCGGCGCAGCGCTGGACTTTTCGTCCATCGCCTCGCTGATTTCTGGCGGCGTCACCTTCGGCACGATGGTGTCGGGCGGCGAGCCGGTCGAGCCGGGCGCGACGATTACCGTCTACACCGACGAGGCATCGGCGCGGGCCAGCATCTTCTCGGGTGACGAGGGCGAGACGCTGACCATTTCTGCCGTATTCGAGGAAAACATCGCGGGTCTCGCCGTTGATGCGCCGGTCGAGTTGGCCGGGCTCAATATCGGCCGCGTCAGCTCGCTCAACGGGCTCGTCGATTCCGAGCGGTTCGGCGACAACCGTGTTCGTTTGATAGCGACCATGGCGATCCGTCCCGGCCGGCTGGGCCTCGAGGGCGATCAGAACGAGGAAACGGCGCTGGCGTTCCTGCGCGAGCGGGTCGAAAACGGCCTGCGCGCCCGCCTTGCGACGACGTCGATCCTGACGGGTGGCCTGAAGGTAGAGCTGGCGGAGGTGCCGGATGCCGCGCCCGCGACGATCGAGGATATGGGCGATAGCGGCCTGCGCATCCCGACCACCGAGAGCGACATCTCGGACGTGTCGGCCACCGCCGAGGGTGTGTTCCAGCGGATTAACGATCTGCCCGTCGAAGAGGTGATGAACCAGGCGATCAACCTGCTGGGCAATATCAACGCGCTGATCACCAGCGAAGGGGTGCGCAACGCGCCCGAAAACCTCAACGGCCTTCTGGCGGACGCGCGCGGCGCCATCAACGACGAGGATCTGCGCGCCGTGCCGGGCCAGATCAACGAGGCGGTCGACCAGTTGGCGACCTTGATCGAAGGCTTCAACGAGGCGGCCCTGTCCGAGCGTCTGGGCAAGGCGCTGGATGATGCGGCCGAGGCTGCGCAAGGCGTCAATTCCGCGGTCGAAGGCGTGCCGGATCTGGTCGCCCGGATCGAGGGCGTCGCCGCAAATATCGAGGAGGTCGCCATCGACCAGATGGCAGATCAAGTGACCGAGCTGGTCACCACGGTCGACAGCTTCCTCAACCAGCAAAGCACCCGCGAGCTGCCCGCCAGCCTCAACGGCGCGCTGACCGAGTTGAGCGGCGTTCTGGAAGAATTGCGCAACTCCGGCGTGGTGGACACGGCCAAGGATACGCTCAATTCCGCCAGCAACGCGGCCGATACCTTTGCCGAGGCCAGCCGCGATCTGCCCCGACTTATCGAACAGGCCCGCGTTGTCCTATCGCAGGCGGGCACTACCATCGAAGGCTATCAGGCCAATAACGGTCTGGGGCGCGATGCCCGCAACACTCTGCGCGAGATCGAGCGCGCAGCACAGGCGGTCGCGTCCCTGGCCCGCGCGATCGAGCGCAATCCCAACTCGCTGCTGACAGGACGGTAATGACATGATGAAGACTGCCCCCCTCACCACGCTGGCCGCCTTGGCCGCCCTTGCCGGATGTGGCGCCCCGGACGAGCGTGTGGCCGTGCCCCGCGCCGATGCGGGCATGACGCAGCGCATTTCCTACGGCTCGGTATCGCTGCGCGCCGTGTCCTTGCCAACCTATGCCGCCTCGGAAGAGATCTGGGTCTCGGGCCCCGACGGACGAATCGTGGCGGGTGATGGCCTGCTCTGGGCCGATGACCCGGCGCGCGCCCTCACACTGGAATTGACGCGCTACCTGTCGCAAATCACCGGCGCGCGCGTGGCAAGCGAGCCGTGGCCCTTTCTTGACCGGCCCGATGCAGAGTTGGAGCTGCGCATCGAAGAGATGCTGGCCTATTCAGATGGCACGTTCCGCATGTCGGGCCAATACTTCGTCGCGCCCGAGAATGGCCGCGACCGGGCGCGCCTTTTTGCGCTGTCGGTGCCGATCGCCGGGGATGCCACGGCGCAGGACATCGCCGCCGCACGTGGCGCGGTGATGCGCCAACTGGCAGGCGAGATCGCGACAAGCGGTTTGCGCTGAGCCTCCTGAGGGCGCGCGCTCAGCGCGCCCTTGCCGCCGTCCAGATCGCCCGGCCCACCACCACCGCCGCGACGATCACGATCAGCACAACGGAAATCGCGGCGATCGCCGGGTCGATATTGTCGCGCAGGCCCTGCCACATGAGGCGCGGCAGCGTGACCGCATCGACCGAGGTGATGAAGATCGTCACGGCAATCTCTTCCCACGACAGCACGAAGGTCAGAAAAAACGACGCGATCACGCCGAACTTGATGTTGGGCAGGATCACCTTGAAGACCCGCGTGCCAAGGGACGCGCCCATCGCGCGCGCCGCAAGGTCCATGCGCCGGTCGACCTGCGCCAGCGAAACTGAGACAAGCACCACGGCGAAGGGCACGATCATCACCGAATGCGCCAGAACGACGCCCAGCATCGTGTCATAGGCGATCACGTCGTTCATCTGCGTCAGCGTGATCAAAAAGAAGTAGAGAGTCAGCGCCGACACCACTGGTGGCGCCACCATGGGCAGAAGGGCGATGCCCATCAGCAGCCCCGCAAAGCGCGGGCGGAACATCCAGATCCCGAGGCTGAAGACCGTGCCCAGCGCCGTGGCGATCCCCGCCGACAAGACGCCCACACGCAGCGACAGCCAGATCCCCTCGATCCACTCACGATCCTCGATCAACGTGCGGTAATGGCGCAGCGACAGCTCGTCCGTGGGGACCGACAGAAACCGCTTGGGCGTGAAGGATACGGGGATCACCGACAGCAGCGGCATTAGCATGAAGAGGCCGGTCAGCGCGGCAAGGATGATGGCCAGCGGGCCGGGGCGCAGGATGCTCATCGGGCACCTTTGGGGCTGAGCTGTTTCAGCAGTAGCGCCAGCGCTGCCGAGATCGCGACCATCAGGATCACGCTGACCGCCGCCGCCAGCCCCCAATCGGGCGACTGAAAGATGCGTAGATAGATCATCTCGGCCACCATGACGCTGCGCCCGCCCCCGAGGATTGCGGGCGTAATGAAGAAGCCGATGGCAAAGACGAAGACCAGCAGGGCCGCGCCCATGAGGCCCGCCGCCGTCATCGGCACGAAGACCTGGGCAAAGATGCGCGTGCGCCCCGCGCCCATCCCTCTCGCTGCCATCAAGACGCGCTCATCCACGCTGCGCATGGCCGAGGCAAGCGGGAAGACCGCGAAGGGGATCATAAAATGCACCATGCCGACGATCACGCCAAATTCGTTGCGCACCAGGCGCAGGGGATCGTCGATGATGCCCATTCCCTCCAGCCAGCCATTCAGCAAGCCGCGGCTGGACAGAAGCGCCAGCCAGCCGAAGGCGCGGGTAAGGACCGAAATCCAGAAGGGGATCAGGACGCACAGCTCGGTCAGGGTCCGCACCAGCGGCGTGCCGCGCACCCACAGAAGCGCGAGGATGTAGCCCATAACGACCGAGATCACCGTGACGATCGCGCAGATGCGCAAGGTCCGCCAGAAGACCGACAGGATCAGCGGATCGCTCAAGGCGGTGGTGTAATTCTGAATGCCGGGCTGGGGCAGCGTAACGCTCCACCCGATGACGCCCAGAAACGGCAGCACATAGGCCAGCGCCAAAAACGCCAGCAGCGGCGCCAGAAGGATCAAGGAGCGGGATGGGCGGATCATGGGCGTCCCCGAGGTCAGGTGGCCCGCCCGGCGCAGGTGCAGGACGGGCCGAAAGTGTCAGGCCGGATCAGGCCGAGATGATGGCCAGATACTCGTCCAGCGCGGCGCCATAATTTTCCTCGTACCAGGCCACATCCAGCGGGATCTGCTTGGCGAAGTTGTCGGGCGCGACGGGATTGTATTTGCGCTGATCCTCGGGGATCAGATCATCGGCCGCCGGGTTGGCGGGGCCCTGGCTCAGCATGTCGAACATGACCAGCTGCTTTTCCGGGTCCTGCGCGGAGGCGATGAACTTCATCGCCGCGTCGGCGCCGCCGGGATTGCCCTTGATCACCGCCATCGTGCCGGGCGACAGGATGCCGTCCTGCCAGATGAAGCTGACCTCGCCATCGGTGTCCTGATCGAGAAGGCGCGCGCGCGTGGACCAGATCAGCGCCATTGACGCCTCGCCGTCCAGCATCAGGCTCTGGCTCTCGGCGCCATTGCCCCAGAAGCTGATCACATGCTCTTTGAAGTCCTGCAGCTTGGCATGGGCGCGCTCGATATCCAACGGGTAGAGATCCGCCTGCGCGACGCCGTCACCCATCAAGAGCGCCTCCCACATGCCGGCGCCCCATTTGTACATGGACCGCTTGCCGGGATATGTCTCGGTGTCAAAGAAATCTGCCATCGAGGTGGGGGGATTGTCGCCGAACTTGGTGGCGTCATAGGCGATGATATAGCTGAAGAAATAGCTCGAGGCCGCGTATTCCCAGCCGAAGCCTTCGCGCGTCTTGGACTTGTCGACCACGCTGTAGTCGATCGGCTCCATCATGCCCTTCTTGCCCAGCGTCTCGGCGGAAAAGGCATCGGCATCGACGATATCCCAGCTGGGGCTGCCGCTCTCGAACTGGGCCTGGATCGCGCCCTCGGTCGGGCCCGAGCCGTCCTGGCGCACGCGAATGCCCGTCGCCTCCTCGAACGGCTTGCCATAGGCGTCGTCATAGGCATCGACGGCGTCGCCGCCCCAGCTGACAAAGACGATCTGCCCGTCATCCGCCAGCACTGGCGCACCGCGGCTGGCCAGTGCGGCAGTGCCCAGAAGGGCCGCGCCCAGCTGCGCGAATTTGCGGCGGCTGATCTTGCCGGTCCGCGCCTTCTGGGCCAGAAGTTCCAGCTGATCGTCGGTAAATGTCTGATTCTGTTTCATTATCATTCTCCCTTGTTGGTCATTCACTCACAGAAGGAAGCCCTTCTGCTCGGGCCAGCTGGCCCAGATGTCGCTGCCGGGGGCGAGGTCCGGTGGCAGATCGCCCGAGGCATGGGTCAGCACGATGTCGGTGCCCTCGGGCCCGCGCAGGTCGATGCGCGTCTCGGCGCCCAGATAGGTGAGGTCCGTGACTTTCGCCGGAATCGCGTTGCCGCTGCCCGGCTGGCTGTGGCCAAGGCTCATGTATTCGGGCCGCACGGCCAGCGTTTGCCCGTTCTCATGCCCCGGCGCGCGCAATGTGCGCCCGGCGAATGTGCCGCGCAGCATGTCCCCGTCGCGCATCGTGTCCCTCAAAGGCAGCAGGTTGATGTCGCCCAGAAACTCGGCAACGAAGCGGTTTTCCGGCCGCTCATACACCTCGCGCGGGGGTGCGATCTGTTGCAGTTTGCCCGCCTCGAAAATGGCGACGCGAGACGACAGGGCCAGGGCCTCGGATTGGTCATGGGTGACGAAGACGAATGTCGTGCCCGTCTCGCGGTGGAGGCGCCGCACCTCGTCCTGCATCTGGCCGCGCAGGTTCTTGTCCAGCGCCGAAAATGGCTCGTCCAGCAGCATCACGGGCGGCTCGCAGGCCAGCGCACGGGCCAGCGCCACGCGCTGTTGCTGACCGCCCGATAGTTGCGCGGGCCGCTTGTGGCCATGCCCGCCGAGGCCGACCATCTCGACAATGTCCGAAACGCGCGCCTTGATCTCGCGCGCGGGCCGCTTTTGCACCTTGAGCGGAAAGGCGATGTTCTGCTCGACTGTCATATGCGGAAACAGCGCATAGCCCTGAAACACCATGCCGAAGCCGCGCTTTTCGGCGGGCACGCGGGTCATGTCCTGCCCGTCGAGGGTCATGCTGCCGCGCGTTGCGTCCTCGAACCCCGCCAGCAGCATGAGAAAAGTGGTCTTGCCGGATCCCGAGGGGCCGAGAAGGGTCAGGAACTCGCCACGCCCGACTGTCAGCGAGATGTCGTCAAGCGCGGTGAAGGTGCCGAAATCCTTTCCGATCCCCTTTACGCCGATTTCTGCCGCCCGCGTCGCTACCGTCATTCCACGCTCCCTTTGACGCCAAAGCGTAGAGGCGGCGCGCGGCCCGGCACAAACGAATTGTTTTCGCGCTAACGGCAAATATCATTTGCCAAAGGGTGCGCAGGCCTAACGGGTGCGCCGCGGCAGGGCCGCCATGATCCATTGCCGAAAGGCAAGCGCCGGAGCCAGATCCGCCTTTTGCGGCGGCGTGCACATATAATAGGCATCGGGCGAGGCGATGCGCACATCCCCCACGCGGATCAGCTGCCCCGCTTCCATCGCGGCATTACCGATGATGACATCTCCCATGGACACGCCCTGCCCCGCGATCGTGGCGGCATAAACAAGGTTCATGTCGCTGAATACGGGGCCTTTCTCTGCCGCTTCGGTCGGCAATCCCGCCGCCTGAAGCCAGCGCCGCCAATCGGTATTGTCATCCAGATGCAGCAGATCCGCGCGCAAGACGTCCTGCGCGGATTCGAGACCGCCCAGCCGGTTGGCCAGGCTGGGCGAAATCAGCGGCGCGAACTCGACCTGTTGCAGCAGCTCGACCTCGACCCCCTGCATCTTGCCGCTGCCAAAGGCGATGAAGAGATCCGCGGCCGGATTGCTGACATCATCGAGGCGCCGGGGCGTGACGATCCTGATATCCACATCGGGGCAAATACTGCGAAACGCGCCGATACGCGGCGCCAGCCAGAAAGCGGCGAAGCCGGGCGTACAGCTGATGGTCAGCGTGCCAGAAAGCCCGTGCCCCGCATTGCGCGCCGCCGATCCGGCGATGGCGCTGAGCGCGCCGCGCACGTCGCCCGCATAGGCACGCCCGCGCGGCGTCAGCTCGATCCGGGTGCCGACACGGTTGAAGAGCGTGAAGCCCAGATCACGCTCCAAAAGGCGCAGCTGGTGGCTGACCGCGCTGCGCGTCAGGTTCAGCTCGTCCGCGGCGGCCCAGACGGTGCCGTGCCGCGCAAAACATTCCAGCGCGCGCAGGGCCTGGGTCGAGGGGATGCGGGACATCGGCGGCTCCTTGAAGGGTCATTGCGACAAGTAAGGTGAGCAATTTTTGCCGATGCAAGGAAAAGGTTTCACTATGATGCGCGCCCCGCCGCTGGCTAACTCTGCTCCAAGGAGGACGCGCATGACCCTGACAGACGCCCAGACCCACGCCCTTGGCGTGGTCGATGCCCGGATGCCCGAGCTGTCGGAATGGTGCAGCACGATCTTTCACTATGGCGAGACGGCGTGGCGCGAATATCGCTCGGCCGAATGGTATGTGACGCGGCTGCGCGCCGAGGGCTTCACCGTCGAGGAAGGCAGCGCCGGAATGCCTACCGCCTTTTGTGCCGAATGGTCGAACGGGGGTGGCCCAGTGATCGGCATGTATGCCGAATACGACGCGATTCCCGGCAATTGTCAGGCCGCCGCCACCCACCGTGCCCCGCGCGAGGGGCTGGGCTATCAGGCGGGCGGGCATACCGATCCGCATTCGGGACTTGGTATCGGCGCGTTCGGTGGCCTTCTGGCGACCAAGGCGGCGATGGAGGCAAAGGGTATCCCCGGCGGGCTGCGCTTTACCGGTGAGCCGGCGGAAAAGGTGCGCGGCTCCAAGCCCATTCACGCGGCTGCGGGCTATTACGATGGGCTGGCGGGAATGCTGTCCTTTCACCCGTTCTACATGCTGCCCATGTGCAACACCGTGCGCTGGGACACGCATTGCGGCGCGGCATACTCGATGATCTACCGCTTCATCTGCGATGGGCCCGAGGCTTGGGGCGCGGGCGATGGCGCGCCGATCCCGCAATCGCACAGCGCCATCCGAGCGCCCGGCGCCTCCGAGGCGCTGGTGCAGATGTATTCCCTGTCCAAAGCTTTGCGCGAATCGATGCTGCCCCACCAAGGCGGCTGGTCGATCAGCGAGGCGATCCTGACCGCCGGGCAGGCGACAGCGGACAACCAGCCCGCCGGGCTGGCCGAGCTGCAATACATGATGCGCACGCCGACCGTCGAGATGGCCGAGCAAGTGACCGCCATGCTGGACCGCAATGCAGGCGCCGTCGCACAGATGACCGGCTGCCGGTGGGAGCGCCACTGGGTCTGCAAATCCCGCCCCGGTCTGGCGAACCATGCGATGGCCAATGTCGTCTGGGACGCGCTGCAAGAGGCGGGCGCACCGGAATGGGGTGACGAGGCCAAGCAGATCGCGCGCGAGATCCAGAAGAATGTGGGCCTAAAGCCCATGTCAGAGCCGTTTATCAGCGAGATGAGCCGCCTCATTGCCCCGCGAGACGCAGAGGAGATCCTGCGCCGCGATCTGCCGCCCAGCCAGCTGAACAGCACGAGCGACGACTACACCGACATGAGCTGGCACGCCCCGCTCGCGCGGTTCTATATCGCGCGGCCCGCGCTGAAATCGGGCGGCGCGCCCTACCCCAATTGGGTGATGAACGCGATGGGCGGCATTCCCGCCACGATCGACCCGATGGTGCGCACGGCGGCGCGCGTCTGCGCCCTCTCGGCGTTGCGCCTGCTGGAGGACCAAGTCGCGCGCGACGCCGCAATGGCCGAATTCAAGGACCGCACGGGCGGCGGCGTTGGCGGCTCGAAATGGCTTGCCCCGCTTTGTGACTACGACCCGCCCATTCACTTCCGCTGGCCCGAATATATCGACACCCCGCGCGGGCGCGATTGGTGGATACCGTCCGCCATGCCCGACGCCTGAACAAGGAGAAACCACATGCTCGACCAGACCAAATCAGACTTCACGCTCCAGCGCCGCAAGCGCGGCGGCGGCACGGCCCCGATGCAGCACTGGCACCTACCGAACGAGACCGGCGCGCTTAGCCATGTCCTGCTCGGCTCGCCCGCGCATCTGAAACACCTATCGACCAGCAGCCTGTCGTCCAAGCACCTGCGCGAGAACCCCTGCAACATCCAGGTGGCGCAATCTCAGCACGCCGAGATGGTCGCCGCCTACGAGCATTTCGGCGTCAAGGTGCAGATGCATGCGCCCGAGCCAGAATTGCCTATGCAGGTCTACGCGCGCGATTCGTCCGTCATGACGCCCTACGGCGCGATCATTACGGCGATGTCCCAGTGGTGGCGCCGGGGCGAGAATTACGCGGCGATCCGCACCTATGAACGCCTTGGCATCCCGATCTACGACATGGTGACCGCCGGCACCTTTGAGGGCGGCGATTTCAATGTGATCGAAGAGGGTGTCGTACTGATCGGCTGCGGCGGCGCGCGCACCAACGAGGCGGGCGCGCGGCAGGTCGCCGGCTGGTTCGAGGACGAGGGCTGGGAGGTCAAGCTGGCCTTTATCGACGAGTATTACGTCCATATCGACCTGATGGTCGTGCCCATCGCCGAGAAGCTGACGGCGGTCTGCCTTGATTGCACCGATCCGTGGATCGTGGACTGGTTGAAGGGCAAGGGCCACGAGATCATCGACGTTCCCTTCCGCGACACGATGAATCTCGGCTGCAACGTCATGAGCCTCGGCAATGGCAAGGTGATCGCGCCCAAAGCGTCGACGGTGCTGGTGGACAATCTGCGCGCGCGTGGCTTCGAGGTGGCGGCGATCGATACGGCAGAAATCTCGAAGACCGGCGGCGGCATTCACTGCATGGCGCAGGCTCTGAACCGCGGCTGACGTCCAATGCCCGGCGCGCGGCGCGGATCCCGCGCGCCAACCGGTCATGGCGCGCCGTGCCGGCGCCCCTTGTGAACCGTTCGGTTTGGCCTATGCTCTGGCCAACTCGCACGCGACGCCGATTGGACCCCTGATCTGATGCAGAACCCGAAAATTATGTGCCGCCTTGCCGCGGCTTTCCTGGCGCTGGTCGTGGCCGCGCCCGCCCTTGCCCAGCAGGGTGAGCGTCCGCCCCCTGCGGTCACGGTCGTAACCGTGCGCGCCAGCGATGTTGGCCTGACCACGACCTTGCCGGGCCGTGTCGTTGCCTCTGCCGAGGCCGAGGTGCGTCCCCAGGTGGCCGGCATCATCACCGAGCGGCTCTTTGACGAGGGGGGCCGCGTCGAGGCGGGCGATGTGCTCTACCGGATCGACCCGGCCAGCTATGACGCCGCCGTCGCACAAGCCCGCGCCGCCGTCGCGCAGGCGCAGGCGCAGGTCAAGGCGACCGAACGCGAGGCGGGGCGGCTGGAAACGCTGTCCGAGCGCAACGTGGTCAGCGAGCAAGCGCTGGACAGCGCCATCGCCGCACGGGACGGGGCCATCGCGTCGCTCCAGGTCGCCGAGGCGCAATTGCAATCGGCCGAGATCGAGCTTGACCGCACCGAGATCCGCGCCCGCCTTTCGGGCGAGATCGGGCGCTCGATGGTCAGCCCCGGTGCGCTGGTGACGGCCAGTCAGCAATCGCCGCTGGCGACGGTGCGCAACATCGACCCCGTTTATGTGGACGTGACGCAATCGGCCTCCGAGCTGCTGGCCTTTCGCCGCGGCAATGGCGGCGCGCGCATCGACGCGGACGGGCCGCAAGAGGTTGAACTGACGCTCGCCGATGGCAGCGTGTTCGATCAAACCGGCATGTTGACTGCCGCCGAGCCGGTGGTCGATCCTCTGACCGGCGTGGTCGTGCTGCGCATCGAATTCGCCAACCCCGAAAAGCTGCTGCTGCCCGGCATGTATGTGCAGGCCGAGATGCCCAGCGGCGTCGCGCAAGGCGCGATCCTGGTCCCGCAGGAGGGCGTCAGCCGCAACCGGCGCGGCCAGCCGACCGCGCTGGTGGTCGGCGCCGACAATGTGGTCGAGCAGCGCGTGCTGACCGTTTTGCAGGATCGCGGACAGGAATGGGTGGTCTCGGACGGGCTGACCGATGGAGACCGCGTTGTCGTGACCGGCCTTCAAAAGGCCACCCCCGGCGCGACCGTAACGCCCGAAGAGCGCGCAGCGCCCGAGGCCGAGCCCCAAGATGGGGCCAGCGCCGAAGACACCGCAGAACAGCCAACCGAGTGATGCGGCCCCGCGCCGCAGCACGCCTGACCCGATCCTGACCGGAGCGCCCCACGCATGGCCCGTTTCTTTATCGACCGACCGATCTTTGCCTGGGTCATTTCGATCTTCATCATGGGGATCGGCGTGCTCTCGATCGTCACGCTGCCGGTCGCGCAATATCCCGAAATCGCGCCGCCGACAGTGTCGGTCAACGCGGCGTATCCCGGCGCCAGCGCCGAGACGGTCGCCAATACCGTCACCCAGGTGATCGAGCAGCAGATGACCGGCCTAGATGGGCTGCGCTATATCTCATCCAGCTCGACCAGTGCGGGCGGCACCAGTATCACTCTGACCTTCGAGACGGGCACAGACCCCGACATCGCACAGGTGCAAGTACAGAACAAACTAGCGCAGGCCACCGCCCTGTTGCCCGAGCCGGTGCAGCGGCAGGGTGTGACGGTGCAGAAATCCTCGTCAGGCTTTTTGATGGTGATCGCGCTGATCTCGGACTCGGGCGCCTATGATGCAACCGATTTGGGCGACTATCTTGAGACCAACATGGTCAACGAGCTGAGCCGTGTCGACGGTGTTGGCAACGTGCGTGTCTTTGGCGCGCAATATGCGATGCGGATCTGGCTGGACCCCGCCAAGCTGGCCGCGTTCGAGCTGACCCCCGCCGACGTGACACGCGCCGTACAGGCGCAGAACGCCCAGATCTCGGCGGGCGAATTCGGTGCGCGGCCCGCGGTGGACGGGCAGGTGCTGAACGCCACGATCACCGCGCAATCGCTGCTGACCACGCCCGAGGACTTCCGCCAGATCGTGATCCGTGCCGAAACCGACGGGGGACTTGTCCTGATCAACGATGTCGCGCGTGTCGAAATCGGCGCCGAAAACTACGGCACCATCTCGCGCTTCAATCGGCAGGCGGCCTCGGGCCTTGCCATCAGCCTTGCACCCGGCGCGAACGCGCTGGACACCGCCTCGGCGGTAGAAAGCCGCGTCGAGGAACTTGCGCAGTTCTTCCCGGACGGGATTGAATACGTGATCCCTTACGACACGACACCCTTCGTCGAAATCTCGATCGAAGAAGTGATCAAGACGCTGGTCGAGGCGATCATCCTCGTTTTCTTTGTCATGTACCTCTTCTTGCAAAACCTGCGCGCCACGCTGATTCCGACGCTGGCGGTGCCTGTGGTCCTTCTGGGCACGTTCGGGGTGCTGTCGCTGATGGGGTTTTCGATCAACACGCTGACCATGCTGGCGATGGTTCTGGCCATCGGCCTTCTGGTTGATGACGCCATCGTCGTGGTCGAGAACGTCGAGCGCATCATGGAGCAGGAGGGCCTGCCACCAAAGGAAGCTACACGCAAGTCGATGGACGAGATCACAGGCGCGCTGATCGGCATCGCGGTGGTCCTGTCGGCGGTGTTTGTGCCGATGGCGTTCTTTCCAGGCTCGACCGGCGTCATCTACAAACAGTTCTCGGTGACGATCATCTCGGCCATGGTGCTGTCCGTGGTCGTGGCGCTGACACTGACCCCCGCCCTCTGCGCCAGCCTTCTGAAGGCCAAACATGACGACGCGCCGCGCCGCGGCCCGTTCGGCTGGTTCAACACAGGCTTTGACAAATTGCTCGGCGGCTACGCGGGCAGCGTCAGCTGGATTGTGCGGCGCCCGTTCCGCGTGGGCATCGTTTATCTGGCACTCGTCGCGGTGATGGTTGGCCTTTTCATGCGCACACCGCAGGGCTTCTTGCCCGAAGAGGATCAGGGCATCCTCTTTACCCTCATTCAAGGGCCGACCGGCACCACGGCCGAGCAGACGCTGGATGTGGTCAAGCAGGTCGAGGATTACTACCTCACCCAGGAAAGCGAGATGGTGCAGAGCGTTTATGGCATCGCGGGCTTCAGCTTTGCGGGTCAGGGCCAGAACCTTGGCCTCGCGTTTGTGCGTCTCAAGGACTGGAAAGAACGCGAGGCCGAGGGCCAAAGCGTTCAGGCGCTGGCGGGCCGGGCCTTTGGCGCGTTCAGCCAGATCCAGGGCGCGCAGGTCTTCCCCATCGTGCCGCCTTCGGTGATCGAGCTGGGCAACGTATCGGGCTTTGACTTCTACATCCAGGCGCGCGGCGGCCAAAGTCACGAGCAGCTTTTGGAGGCGCGGAACCAGATGCTGGGCATGGCCGCCGAAAGCCCCCTGATCGCCAGCGCGCGGCCCTCGGGGCTGGAGGATGCGGCGCAGTTCAACCTCGATATCGACTGGCGCCGCGCGGGTGCGATGGGCGTCAGCGCGACCGATGTCGGTGCGCTGCTCAGCACCGCATGGGCCGGGCAATACGTCAACGATTTCGTCGATGACGGGCGCATCAAGCGTGTCTATGTGCAGGGCGAGCCCGATGCCCGCGCCGTGCCGTCCGATATCGAGAAATGGCGCGTGCGCAACGCCAATGGCGGGCTGGTGCCGTTTTCCAACTTCGTCGATGCCGGGTGGGATTATGGCCCCCAAGGCGTCAATCGCTACAACGGCGTGCCCTCGATGCAAATTCAGGGTTCGCCCGTGCCGGGCGTTTCGACCGGCGAGGCGATTGCCGAGATCGAGCGGCTGGCCGAGCAATTGCCACCCGGCTTTCAGATCTCGCTGACGGGCCTGTCGTTGGAAGAGCAGGAATCGGGCAGCCAGGCGCCGCTTCTTTACGGCCTGTCGCTGGCCGCGATCTTCCTTGCGCTCGCCGCTCTATACGAATCGTGGTCCATTCCCTTCGCGGTCATGCTGGCGATGCCGATTGGCGTCGTCGGCGCATTGGGCGGCGCGTATCTGGGCGGGTTCGAAAATGGCGTCTTCTTTCAGGTCGGCCTCCTGACCGTCATCGGCCTTACGGGGAAAAATGCGATCCTCATCGTGGAATTCGCGCGGGACAAACGCGAGGCGGGCGAGGGTATCTTCGAGGCCGCCGTCGACGCGGCGCGTCAGCGTTTCCGCCCCATCCTGATGACCTCCATGGCCTTCTCGCTGGGCGTTCTGCCACTGGTGCTCAGCACCGGCGCAGGCTCGGGCGGGCGGACGGCCATCGGGTCGGGCGTGCTGTCGGGCACGATCACGGCGACGGTGCTGGGCGTTCTTTTTGTCCCGCTCTTTTTCGCCTTGATCGCGCGGCTGGGCCCCAAGAAAAAAGGCAGCTGAGCGCAGAGGGATACGGGCAAGACCTCCTATCTTGACGCTTGGACAGGTCGCAATCCCCTCGGGCCGTGCTACGTTTCGTCGCACACGCCCGAGGAGAAACCCCAATGGCCATTTCACTTACCGTAAACGGCAAACCCGTCACGCTGGATGCCGATCCCGATATGCCCCTGCTTTGGGCGCTGCGCGATGAGCTGCGCCTGACCGGCACCAAGTTTGGCTGCGGCATCGCGCAATGCGGCGCCTGCACCGTCATGCTGGACGGCATGACACAGCGCTCTTGCGTCACCCCCATCGGCACGCTCGAAGGCGCCGATGTCCGGACCATCGAGGCGCTGGACGGCCCCGAGGCCGAGGCGGTCAAGGCCGCTTGGGTGGATATCAACGTGCCGCAATGCGGCTATTGCCAATCGGGGCAGGTCGTCTCGGCCACCGCCCTTTTGCGCGAGATCCCGAAACCCACCGATGAGGACATCGACAACGCGATGGGCGGCAATGTCTGCCGCTGCGCGACCTATGCCCGTATCCGCCAGGCGATCCGCCAGGCCTCAGACAGTCTGGAGGGCTAAGCCATGCATCCGAGCCTCAAATCACTCACCACCCCGCGCCCTACGCGCCGCGGCTTTCTGACCGGATCCGCCGGTCTGATCCTGGGCATGTATCTGGCCCCCAAGGCCCGCGCCAGCGTGGCCGAGGATGGCTCTGCGCCCAATGCCTTCGTGCGCATCGCGCCCGACGACACAGTGACCGTTCTGGTCAAGCATATCGAGATCGGGCAAGGCGCCAACACCGGCCTGCCCATCCTCGTGGCCGAGGAGATGGACGCCGACTGGTCCCAGATGCGGGCCGAGCAGGCGCCCGTCGATCCCAGCCTTTACGTCAACACCGCCTTCGGCGTGCAGGGCACGGGCGGCTCCACGGGCCTGTCGAACAGCTACATGACGATGCGGCAAGCGGGCGCCGCGGCGCGCGCGATGCTGGTGGCCGCTGCTGCGGAGCAGTGGGGCGTGCCTGCGGGCGAGATCACCGTGTCAAAGGGCGTCGTGGCGCATGAGGGCAGCGGGCAATCCTCGGGCTTTGGCGCGTTGGCCGAGGCGGCGGCAGGGATGCCGGTGCCCGAAAATCCGGCGCTCAAGGATCCCGCCGAATTTACGTTGATCGGCGGCGAAGGTGTCACGCGGCTTGATGCCGAAACCAAATCGAACGGCAGCGCGCAATTTTCGATCGACGTGATGCGGGACGGCATGCAGGTCGTCGCCATGGTCCATCCGCCCAAATTCGGGGCGACGGTGGCCTCCTTTGACGATAGTGCCGCGTTGAAAATCGCCGGCGTGAATGCCGTCCGTCAGGTGCCGTCCGGTATCGCCGTCTCTGGCGCCAATACTTACGCCGCCTTCAAAGGCCGTGATGCCGTGATTGTGCAATGGGACGAAAGCGGCGCCGAGACCCGGTCGTCGGACGAAATCGCCCGCACCTTTGCCGAGGCGGCGCGGAAGTCCGCCAAGGTGGTCGAGGCCGAAGGCGATATCGATACCGCGCTGGAAAACTCGGCGCAGGTGATCGAGGCCGATTACCTCTTTCCCTATCTCGCCCATGCCGCGCTCGAGCCGCTGGACGGCGTGATCGAACTGCGCGAGGACGGCGCCGAAGTTTGGGCCGGCGAGCAGATCCCCACCATCAGCCGCCAGACGATGGGCGGCGTTCTGGGCATTGAGTCGAGCACGATAGAAATGCACACGATGTATGCGGGGGGCAGCTTTGGCCGCCGCGCCACACCCGACAGCCATTTCGCTGCCGAGCTTGCGCATGTCGCCAAGGCCGCCGGGCCCGGCGCCTACAAGCTGGTTTATACCCGCGAGAATGAAATGCAGGTGGGCTATTATCGCCCGCTGACGGCGCACCACCTCAAGGCGGGGCTGGACGCGGATGGCAATATCACCGGCTGGCTGAACACCGTCGCGAACCAGTCGATCATCGCGGACACGCCTTTTGCGATGATGATGAAAGACGGTCTGGACCCGACCGCCTATGAGGGGTCAAACGATCTGCCCTATGATCTGCCGAACAGCCGTCTCAGCTGGGCACAGATGCAGGGCGGCGTGCCGACCCTCTGGTGGCGCTCGGTCGGGCATACGCATACGGCCTACGCGGTCGAGACGTTTCTCGATCAGGTGCTGCAAGCGGCCGGGCGCGATCCGGTCGAGGGCCGCCTTGCCCTGATGCGCGAGGACCGGCCCCGCGATGCCGCCGTGCTGCAACGTGTGGCCGAAATGGCCGGATGGTCCGGCCCCGGCATGGGCGACAGCCGCATGGGCGTCGCCGTGGTGCGCAGTTTTGGCAGCTACGTCGCGCAGATCGCGCAGGTCGAGGACCGGGGCGGCATGCCCCACGTCACCCGCGTCTGGTGCGCTATTGATTGCGGCCTCGCCGTGACACCGGACGTCGTGCGCGCCCAGATGGAAGGTGGCATCGGCTTTGGCCTTGGCGCGATCCTGCATGACGAGATCACGCTGGGTGAGGGAGGCCGCGTCGAGCAGGCCAATTACGACACCTACCCAATGCTGAGGATAAACGAGATGCCGGAAATCGAAGTATCGATCCTGCAAAGCGATGCGGACCCGACGGGCGTGGGCGAGCCGGGCACACCGCCCATCGCGCCCGCCGTCGCCAATGCGTGGCGCGCGCTGACGGGCAAGATGCCTTACAGGTTGCCCTTTGCGCGGGGGGCTGTGTGATGCGGTATTTTGTGAAAACCCTGATTGCCCTGCCCTTCGTGGCCCTGCCCGCCTTTGCCGAAGATCTGGCTGCGCCGGACAGCTTCGCCGCGATCACGGACGATGCCGAACGCTCGGCCGCGATCTTTACCGAGATGGGCAAGGTTTTGCAGCATCCGCGCTGTCTGAACTGTCACCCGGTCGATGGCACACCGCGTCAAGGCGATGATCTGGCCCTGCATCAGCCGCCAGTGGTGCGCGGGCAGGGCGGGTTCGGCGCCACGGGCATGCGGTGCAGCACCTGCCATGGCGCCGAGAATGTCGAATATGTCGGCGCCCAAGGATCGGTGCCCGGCCATGCGCCTTGGCATTTGGCGCCCATCTCGATGGGATGGATCGGGCTGACCCTGCCCGAGATCTGCGCGCAGATCAAAGACCCCGAGCGCAATGGCGGGCGCAGCTTGGCCGAGTTGCATGACCACAACGCCAATGATGGCCTCGTCGGCTGGGGGTGGGAGCCGGGCGAGGGGCGCGAGCCTGCGCCGGGCAGTCAGGAACGCTTTGGGGAATTGACCCAAGCGTGGATCGACGCCGGGGCCGCCTGCCCCAGCAGCTAGGCTGCCTTGGCCTCGGCCATGTCCGACAGGACCTCGGCGGCGATCTGGAAGGACCGCTGCCGAGCGCCGGGATCATGGATCTGGCCCGTCAGGATCAATTCATCCGGTGCATAACGCGCCTGCATCTCGGAAAGGGCGGCGCGCACGGATGTTTTGCTACCCGTCGCCGTGACGCGCAGTGCGTGGTTCACCATGCGCGTCATGTCCGGGCCGATCACCGCCTCGATATCATCCACCGGCGCGGGCAGCTTGCCGGGCTTGCCCGTGCGCAGATTGGCGAAAGCCTGCTGCATCGAGCTGCGCAGGCGCGCACCCTCGGCGTCGGTCTCGGCGGCAAAGACGTTGGCGGCCAGCATGAAATAGGGCCGCTCCAAATGCTCGGACGGCTCGAACCGGTCCCGGTAGATCTCGACCGCCTGGTCCAGCGCATCGGGCGCGAAATGCGAGGCGAAGGCATAAGGGAGGCCCAGATGCGCGGCCAATTGCGCGCCGTAAAGGCTGCTGCCCAAGATCCAGACAGGCACATGGGTGCCCTGCCCGGGATGCGCGGCCACGGGTGCGCCGGGGCGCGCGTCTCCGAGGTAATGGATCAGCTCCATCACATCCTCCGGAAAACGGTCCTGCTCCAGCCCGCGGCGCAGGGCGCGGGCGACGGCCATATCGCCACCGGGCGCGCGGCCAAGACCCAGATCAATACGGCCCGGATGAATGGTGGCCAGCGTGCCGAACTGCTCGGCAATCGCCAGAGGCGCGTGGTTGGGCAGCATAATGCCCCCTGCCCCGATGCGCATGGTCCGGGTGGCATCCGCGATATGGCCGATCAGCACCGATGTGGCGGCGCTGGCGATGCCGGGCATGTTGTGATGCTCAGCCAACCAGTAGCGGTGATACCCCCAGCCCTCGGCAGCCTTGGCCAGCGCCACGGAATTGGCGATGGCGGTGCGGGCGTCCTGCCCGTCTGGGACGGGCGCGAGATCGAGAACGGAGTAGCGCATTGGTAGGGTTCCTTGGCCGGCGTGTTGCATCTTAGGTGGGCGCGCGAGAGCCCGAGTGCAAGTCAGCGCAGCGGCGCGGGCAGCGCGGCCCAGCCGCCCGCATCATCCGAGGCGAAATGGCGGCGCGTCACGGGGGCAAAACCTGCATCGCCCGCGCCCGCGGCATAGCGCGTTACGGTTATGGCTTGCGGTGCTGCGTCGATCAGATTGAAATCGTTTTCCTCCCCACGCAGACGGGTCGACAGGCCCGTTCCCGCATGCAGTTGAAGCACGCCGCGCCGCCCACTGCGAGACGCAAAAAGCTCGGCGCGCCAGCTGTGCAGATGCCCGGTCAGGATGATGTCCGTGCCCAGCTCTGCCAGACGATCAACGGCACGGTTCGCGCCGCGCGTGGGCCTTTTGGTGTCGCTCGGGCGCTGCTCCAGCGGGTGATGCGCCACGATGATGCGCGTGCGCGCGCCTGCCTCTTTGAATGCCTGCTCTGCCCGCGCAAGGGCGGCGCGGCTGAAGCTTCCGCTTTGATGGGCAAAGCGGTTGACGGTATTGACGCCCAGAACAACCATCCCGTCATCGCTGTATTTCGGCTCCAGATCCGTGCCGATGATGCGGTGATAGTTGCGCCAAGGGCGCAGGATACGCCCGACCGGATTATGCAGCGGGATGTCATGATTGCCGGGCACTACCAGCACGGGGGCCTTCAGCGCCTCAATGAAGTCTCGCGCCTCGCGAAACTGGGCCGAGCGGGCGCGCTGTGTGAGATCGCCGGAAATGGCGACCAGATCCGGGGCCAGCGTGTTCACCTCGTCGATGAGCGGCCTCAGCAATTCGGGGCGGGCGCGTCCAAAATGCAGGTCGGACAGATGGATGATGCGGCGGGCGATCACCGCGTGCCATCCTGCCGCGCTTCGGGCACGATCACGGTCAGCTCGCCTTCGATGGCCTCCAGCGTGTACGGCGCGCGCATCCGCGCCCGCTCGCCATCGCAGGCGACATCGCGGGGGCTGCGCTTGGCTTCGATGGTCATGCGGCGGCCCGCGATCAACTGAAACTGCACGTCACGCTGCGCGCGGCCCACGGCCAGCGCGAGGGCGTTCTTGATCATGCCCCAGCGTCCGGTATCGGGCGCAACAAAGAGGGCCAGATGCCCTTGAGCGATGTGCTCTTCACCCTCCAGCCCCATCTGGCGCAGCTGAAAGGCGTTGTTCACCGCAAAGGCCAGCGGGGTGCGGTGGGTGCTGCTATGGCCGTCCGTTTCAATCGTCAGACGCAAAGGCTTGCGCAGGGTCGCCAGCGTCACCAGCACCGACCAATAGGCGGCGATCCGGCTGCGGCCCCATTTGCGATACGTCTCCTCGCGGGTGCGCAGGATGGCGGGATAAGCCCCGAGGCTGGCATTGTTGAGGAACGTGCGCCCGTTGATCGAACCGATGCGCACGCCGCGCGGCGCGCCGCCGGTGATCAGCTTGGCCGCCTCGGCCGCGTCCTCGGGGATGTCGAGGGAGCGTGCGAAATAGTTGAACGTGCCCAGTGGGATGATCCCCATGGTCACGCCACTGCCCTGCAGCACGCCCGCGATCCCGGCGATGGTGCCGTCGCCGCCCGCCGCCACGATGATCTCAAAGCCATCCTTGATGGCCTCTCGTGCCGCCCTTTGGATCTGATTGCCCTTGCCCAGCTTGCGGATCTCGGCGGCTATGCCTGCTTCGGCAAAGGCCGCTTCGATCCGGGTGCGCGCGCGGGTTGCATCGCGTTTGCCGGATCCGGCGTTCATCAGAACGCAGATCCGCGGCGGGCTGGGGTGAGTATCTTCGGCGGTCATGCTGCGGTCCTTGTCACTGCGCATCAACCACGAAGGCGCATGGTTGTTCCATTGCCTTGGAACAGTCCAGAGGACAGCTGAGCGGCTCCGCCGTACGGATCAACACGTTTCGAAGATCACGCCGGCACAGTACCCCGTCATCGGCGGCGATCTCGGCCTGTGCGCGCCGCGACCTAGGCTTCGTTCGGCGAGGCTGCGGCGTTGCTGTGGGTCATGGCGCTAGAGGATCTGGCTGAGAAATTGCTGCGTCCGGGGATCCTGCGCATTGTCGAAGAACGTCGCGGGCGGGCCGGATTCCACGATGACGCCGCGATCGGTGAAATAGATGCAATCGGCGATCTCGCGCGCGAAGCCCATCTCGTGCGTGACGAGGATGCAGGTCATGCCGTCGGCGGCCAGATCCTTGATCGTGGTCAGCACCTCCTTGACCGTCTCGGGGTCGAGCGCCGCCGTCACCTCGTCGAACAGCATCACGTCGGGGTTCATCGCGAGGCTGCGCGCGATGGCGACGCGCTGTTGCTGGCCGCCCGAAAGCTCGCCGGGATAGGCGTCTTCCTTGCCCTCCAGCCGCACCTTGGCAATCAGCTTGCGGGCGCGCGCCTCGACGTCCGCGCGGTTCTGGCGCAGCACCTTTATGGGGGCCATCATCACGTTCTGCAGCGCGGTCTTGTGCGGGAAGAGATTGTATTGCTGGAACACCATCCCGACCTTCTTGCGCAGCGCCAGCTTGTCGAGTTGGGGGTCATTCACCTCCAGCCCCTCGACGGTGATCGAGCCCTTCTGGATGTCGTTCAGCGCGTTGATGCAGCGGATCAGGGTCGATTTGCCCGAACCCGAGGGGCCGATGATGCAGATCACCTCGCCCTTCATTACGTCGAGGCTGACGCCGCGCAGCACCTCGGTCGGGCCGAAGGACTTGTGCACGTCCTTCAGCGATACGATGGGCTGGTCGGGGGTCCAGGTCATGGGGGCCTCGCTCATGTGTTCACCGAGAATTTGCGCTCGAGCCGCCGCGTGGCGGCGCTGATCGGGTAGCAGTAGATGAAGAACCAGCTGAGGATGTAGAGATACATCGGGATCAGCAGATCCACCCGCCCCTCGGCGCTGAGGGCGGCGCGGGTGAGGGTCATCACGTCGCTGATGCCGATGATCGACACGAGCGGCGTCGCCATGGTCAGCACGGCGTAGAGGTTCATCCAGGAGGGCAGCACGCGCTTGACCGTCTGCGGCAGGATCACGTCCGTCATGATCTGGCGGCGGGTGAAGCCGAGGGATTCGGCCGATTCCCATTGGCCCGTCGGGATAGAGAGGATCGCGCCGCGCATGTATTCGGACATATAGGCCATGACCGGCAGCGACAGGCCGATGGTCGCCTTGATCCAGCCGGGAAAGGGAATGGTCGTCTCGCCGATCTCGATCTGGAAGGGGATCAGCAGGATGCAGTAGAACAGCAGCACCAGCCAGGGCGAGTTGCGGAAGAACTGCGTGACGAGCCAGGCGATGCTGCGGATGGGCCGGAAGGGTGAGACCTGAAGCACACCGAGGATGACGCCCAGCACGGTGCCGATCGCCATCGACATGATCGAGATGAGCACGTTGAAGCCGAAGCCCCCCGCGAGGGTGGGCGTCCATTCGAGAAGGATCGAGACGATGCTCTCGCGTCCCTCGGCGCCGTCTTGGGCAAAGGCGGGGGAGATGAGGATATAAGCCAGCGCAAGGAGGAGCGCGGTGGCTGTCCAGGGGTTCAGGATGCGCTCGGCCAGCGGCAACGGCTCGGGGCGGATGCGCATCGGGTGCAGGACCGGGAGGGCGCCGCGGATTTTGGCAGGCTGATGGATCATGGTGTGGCTCGCGTCCGGGCGGACCGGAGGGCGGGCGTTGGCCCGTGGGGTGGCGCTGCAACGGCAGTTCTGTGCGCTTTATACCGGCCAAGTCCGTCCATCCCGCATGCGGCGCGCGCGGTGGCCAAAGCGCCAGCCCGCCGGAACGGGCCGGCGCTCGCCCGGCGCGCTGCGCGCTTGATTCCGGGCGTCGGTGAGTGGGCAACCGTCCTCATTCGCCATACCCCGGAATGCGCAGGACCTTTTCCCAGCGGTGCAGCACCCAGACCAGCACGGCGACGAGGCCGACGTAGGAGATCAGCAGCACGTTCATCATCTCGCGCACGTTCAGATCCTCGGACCAGATCTGCGCCGAGACATAGAGCAGCTCGGGCACGGCGATGGCATAGGCCAGCGTCGTCGTCTTGACGAGGTTGACGAGGTTCGTTCCCAGCGCAGGGAGCGAAATGCGGATGGCCAGCGGCAGCACGATCTCGCGGTAGATCTGAAGGCGCGTGTATCCCAACGCCTCGGCGGCCTCGACGGTGGAGCGCGGCACGGCCTCGATGCCCGCGCGGAAGATCTCGGTATTGAGCGCGCCGGCAAAGAGCGAGAGGGCGATCACCGCCCAGCCGAAATTGCTGACCAGAGGCTGCGGCAGCCCGTTCTCGCCGGTAATGCGCAGCACGGTGCCGATGGCGAAATAGAAGAAATAGAGCTGCACAAGCGGCGGCGTATTGCGGAAAAACGCGACGAAGGCACCGACCAGAACCCGCAGCGTGCGCGAGGGCGCGCCCTGCACGGCGGCGCCGATGATGCCGACGATCAGCGAAAAGATGATCGACAGCACCGCCAGCTTGATCGTGGTCCAGAGGCCAGCGATGTAGCGGCCACGGTAATAATCGTCGCTGAGAACGACCAGATCCAGCAGCCAGTCGGGCCGAAGCCAGTCGATCAGGGGCGCGAGAGATTCCATGCGGAGAGACGGGCCTTTGCCTTGGGTGCGAATGGCCCGGCGGGTGCCGCCGGGCCGGCGCTGGAATTACTGCAGTTTGTCGTGCTGCTCTTGCAGGAAGGGGCTGGGCGCGATGCCGTTGGCCTCATTCCGCTCGATCAGGTAGCCCGACTTGTGCCAGTCGGTGACAATCTCGGACATCTTCTGCCCATAGGCGGTATCCAGATCCTCAAGCGGCACGGCGATGGCCCATGCCTGCGGGTCCTCGGTCTCGAAAGGCATTTCGTACTCGGCCCACTGGTCGTCCGAGGACAGCTGCGACTCGATCCATGTGTTGTCATAAAGGAACGCGATGCAGCTGCCGTTTTGCAGCGCCGATGTCACCTCGGGGATGCCCGCGAAGGCCACCAGGTTGGGGCCGTAAAGCTCGGTCACGCGGCGGTTGTAATAGGCGCCCTGCAGGGCGCAGACATCCTTGCCGCGCAGATCTTCCCATGTCTCGAGGCTCGCGGCCTTGGGGGCGATCACGTTGGTGCCGCCCGCGTAATAGTTGGGCTCGATCATGCCGACGACTTCGCGGCGCTTCTCATTGTCGCCCATCGTGGCGATGATGAGGTCGATCTGGCCCTGCTGCAGGAATTCCATGCGGTTCGAGGCGACGACGGGGATCAACTCGGCCTCGACGCCAAGGCGCTCGGCCACGTCCTTGGCCAGGTCAATCTCGAGGCCGACCAGCTCGCCATCCGAGGTCAGGTAGCCCCAGGGCTTGTAGTCGTTCTTGACGCCGACGACGATCTTGCCGGCATCCATGATGTCCTGCAGCTTGTCGGCCAGTGCGCCGGTGCCGATGACGGCAGCCACGGCCGCGCCGATTGCGGTCTTGATATAGCTTTTCATTGCGCTCTCCTGTTGGTGGGGCACGCAGCGCGCGGGGCGCCGGTCCGGGGCCAGTGTTGGGGACTCGCAGCGCATGAGTCCAGTTTTTTCGCGCGGGATCAGGCGCGACGCTGGAAGGCGATCATCACCAGCGCCAGAAGCGACGAGCCGATCATCAAGAGGAGCGACACCGCGTTCAGCAGCGGGGTCGAGCCTTCCTTGAGCCGGTCGAACATGGCAATCGTCAACGGCGCGTCCGAACCGACGAGCATGAGCGTCGTGTTGAAATTCTCGAAACTCATCAGGAAGGCGACGACGCCCGCGCCGACGATGGCCGGCATGAGAAAAGGAATGGTGATGGTGCGCACCGCCGTGAGGCGATTTGCGCCAAGGTTCAGTGCCGCCTCCTCGAGCGAGGGGTCGAATTTCTGCAGACGAGCCGAGATGACCAGCGTCGCGATTGTGGTGATGAAGGAAAACTGCCCGAGGATGACGAGCGTGAGGCCGGGGCGCAGGAATTGTGCGTCGATTTGCGCCATATCCCAGAGGCCATTGGCCGCCGTCGAGGAAAAGACGAGGATCGAGATGCCGAGCACGATGCCGGGCACCACAAGCGGCAGCAGCATCAGCACGTAGAGCAGGCCACGCCCGCGGAATTTGTAGCGGTTGAAGAGAAACGCGTTGGACGTGCCGACGGCGACCGAGAGGATGGACACGCAGGCGCCGACAAGGGCCGAGGTGCCGATGGCGCCGAGGATCTGGCGTTCGTGAAAGACGCCGATGCGCGGACGCTCGGAGCCGAAGAACCAGTCGAGCGTGAAGCCTTCCCACGGCAGCGACGGGAACTGGCTGTCGTTGAAGGCGAAGACCGCGACAACGATCAGCGGCACCGTCAGATAGACGAAGAAGAGCGCGACATAGCCCGTCCAGATCACGTTGAGCGCACGGGGTGTGGGAATGGTCGGGATCATCAGCCCATCGTCCTTTCCAGCGTCTGGCCGGTCAGCCGCAGCATCGCCCAGATGATGAAGGACGAGGCAGCAAGCAGCATGAAGCCGAAGGCTGCGCCCAGCTCCCAGTTGAAGCGGACGATGAACTGCGAATAGATCATTTCGGTGAACCACAGGCTGTCCTTGCCGCCCAGCATGGTGGGGGTGAGGTAGTTGCCCAAGGAGAGCATGAACACCACGATGCAGCCCGACACGATGCCTGGCACCGCGTGGGGGATCACGATCTCGCGCATCACCGACCAGCTGGAGCCGCCAAGGTCATATCCCGCCTCGATGATCGCATCGTCGAGACTGTCGAGCGTCGTGACCAGCGGCACGACCATGAAGAGCATCGAGGTATAGACGAGGCCGGTCATGATGGCGGCATCGTTATAGAGCATTTCCACCGGGCCGCTCACGATGCCGGACCATTGCAGGAATTGCGAGATAACGCCTGTCTCGCGCAGAAGGATCATCCAGCCGAAGGTGCGCACCAGTTCGGAAACCCAGAAGGGCACGAGGCAGAGCAGAAAGAGGACCGAGCGCGCACGGCCACGCACCATCTTGGCGATGTAGTAGGAGACCGGGAAGGCGATCAGCAGGGTGATAAGCGTGGCGAGGATCGACATGACGGCGGTCCTGAGAAACGTGCGCATATAAAGCGGCTCGGTCAGGATGGTGGTGTATTGCGCGATGCTGGGTTCGTATTCGCCGACGCCCACGCGCTCGCGCAGGCTGAGCATCAGCATGTCGACATGCGGGATGATGATCAGCAGAGACAGCCACAACAAGAGCGGCGTGAGCAGGAGGATGAAACCGAGGCGCGCGTTACTGGCCATCGCCTACGTCCCGCCCGCGGCAAAGCAATTGGCCTGATCCGCGGCAAAGCCGATATGGATGGGCGCGCCGCGCTGAAGATCCGCGAACTCGCCCGATTGGGGGAGCGTCACTTCCACCTCGCTGCCCGCCTCGGTCGTCACGATGATGCGGCTGGCGGCGCCGTTGAACAGAAGGCTGCCGACGGTGCCCGAAAGCTGGTTGTCGAATTGGGACAGATCGGCGGCCGCGCGCCCGATGCGGATCGCCTCGGGGCGCACGAAGATATCGACATGCGCGCCCTTGGAGGTCGCGCCCTTGGCGGCGGCGCGCATGGTCAGCCCGGTCTCGGTGCGCAGCTCGACGGTGTCGCCCTCTGTGCGCTCGACCGTGCCGCGCCACCGGTTGCTGTCCCCAACGAAGCTGGCGACGAAGGCGGTTTCGGGCCGGTAATAGAGATCCTGCCCGGTGCCGACCTGCTCGAACTTGCCCGCATTCATCACGGCGATGCGGTCCGACATGACCAGCGCCTCGGACTGGTCGTGGGTGATGTAGACGAATGTGGTGTCAAACTCGGCCTGCAGCGATTTCAGCTCGACCTTCATGCGCTCGCGCAGTTTCAGGTCGAGCGCGCCCAGAGGCTCGTCCAGCAGCAGAACGTCCGGCTCCAGCACCATGCAGCGGGCGATGGCCACACGCTGCTTCTGGCCGCCCGAAAGCTCGCCGGTCTTGCGCTTGCCGATGCCGGGCAGGCCGATGCGCTCCAGCACCTTGTCCACCTTGCGGGCGATCTCGGCCTTGGAATCCCCGGCGCGGCGCAGGCCATAGCCGATATTGTCCTCGATATTCATCATCGGGAAAAGGGCCAGATGCTGGAACACCATGTTCACGGGGCGTTTGTTGGGCGGCACGTCGAGCACGGATTTGCCCTTGATCGCGATGTCGCCTGACGTTGGCTCGAGAAAGCCCGCGATCATCCGCATGATGGTGGTCTTGCCGCAGCCCGAGGGGCCGAGGATCGAGAAAAACGAGCCCGCAGGCACCGAGAAGGAGACGTCATCGACCGCCAGAGTCTCGCCGAAGCGGCGGGTGAGGTTGGTGCATTCGAGGTCGGGGGGCGTGGTCATGCGGGGTATTTCCAAACGTAAAGAAACGGGCGGCCCTCATGCCGAGGGCCGCCCGTGATTGCAAGGCTTACTGAGCGGCTTTGACGCGGTCCAGAACGCCGCCTTCGATGGCCTCAAGGCCGGCGGGAACGGGCGGATACCACTTGATGTTGTCTACAGCTTCGGGCGGGAAGCTGGCCTGATACTGGGCCTTCAGCGCATCCGAGGCGAATTCGTCCGCGCCCGCCGAGGCGGTGAAGTTGCCGGCGGATTCGGTGATCATCGCCGCCACTTCGGGCTGCATGACGAAGTTGATCCAGTCATATGCGGCTTGATCGGCCTGGCCCTTGGCAGGCAGAACGAAGGTGTCGATCCAGCCCAGCGCGCCCGAGGCAGGCGCGACGAAGTTGATGTCGGCATTGTCGCTGTTCAGCTTCCAGCCGCCGGTATCCCATGCCATCGCAGCCACGACTTCGCCCGAGCGGACCAGATTGAGCAGCTCATCACCGCCGTCCCAGTAGGTTTTGACGACCGGCTTGCACTCGACCAGCTTGGCCTCGACCTGGTTCATGATGTCGGTATAAGCCGCCTCGTCGCCATAGGCGGCGAAGGGATCGAGGCCCATCGAATAGGCGAAACCGATCAGCGTCGGGCGCTTGAGGCGGTAGGATACCTTGCCCTCCAGCGCGGGATCGCACAGGTCGGTGTAATCAGCCACGCCCGATGCCTCGGCGCTGTTCACGATGAGGCCCGATGTTCCCCAGATATGCGGAACGCCGTAAACCTCACCGCCAACAGTGGTGTTCTGCTTGGTCGCCTCCAGCATGGAGGGGATGAACAGATCGCTGTTGATCTGGCTCAGGTCCATCGGCTTGTAGATGCCGAATTCGGCCTGCGGGCCTGCGATGCGGTCCTGGCTGGGCTGGGCAAGGTCAAAGCCGCTGCCGCCAGTGGCGCGCAGCTTGGCGATCATTTCCTCGTTGTTGGACATGGTGACTTCGACGGTGTGGCCCGTCTCGGCCTCGAATTTCTCGATGACGTTCTCGGGGGCGTAACCGCCCCAGGTCAACAGGCGCAAGGTATCCGCACTGGCCGCCGAGGCCATGAGGGCCGTCGTCGCGACGCCCGCGGTGAGTGTCAGCATAATCTTTTTCATGAATATCTCCCAAGTGGTGTTCCGGATGGTCGTGCCGCGCATATGTGCATGTATCTGCAACATTTTCGTGACACGTGCCGGTCCACGGTCTTCTCCGGTAGGGCCGGGTCCGGTCGGCGGCAGTAGGCAGGACTGCGCCCGAGGCGTCAACTGTTCTTGCGCGGGCTTGGGCAAATTTTTATCCGACGGTCAAAAATCTGCTGGGCGCACAGGCGGCGGCGCAAAAGGATCAAACCGCAGAGGACTGAGCAGATACAGAAGCGACGACGACGCAAAGGGCCGTCATCACCGGGATGGCGGGGCTCATCGACTATCGCCTGACCATGCTGTTGCTGGCCGAAAGGCCCCGTTCTGTGCGGCCTCGATTGGATGACGGATTATTGTCGCGTCACCCTTGGACAGCGCCATCAGGAGATTGCCGAGTGCGACAGCCTGAGCGCCACCGAGCCATGGCATGTGGTCAATATCGGCAATGCCTAAAAGGTGCGTCTGATGAATTTCATCGAAGCCATCGAAGAAGAGGTCGGGCGCCCGGCGATCCGCAATTTCATCGATATGCGACCTGAGCCGACGCAACGCTGCTACACGCACTGATCGGCTACAGGTCCCTACCGCGCTTCGCGCGCCAAGTTGCGGCAATACCGGATAGCGCTACCTCCCCGTCAGGCGCACCGCGCGCGCCCGACAAAGGAGCGTTCATGCCTGTCCATCTACACGGCCTCGGGACCGCCTTGCCACCCCATGTTTTGGATCAGAGCGAGGTCGCGGCGCGTGCTGCGGACATATTTGGCGGCGCCTATCCGCAATTCGACCGGCTGGCGCGCAGCTTCAAAACCTCGGGGATCGAGCAGCGCCATTCCGTCGTGTCCATCGAGTGGTTCGAGGCGCCACATGGCTGGGGCGATCGCAGCGCCGCGTATCTGGAGGGCGCCCGCATGTTGTTTGTGCAGGCTGCGAGCGCCGCGCTGAGCGATGCGGGGTGGTCCGCCAAAGACGTCGATTGCGTCATCACCGTATCGACCACCGGCATTGCGACGCCGTCGCTTGAGGCACAGGTCTTTGGTGAAATGGGCTTTCGTGGCGATGTCATGCGCGTGCCCGTATTTGGCCTCGGCTGCGCGGGCGGGGTCAGCGGGCTGGGCACCGCAGAGGCGCTGGCGCGCAGCGGGATGCGCGTGCTGCCGGTGGTGGTCGAAACATGCTCGCTCGCCTTTCGAGCAGACCGCATGCAGAAGGCCGATATCATCGCGGCGGTGCTGTTCGGCGACGGGGCCGCCGCCGCTTGTCTCGGGCCAGAGGCGCCGGTTGGGCCGGGCCGCACGTGCATCACGCTCGGGGCCGGGCACCAGAAGATCTGGCCCGACACGCTGGAGATCATGGGATGGGACGTCGATGATGCCGGTTTGGGCGTCGTCTTTGACCGCTCGATCCCTGGTTTCGTGGCCGGGCATTTTGCCGGCGCCACAGCAGGCGCGCTGAATGCGGCCGGGCTGACGCCCGGCAATATCGACCGCTACGTGTGCCATCCCGGTGGGGCCAAGGTGGTTACCGCGATTGAGGAGGCCCTGAACCTTACGGCTGGTACGCTTGACGCCGAGCGCGACGTGCTGCGCCGCTGCGGTAATATGTCGGCGCCCACCGTGCTTTTCGTTCTGCAATCGGTGCTGGCCTCGGGCGCTACGGGGCAGATGATGGCCTGTGCGCTGGGGCCGGGCTTCACGGCGTCCTTCCTGCCACTCCATATAGGAGGCATCGGGTGATGCAGACCGGCGCAGCGCTTTTTCTGGTATTCATTGTCTTACAGCGGCTCAGCGAGCTGATGATCGCGCGGATCAACACACGGCGGCTGATGGCGCAGGGCGCGTATGAGGTGGGCGCGGGGCATTACCCGGCGATGGTGCTGATGCATAGCACGTGGATCCTGTGCCTGGTCGTTTTTGGTCATGACAGCGCCATCGCCTGGGGCTGGCTGGCCGCCTTCATCGTGCTTCAGGCGCTGCGTATCTGGATCCTTGCGGCACTCGGACGCCGCTGGACCACGCGCATCATCATCCTGCCTCAGCCGTTGGTAAAACGTGGCCCGTTCCGCTATCTGCGTCACCCCAATTACATGCTGGTCGTGGCCGAGGTCATCGTCGCGCCCATGGTGCTGGGCCTGGTGTGGGTTGCCGTCATCTTTACCGTGCTGAACGCCGCGATGCTGTATGTGCGCTTCACTGCCGAGGAGCGGGCGCTGTCGCCCCATCGCGGGTGACGATTGCCCCGGCGGCGGGGTTATGGTGTATGCAAGGACGCACCGACCCGAAAGGCATCCCATGAGAACCGTCATCTTCATTCCGGCCCGCTACGCCTCGACCCGCTATCCCGGCAAGCCGCTGGTCGAGCTGCGCCAGAAGGACGGCAGCACCAAGAGCCTGATCCAGATGAGCTGGGAGGCCGCGCGCGCCATCGAGGGCGTCGATGCCGTATATGTGGCCACAGACGATGTGCGCATCGCCGAGCATGGGCGCGGTTTTGGCGCCGAGGTGGTGATGACCTCGGAGGCGTGCGAGAACGGCACGGCGCGCTGCGCCGACGCGCTGGCGCAGCTGGACGAGGCGCCTGAGCTGGTCGTCAATTTTCAGGGCGACGCGCCACTGACGCCGCCATGGTTCGTGGAAAAGTTGATTGCGGCGATGCGAGCCGACCCCACCGTGTCGATGGCGACGCCCGTGCTGCGCTGCGACCGCCAGACCTACGAGAATTTCGTCGAGGATCGCCAGAACGGCCGCGTCGGCGGCACCACGGCGGTCTTTGACCGATATCAGAATGCACTCTATTTCTCGAAAGAGGTGCTGCCCTACATCGCGCCCGGCAAGCTGCCCGAGCCGATCCCCGTTTTTCACCATGTCGGCGTCTACGCCTACCGGCCCGCAGCGCTGCAGGCCTATATCGACGCGCCCGTCAGCACGCTTGAGACGCTGGAAGGGCTGGAACAACTGCGCTTTCTGGCCGCCGGAATGCCGGCGCGTTGCGTCGAGGTGGACGCGCGCGGGCGGGTTTTCTGGGAGCTGAACAACCCCGAGGACGTCGCCCGCATCGAGGCGGCATTGGAGGCACAATGATCGAGACCAAACAGATCACCGTCGGAGATATCGAGATCGGTGCGCGCGCGCCCTTCGCGCTGATCACCGGGCCATGCCAGCTGGAAAGCCTCGATCACGCCCGCATGATGGCGGGACGCATCTCCGAGGCCTGCGCAGCCACGGGCACGCGGTTCATCTTCAAGGCCAGCTACGATAAGGCGAACCGGTCGTCCCTGTCGACGCAGCGCGGGCTGGGGATGGAGGAGGGCCTGACGATCCTCAGCAAGATCCGCGACGAGTTCGGCTGCCCGGTCCTGACGGATGTGCATGATGCGCATCAATGCGGGCCTGCGGGCGAAGTGGTGGACGTGATTCAGATCCCCGCTTTCCTCTGCCGCCAGACGGACCTTCTGCTAGCGGCGGGCGAAACAGGCTGCGCTATCAACGTCAAGAAAGGCCAGTTTTTGGCCCCGTGGGATATGGGCAATGTCGCCGAGAAGATCGCCAGCACGGGCAATACGCGCATCATGCTCTGCGACCGGGGCACATCCTTTGGCTACAACACGCTGGTCAGCGATTTTCGCGGCCTGCCCACGATGGCGCGCACCGGCTATCCGGTGGTGTTCGATGCCACCCATTCGGTGCAGCAGCCCGGCGGGCAAGGCACCACCTCGGGCGGGCAGCGCGAATTCGCGCCGGTACTGGCGCGGGCGGCAGTGGCGGTGGGCGTCTCGGCGCTTTTCATCGAAACGCATGAAGATCCCGATAACGCGCCCAGCGACGGACCCAACATGATCCCCGTCGACAAGATGGGGGCGCTGATCGGCCAGCTGCGCGCGCTGGACGATCTGACCAAGGCGCAGCCGGAAATTGACCTGACCCCTTGAGCGCGCATGGTCAGCCACGCAATGCGCGTGCGAAATAGTCTGTCAGCGGTTTGACCAGCAGCGACAGGGGCGATCTGTCCCCGGTGCGAATCAGGATCTGCGCGGGCATCCCCGGCAATAGCTCAGCGCCGGGGGGGCGTTCGCCGGTCTGAATGATCCGCAAGGTATAATGGCTTTGCCCTGTGACTTCATCGATGAATATGTCCGGCGAAATTCGGGCGATGCGCCCGTCCATCTCGGGCGTGGTCTGCTGGTCGAGGGCCGGCAGGCGGATGCGCACTGGTTGGCCCGCATGGACAAGGTCGATATCGGTGTTGCGCAGGCGGGCCGAGATGATGACGGGGCTATCCTGCGGGACGATATGCAGCAGCGGCTGCGCAGGACGCAGCACGGCGCCCGGCGCAAAGACCTGAAGACCGTGGACGACACCCCGAACCGGAGCGCCGATCGAGAGCGCGTGCATACGCCGGGCCAGAGCCTCGCGCCGCGCGCGCAACTCCAGTTCGCGCGCTTGCAGCGGGTCCAGTGCGGTAATCGCCTCCTCGCGGTAAGCAGCATCGAGGCGCAGCATTTCCAGCGTGATCTCCGTGCCGCGCCCCTCGGCCTGCGCGATCTGCGCGGCCACCTCGCCCAGCGCGCCGGCAAGGCGCGCCTCCTCGCGCTGAATGGCCAGAAGGCGGGATTCCTGCGTCAGCCCCTTGTTACGAAGGATCGTCTGACTGGCCTTTTCACGCGCGATCAGGGCGGCCTGGGTGGACAGCGAACGGCGTTGGGCGGCGAGGCCTGCAATCTGATCCGCAATTTGCGCCCCGCGCTTTTCAAGCTGCGCGCGTGCGCCCTCGCGCGTGATGCGGCGCGCGTCCAGCAGTCGGCTTTGCAGTGCAAGCATGGGCGCGATATCTGCGCCGCCACCCTGCAGTGCGGCGTCTCTCACAGGCATGTCGATAGTCGTTCGCCCGTCGCGCTCAGCCTCCAGGCGGGCACGACGCGCGATCACCTCGTTCAACTGGGCGGTGATGATGTCCCGCTCTGACGCCATTGCACTGTCATCCAGTTGGATGAGCAGTTGGCCCGCCTCGACCGTGTCGCCCTCGGCGACGCGAAGCGCCGAGACGACGCCCCCCTCAAGGTGCTGGACGATCTGACGGTTCTGGGCCACCTCGACACGGCCCTCGGCAATGACAGCGCCGGTAATACGCGCGAGCGTCGCCCACCCGCCGAAGCCGCCCAAAAGGAGCGTGAGGCAGGCCAGGCCGATCAGGATATCGCGGCGGGCGGACCAGGGCGCACTCATGTCTGGCCGCGCCCACCGGTAGCCGCAACGATCTGAGTATGGTTCCGAACGACCTCGCTCAGAACGTCGCCCTTCGCGCCAAAACTGCGCTGGCGTCCAGCCTCGAGCATGAGCAGAAGATCGCATTCGGCGATAGCGGCGGGCCGATGTGCCACGATGATCACCGCGCCTCCCGTTTCCTTGATGGATCTGATCGCGAGATTGACAGCATCGCTCCCTTCATTGTCGAGGTTAGAGCTTGGCTCGTCGAGGATCACCAGTACCGGATCACCGTAAAGCGCCCGCGCGAGGCCGATGCGCTGCATCTGGCCGCCGGACAGAGGCGCGCCGTCACATCCGAGCGGGGTATCGTAGCCCTGCGGCAGGGCCAGGATCATCTCATGCGCGCCCGCGCGGCGCGCAGCGCAGATGACCGCCTTGGCGTCTGGGGCGGGATCAAGCCGCGCGATATTCTCGGCGATTGTTCCGGCGAAGAGATGCACGCGCTGGGGCAGATAGCCAACATGCCGGGCGAGTGCAGCGGGCCCGTATTGTCCGACAGCCGCACCGCCCAACCGGATGTCACCGGCGGCCACTGGCCATAGCCCGGTCAGCGCGCGGGCGAGTGTCGATTTTCCGGCGCCGGAACTGCCGATGATCCCGAGGGCCTGCCCCGGAGAAAGCGTGAAGGAGATATCCTGAAGTGCCGGGCACCGTTCTCCGGGCGGAATGACTGCAATTCTGCGCAATTCGAGCTGCGCCTTGGGGCGTGGGAGGGGCGTGCGCTTGCGCTCGGGCGCAATGTGCCGGAGGGCCGCGTCGAGCGTGCGCCACCCGACGCGAGCGCGCTGAATCAGTGGCCAATGCGCCACCGCAAGCTCGATCGGGGCAAGGGCACGGCCCATAAGGATAGACGCCGCAATCATGGCGCCCGGCGTCAGTTGCCCGCGCAGCACCAGATAGGCGGCAAGGCCCAGCATGGCCGATTGCAAGAAGAGGCGAAACGCCTTTGTTCCGGTGGCGAAGACGCCGCCCGCATCGGTGGTCGCCAGATGGCTTTGCATCGCCGTCCGGCGCTGGTCCTGCCAGCGGGCGAGGGCGTGTTCAGCCATGCCGCCACTGCGCACGGTGTCGGCGGCGGTGATGATCCGGGCGGCGAAAGCATCCGCTTGATGATTGGCCCCCGCAGCCGCCGCGCTGGTGGGACGGACAATCACCTGATTGGCGATTGCCATGGCAATCAAAAACGCCCCGCCGCCAAGGGCCAGCAGGCCAAGTGACGGATGAAAGATCCAGATGCCCGCGATGAAGAGCGGCGCGAAAGGGATATCGAAAAGGGCCATCGCACCAGGCGAGGCCATCGCTGCGTGGATGGCGCGCAGATCTGACGCCGGATCGCCCTGCCCCACCTCTGCGCGAGCCAGCATGACCTGGAACACGCGCGGCTCGACCGAGCTGGAAAACTGCGCGGCGACGCGCGCCATGATGCGGGAGCGCACCGCATCCAGCGCCCACATCATGAGATAGAGGAACGCCGCGATTCCAGTCAGGGCTACCAACGTCTCGACCGAGCCACTGCCAAGAACGCGGTCGTAGATCTGCAACATGTAGAGCGGTCCGGTCAGCATCAGAAGGTTGACGAACAGGCCAAAAAGCACGGCAGCGGACACGAGGCCGCGCAGATCTCGGCGGGCGCCCCGGAGGTCAGAAGGGTTGGACTGCTGGACTAAGGCGCTCATGACGCCACGCTGCCATCAAATGATTTCCATGGTATGAAAAAGAAACGGACTGGGGCCGTAGTGGCGGCTATTGTCCCAAGATGACGGGCACGGAACGCCCGCGCCTTGCCGTGCGTTCATATCATGTTCAGGGAGGAGCATCCCATGGCATCCATTCGTTCGAGATACCTGACCCGGCCCATTCACAGCTGGGCCAAGCGGGCCCTGCCCGCCTTGTCCGATACCGAGCGCGAGGCGCTGAATGCGGGCGAGGTTTGGTGGGAGGCCGAGCTGTTCTCGGGCAATCCCGACTGGTCCAAGCTGCACGCGGTGAAGGCGCCCAAGCTGAGTGCCGCCGAGCAGGCATTTCTGGATGGCCCCTGCCGGCAGCTCTGCGACATGCTGGACGACTGGAGCATCAATCAGGAAACCGCTGATTTGCCGCCCGAGGTTTGGGCCTTTCTACGCGAAAATGGCTTTTTCGGGATGATCATCCCGGAATCCCATGGCGGCCTTGGGTTTTCGGCCTTTGCACATAGCGAAGTCGTGCGCTTTATCTCGACCCGGTCGGTCGCGGCCGCGGTGACGGTCATGGTGCCAAACTCGCTTGGGCCGGGGGAATTGCTGCATCAATTCGGTACCAAGGAGCAACAGGATTACTGGCTGCCCCGGCTGGCCGATGGCCGCGAACTGCCCGCCTTTGGCCTGACCAGTGCCGAAGCCGGATCGGACGCGAGCGCCATGATCGATGACGGCGTGGTGTGCCGTGGCACGTGGAATGGTGAGGACGTGCTGGGCATACGCCTCAACTGGGCCAAGCGGTATATCACCCTCTCCCCGGTCTGTACGGTCCTGGGCCTTGCCTTCAAGCTGCGCGATCCCGATGGGTTGATCGGCGATACCGAAGAGATCGGGATCACCTGCGCATTGGTACCCACGAGCCTCGACGGCGTCGAGACCGGCCGCCGCCACATTCCGTCCTCTACGATGTTCATGAATGGACCGACGACCGGTAAGGATGTCTTCATTCCGCTGGAGAATATCATCGGCGGCCCGGAGTATGCCGGGCGAGGCTGGATGATGCTGATGGCCGCGCTGGCAGCCGGGCGCGGCATTTCACTGCCTTCGATGGGGTGCGCTGCCATCGCGCTGAGTGCGCATACCACTGGCGCCTATGCCCGCATCCGCGAGCAATTCCGCATGCCGATCGGCAAATTCGGTGGCGTGCAGAGACGCATGGGCAAACTGGCCGCCGATGCCTACGCGATGGATGCTGCGCGGCACCTGACCTGTGCAGGGCTGGACGAGGGACGCGCGCTGTCGGTCATCTCGGCCATCATGAAGGCGCATGCGACGTTTCGCATGCGCGATGCGCTGAATGACGCGATGGACGTGCATTCGGGCAAGGCGGTGATTGACGGGCCGTCCAACTATCTTTTGGCGCTCTATCGGGCTGTGCCCATCGGAATCACGGTCGAGGGCGCCAATATCGTAACCCGCAGCCTGATCATCTTTGGCCAAGGCTCGATCCGGGCGCATCCCCACATGCTGGACAACATGATGGCGTTGCAAGAGCCGGACCGCGCCAAATCCCTGGAAGCCTTCGACAAGTCCATCTGGGCGCATGTCGGACATACGGCCAAGACGTTCTTTCGCGCATGGGGCCGCGCACTGACCGGAGGGCGTTTTGCGCCGGCGCCCGACGCGGGCCCCGCGACGCATATCTATCGCCGCTTGGCGCGCTGGTCGGCGGCTTATGCGCTGACCGCCGATGTCTGTTTTTTGACATTGGGCGGCGCTCTGAAACGCAAGGAAATGCTGTCGACCCGGATGGGCGATATCCTGTCCGAAATGTATATCCTCTCCGCCGCACTTAAGCGATGGGAGGATGAGGGACGGCAGGAGGCGGATCTTCCGGTGCTGAATTACGCCGCCGAAGCAGGATTTCAGCGGATCCAGACGGCGCTCGATGATGTGATCGTCAATCTGCCCGCCCGCTGGGCGGCATGGCTGCTGCGCGGAATCACATGGCCCGGACGGCGGGAAAAAGGGCCGGATGATCGGCTGGTCGCGGCGTGCAGTGATCTGATCTATGCCCCCTCGCCCACGCGGAGCCGCATCACCGGAGAGATTGCCCAAGGCTGCAATCACCCGGGTATATCGCTTCTCAACCAGTGTTATGCCAAGGTGAATGAGATGGCCCCTGCCATGAAGCGCCTGCGCGAGGCCCGCAAAACGCCCGAGGAGGGGCGCGCGGCAGGATTGATCACCGACGCGGAGTTGCACGAGATCGGGGCGATGCAGGATCTGGTTGCGCGGGTCATCGCGGTGGACGACTTTGGTCCGGATGAGATGGCGCAGTATTTTGGCCGCTATGCATCCGATACGTACCGCGGAACCATGTCCAAGACCACGTCGCAGGAGGTCGCAGAATGACAGAGCCACAACGCGTATTTCTGGTGGATGGTGCGCGAACGCCTTTTCTGAAGGCGCGCGGCACGCCGGGCCCCTTCACACCCGTTGATCTCGCGGTGCAATGCGGGCGGCCTCTTCTTGCGCGGCAACCTTTTGCGCGCGAGGCGCTGGACTTGGTGATATTGGGCTGCGTCAACGTGATGGCGGACGAGATGAACCCGGCCCGCGTCGCCGCCCTGCGCCTGGGGCTGGGCGAGCGGATGGTTGCCTTTACCATGCAGATCAACTGCGGGTCGGGGATGCAAAGCATCGACACGGCGTATCGCTATATCCGCAGCGGTAGCCACGACATGATCCTCGCGGGCGGCGCCGAAGCGCTCAGCCACACGCCGCTGATCCTGCGCCAGTCCGCCGCCGAATGGCTGGGCCGGCTAGGCGCGGCGCGCAGCCCGATGGACAAGCTCAAGCTGCTGGGCGATGTGCGGCCCGACTTCTTCAAACCCGTCATCGGGCTGGAGCGGGGTCTGACCGACCCCATCACCGAGTTGGGGATGGGCCAGACCGCCGAGATCCTTGCGCACCGCTTTGGCATCACGCGCGAGATGGCTGATGAATACGCGATGCAGAGCCATCACAGACTGGCCGCGGCGCAGAAGGGGGATGCGCTGAAGGGTGAGGTCGTGCCTGCCTTCGGCCCTGACGGCACCGTTTACGACCATGACGACGGCGTGCGCCCGGACAGCGATATGGCGGGCCTTGCAAAGCCCAAGCCGGTGTTCGAAAAACCCTATGGTAAGGTCACGGCGGGCAATTCCAGCCAGATCACCGACGGCGCAAGCTGGCTCATCGTCGCGTCGGAAAAGGCGATCAATCTGCACGGGTTAGAGCCGATTGCCGAAATCACCGACAGCGAATGGGCCGGCCTCGATCCGGCGGTGATGGGCCTCGGGCCGGTCCTGTCCTCGACCCCAATCGTTCAGCGGCACGGGCTGAGCATCGAGGATGTGGACCTCTGGGAGCTGAACGAAGCCTTCGCGGCGCAAGTGCTCGCATGTGTCGCCGCATGGGATCATCACGATTTCTGTCGCGAGGTGTTGGGCTTTGACGCGGCATTCGGCCGGATCGACCGTGAAAGGCTCAACGTCGATGGCGGCGCGATCAGCCTTGGGCATCCGGTGGGCACCAGCGGCAACAGGATCGTGCTGCACCTCGCCAACGCAATGAATAAGCGCGGCGCCAAGCGCGGCATTGCCACCGAATGTATTGGTGGCGGCCTTGGCGGCGCCATGATGCTGGAGGCTGTGCAATGACCGGGGCAGTGATGCAATTTCTGGGCGCCGAGCTGCGCGAGATGGGCGGCGCGGGCAAACGTGAGGGCAACTGGCGCGTCGGCCGCGATGCGGATGGCATCCTGTGGCTGGTCATGGATTGCGAGGGTGGCGGCACGAATGTCATCTCGCGCAAGGTTCTGGAGGAGCTGAACGGCCATATCGCCGATGCAGAAAAGGATCTGCCGAAGGCGCTGGTCATCCGCTCGGCCAAGGATGGCGGCTTTGCCGCTGGCGCCGACATCTCCGAGTTCAAGGATGTGGCCGCCGATCCCGAAACGCTTTTGCGCGAGGGTCATGCCGTATTTGACAGGCTGGCGGCCCTCAAATGCCCGACGATCTGCGTGGTGCATGGCGCCTGCTTGGGAGGCGGGTTCGAATTGGCGCTGGCCTGTGACATGCGGATCGGGATCCGCGGCGCCTCCTTCGCCTTTCCCGAGGTCCAGCTGGGCCTGCATCCAGGTCTGGGAGGCACGTTCCGCTCGCTCGCGCTGATCGACCCGATCGAGGCGATGACATTGATGCTGACAGGCAAATCCGCCCACACGAACAAGGCGAAAAAGCTGGGTCTGCTGGATGCGATCGTGGAAGAGCGCCACGTCGCCAGCGCCGTGCAGACGGCTGCGAATGGCCAGATCGAGCGCCCCGAGCCGGGCCTGAAGACGCGCGCCATGGCGTTCAGCCCCGCGCGCAATTACGCGATCAAGCAGATGCGCGCCCAGACCGAGAAAAAGGCGCCCAAGTCGCATTATCCTGCCCCCCATGCGCTGATCGACCTCTGGGAAGAGCATGGGAATGACGCCGAGGCGATGCAGAAGGCCGAAATCGACTCCTTTGGCCGGCTCTTGCAGACGGACACGTCGAAAAACCTGCAGCGCGCGTTCTTTCTGCGCCAGCGGCTGCGCGGCAATGCCAAGGGCGAGGACGGCATCGCGCATGTTCATGTCATCGGCGCCGGTGCCATGGGGGCCGAGATCGCGGCCATGTCAGCCATCCGCGGCAAGCGCGTAACGCTAGGCGATACCTCGGCCGAGGCGCTGGGGCGCGCAATCAAGCTGGCGGGCGAGATATGCGGATCTAAACACCTTTCTAGTGCCGAAAAGCGCGACGCGCTGGACCGTCTGATGCCCGACCCCGACGGCTATGGCATCACCTCGGCCGACCTCGTCATCGAAGCCGGACCGGAGAAAGTCGAAATCAAGGCGAAGATCTATGATGGTCTGAAATCGCGGATGAAAGACGGCGCGATCCTGGCAAGCAATACCTCGAGTCTTTCGGTTGATGAGCTGGCGCACCATGCGCACGATGCGGCCCGTTTCGCCGGTTTGCATTTTTTCAACCCCGTCTCGAAAATCGATCTGGTCGAGGTGATCAAGAGCGCGCAGACGTCGGACGACACCGCCGCCCGCCTCGCCGCCTTTTGCGGTGCGATCAAGAAGCGGCCCGTGCATGTGGCGGATTACCCCGGCTTTCTCGTGAACCGTGCCTTGGTGCCTTACATGATGGAGGCGATGACCCTTCTGGACGAAGGGGTGCCGAAGGAGACGATCGACACTGCCGCGCTGCGGTTCGGCATGCCGATGGGGCCGGTGACGCTGGCCGATCAGGTGGGGCTGGATATCGGCCTTCATGTGGCTCTAAGCCTGAGCGAAAACCTGGATGTGCCTTTGGCGCCTGTCTCGGACACGCTGCGCGACAAGGTCGCGGCGGGCGAGATCGGCAAGAAGGCGGGCAAGGGATTCTACGATTGGAGCGAAGGCACGCCGCATCCGAGTAGCGACGAGGGCGCGCCCGAGGATCTAACCGACCGGCTGATCTTGCCGATGCTGAATGCCTGCGCCGAGGTGCTGCGCAAGGATATTGTGGAGGCGCCGGACGATATCGATGCCGCCATGATCTTTGCCACCGGTTGGGCGCCCTTCCGGGGCGGGCCGATGCATTACGCGCGGGCGCGGGGCATTGATGAGGTGGTCGCACGCCTTCGCGCGCTTGAGGACAAGCATGGCGCACGGTTTGCCCCCGATGCGGGCTGGGAGGCGCTGAAGTAGGGCCGAGATTACGCTGTCCGGCGGGGCGTCGCTGCGCTAGATCAGGGACATGAAACTGACCCTGACCCATATCAGCCAGCTTGCGGAGTTGCCGTGCGATACGCTGATCGACGCACGCTCGCCCGCCGAGTTTGCCGAGGATCATCTGCCGGGTGCGATCAACCTGCCCAGCCTCAGCGACGCCGAGCGCGCCGAGGTCGGCACGATCTATGTGCAGGAGGACCGGTTCAAGGCGCGGCGCATCGGTGCGTCGATGGTCGCGCGCAATGTCGCGGCCCATCTGGAGGGGCCGCTGGCGCAGTATGACGGCGGTTGGCAGCCTTTGGTCTATTGCTGGCGCGGGGGGCAACGATCTGGCTCGTTCGCGTCAATTCTCGACCAGATCGGCTGGCGTGTCCGCCTTCTGGAAGGCGGATATCGCGCCTATCGGCGGCTGGTGGTGCAACTGCTCTATGAAGAGGCGCTGCCGCTGCGACCGGTACTGCTGGACGGCAATACCGGCACGGCCAAAACGCGGCTTTTGGCGCTTTTGGGCGAGGCGGGCGTGCAGGTAATCGACCTCGAAGGGTTGGCAAATCATCGCGGCTCGGCCTTGGGGGCAATGTCCGGCGGTCAGCCCTCGCAGAAACTCTTTGAGGGCCAGCTGGCGCAGCGCATTGCCGCGCTGGATCCCAAGAAACCCGTTGTGATCGAAGCCGAGTCGCACAAGGTGGGCGCGCGGATGATCCCCCCCAGCCTCTGGACGGCGATGAAGTACGCACCCGTACTACGGATTACCGCGCCAGTTGCCGAACGTGCGCGCTATCTGGCTGACGCCTACGGGGATGTCACAAGAGCGCCTGACAGTCTCTGTTCCATGCTCGACATGCTGCGGCATCTGCGCGGCCACGGGACGGTGGACCGCTGGCAAGAGATGGTAGCGGCGGGCGACTTCATCGCGCTGGCCGAGGAACTGATCCGTGATCATTACGACCCAAGCTATCAACGCGCGCGAGAACGCCACGATATGCCGCCGGCGCGCGATGTGCCGTTGACCGCGCTGGATGACGGGGCGCTGCGCGCGGCGTTGCCCGCGTTGATGTCGGCCATCGAAACCGTCAGCGCAGAGTAATGCGCGGCGCGGCCTCGGTCACGATCCCGATCCTGGCGGCTGGCTGTCCCATGTGCGCGAGCTGCGCCAGCGCCGTCTGGGCATCTTCCGGCGCAAGTGCAGCGAGGAAGCCTCCGGCAGTTTGCGGGTCAAAGAGGATGTCATTGGGAGTATCACCGACGAGATGAGGCGCAGCATGTGCTTTGTTCGCGGGGAAGAGCGACGAGCGGTGTCCTGCGGCGATAAGAGCGTCGGCACCATCAAAGCGGGGGATCTGCGCCATTTCGATTTCGGCGGCGACACCGCTGGCGCGGCACATTGCCAACAGGTGGCCCGCAAGGCCAAAGCCCGTCACATCGGTCATTGCGTGAGCGCCTGATAGGGTCTGAACGGCCTTTTCGGGGCTGGTTGCCATGTGATCGAGTGTTGCGCGCAAAATGTCACCATCGGCCTTACCGGCCATATCCGCGGCAAGGATTACACCGCTGCCCAGCGCGCCCGTCAGCACAAGGTGATCGCCGGGCCGCGCGCCGCCGATGCCGATGGGCTGCCGCCCCTCGGGGACGAGGCCCGTCACGGTATAGCCCAACATCAGCTCGGCCCCTTGTGTGGTATGGCCGCCGATGACCTCTGCGCCCGTCGCGGCCATGACCTGACCCGTCGCGGTCATGATTTCGGCCAACGTCCGAGCCTGCAGACGGTCGCTCATCCGGGGAAGGACGATATTGACCAGCGCGGCTTGCGGTGCGGCGCCCATGGCCCAAATATCGCCCAGCGCATGAATGACAGCGATACGCGCCATAAGCCAGGGATCGGCCGTGAAGGCGCGCAGGTGATCCGTGGTCAGAACCTGGATACGCCCCCCAATCCGGAGCCCGCCCGCATCGTCACCGGGACGGATCAGCACATCGTCCCGCGCACCGGTGCGCGCATGTATCAGAGCCGATTCAAGGGCTTTAGGACCGACTTTGGCCCCACAGCCGCCGCAGATCATGGGATGATCCGTCATCTCCTGCGCGGCACCTTCGGCCATTTGAGCCGGGTGCGCAGGCGGGCTCATAACGGGCAGATGTCGGAACTTGCCCATGAACTTCTGGTCAATGTGATCCTTCCAGCGCCAGAGCCCCGGCAGATAGACACCCAGCGCGCCGCGATCCGCAATGGCGGCCTTGCGGCCCAGTGACACCAGCTTGAGATACCGCTGTTGCGGCTGGAAACTGGCGCGGGGCGGCTGGCCCATCAGGGCATCGCGCAGATTGTCGTGGAGAATGGGCGCGGCGCGCACGGCATATACCCCGGCCTTGGGGCGCGGCGCGTGGGACAGATGCGCGCAATCGCCCGCCGCGAAAATGCTGGCATCCGAGGTGCTGCGCAGATGTGGATCGACAGTGATAAAGCCGTTTTCGAGATTTAATCCCGTTTCTTGCAGCCAAGGCCAGGGGCGCGCACCGGCGGCGGCGACTGTCAGCTGCGACGAGATGGACGTGCGCTCCTCGATTTCGACACTATTACGGGTGACTTCGACAATGTTTGCGTGCTCGATCAGAGCAATCCCCGCTTTGCGCATCTGTTGCCGCAATATCCGCGCTGTGCGAGGGGCGACGCCCGTAAGGGCCTGTCCGGTGTCGATGACATGCACCCTGGGCCGGGCATGGGGCGACAGCCGGTGTTGCATCGCCAGCGCCAGCTCAACGCCCGCGACGCCCGCGCCGAGAATGGCGCAATCCGGTGCAACAGAGCCAGATTTCGCGTCTTCGGTGAAACGCTGCCAGCGATCGGCGAACGGACCCAGCGGCTTGGCCGCAATGCCGTGATCGCCGAATCCCGCAAGCGTCCTGGGCGCCGAGGTTATGCCGATATCTATGGAGAGCACATCATAGGCAATATCAGGGCGCCCCTCGACCATCACCCGGCGCGTGGCAGGATCAATGCCGCAAGCACGACCGACGACAAGCCGCGCACCGGCGAAGCGCGCGAGGCGGCCAAGGTCAATATCCAGATCACCGCGCGGGTAATGGCCCGCAATATGGCCCGGCAGCATGCCCGTATAGGGCGCCTTGGGATTCGGGTCGATCAGGGTAAGGCGCGCGCCCGGCAGAGGGTTCATACCCCATTTGCGCAAGACAAGCGCATGGGCATGGCCACCGCCGATCAGCACCAGGTCGCGCGTAAGGGGAACGTCAGTATTCATGCTTGGCAGAAGTGCCGCAAATCACCCGCTTTGTCGAGCCAAGGGCGCCGCGTGGCAACCAGTCGAAATTAAGCATTTTGCCATGGCACGGAGCGCGCGAGTATGGAAGGCTTTGGCCGGCACCGTTCCGAGGGGAGCTGACATGCAGCAGCGGCTGACGCCATTCGTCTTTGCCATGGTGGCGCTGGTCGGGCTGTTGTGGGGCCTGAACTGGCCCGCCGTCAAATTCATGCTGCGCGAGGTCCCGCCCCTGACCCTGCGCGCCGCGGGGTTCACTGGCGGAACTGTGGTGCTTTACATCGTGCTGCATGTGCTGGGCCACCGCCTGCGGCCTGCGCCGCGCGAGGCGGGGGCGATCGCCGTCGCGGGTGTTTTCGTCGTGTTCGGGTTCAACCTCTTGACGGCGATGGGCCAGATGCTGACCGACGCGTCGCGGGCGGCGATCATCGCCTACACGATGCCCGCGATCACCGCGATTCTGGCCTCAATCTTCCTGAGGGAGCGCCTGGGCTGGCGGCGCATTCTGGCAGTCATGATCGGGATGGCAGGATTGGCCGTGCTGGCATCCGTTGATCTGGGCGCGCTGATGGCGGCGCCTGCGGGTGCGCTCTTGATGCTGGGAGCGGCGCTGTCGTGGTCCATCGGAAATGTTCTGGTGCAGGCGCGCGTCTGGTCCCTGACGCCTTTGGCGCTGACCTTCTGGTTTTTCGTGGTGTCCACGGGTCTGGCATGGCCGCTTGCCCTCTGGCTGGAGCCGGAGGGCCTGCGACAGATGCCAAGCGGCGCAACGTGGGCGGTGTTTGCGTTTCATGTCGCGGGGCCAATGGCGACCTGTTACCTCCTTTGGAGCGTCCTTTTGCGGCGTCTGCCAGCGACGGTGGCTGCGATCTCGATCCTGACGGCGCCGGTGGTGGGGGTCCTTTCCGCCGTCTTGCTGTTGGGTGAGCCGGTGAGTTGGCAAAAGATCGTCGCGCTGGGCTTGATCGTGCTGTCGATCGCCATCACCCTTATCGCGCGGCCAACAGCCCCCGCCGCGCCCGATCCGGCCTGAAGGACAATTCCGATGCGCATCATCGCCGCCCGTTTCAATCACGAGACCAACACGTTTTCACCGGTGAAAACGCTCTTGGAAAGCTTTGCGCCCCTTTATGGAGAGGAGGCGCTGGCATTTGGCACAGGCTCGGCCACGGCATTCGGGGCGTTCGTGGATCACGCGTTGGCGCAGGATGCGGACCTGATCACGCCGCTTTGCGCCACTGCCGATCCCAGCGGCCCGGCGCCGCGCGATGCGTTCGAAGCGTTGGCGGCGCCCATCATCGCGGCAGTGCGTGATGGCTGCGACGCGATCCTTCTGGACCTTCACGGCGCCATGGTGGCCGAGGGCATCGACGATTGCGAGGGCGCGCTGCTGGCGCGGTTGCGCGAGGCGGCACCGGACGTGCCAATAGGTGTGGCGCTGGATCTGCATGGCAACGTAACCGAGCGGATGATCGCAAATTGCGACTGTATCGCCGGGTTCAAGACCTATCCCCATATCGATATGCGCGCGACCGGCGATCATGTGTTGCGGATGATGGATAAAATTCTGAGCGGGGCGCCGAAGCCGAATATGGCCATGGTGCATGCACCGATCCTGGCACAGACATTGAAAATGAATACCGAAGTGGCGGGCATCATGACGGATCTGATCGCGATGGCGCGTGAGGCCGAGGCGCAAGACGGCGTAGAGGCCGTGACGGTCTTTGGCGGCTTTCCCCTGTCGGACATAGCGGATGCCGGTGTTTCGGTGGTCGTGGTCGCCCAGAGCGCTGTAATGGCGCGGGCCGTGGCCGGGGATCTGGCCGCAGCGGCATGGCGCGGGCGCGAAGGATTCGTGTATCACGAGGAGCCGCTGAAGGCGTCGCTGGCCCGCGCGCGCAGCGCGGCGGAGGCGCCCGGAAACGGGCCTGTCCTGATGTTGGATCATGGGGATAACTGCATGTCGGGCGGCACCTGTGATACGGTCGGCGTATTGCAGGGCGCGCTTGCTGCGGGCATGGCAGGAATCGTTGCCGGGCCAATCTGCGATCCAGAAGTCGTCGCGCAAATGACCCGCGCGGGTGAGGGCAACGCCGTGACTGTGGAGCTGGGCAACAAGGTGCCGCTTCCAGGCTTTGCGCCGACGCGGCCCCTAGCATTGAGCGGGACGGTATCCTTTGCCAGGCCGGGCCGCTATGTGGTCAGCGGGCCGATCTATACCGGGCAGACCTGCGATATGGGGCGGGCTGCAGTACTGGAAGTGGAGGGCGCAACGGTGCTGGTGACCGAGCGGCCGCATGAGCCTTGGGATCTGGGCGTGTTCGCCTGCGCGGGTGTTGACCCCGTCGCAGCGCGCTACCTGATTTTGAAGTCGCGGATGTATTGCCGCCCGGTCTTTGAGCCGCTGAGCCGCGCGGTTGTTGAATGCGCAAGCGCGGGGATCACGAGCTCGAACCTTGGGCTGTTCGATTTCCAAAAAGTCGTGCGGCCCGTTTATCCGCTCGATCCGGAGATGGAATGGGCGCCACCCGGTAAGTGAAACAGAACAGCTTTTAGAAACATCACTGACAAGGAGACTTAAGATGACTTTCAATGCATTGCTTGTGACCAAGAACGAGGAGAGCGGCAAGACGAGTGCTGCCGTGACCGAAATTTCGGAGAGCGATCTGCCGGACGGGGAGGTAACAGTCGCGGTCGAATATTCGACGCTCAACTACAAGGACGGGCTCTGCATTGGGTCGGGCGGCGGGCTGGTCCGGAAATATCCGCATGTGCCAGGGATCGACTTCGCCGGAACGGTCGAGGCGTCTTCGGATGATCGCTACAAGGCTGGCGATAAGGTGGTTTTGACGGGCTGGCGCGTAGGCGAGGCGCATTGGGGCGGCTATGCACAGAAGGCGCGCGTCAAGGCAGACTGGCTGGTGCCGCTGCCGGATGGCCTGGATACGCGGCAGGCAATGGCCGTAGGCACGGCAGGGTTTACTGCGATGCTGGCGGTCATGGCGCTGGAGGATGCAGGTCTGAAACCCGGCACGGGCCCGGTTCTGGTGACCGGGGCCGCGGGCGGCGTGGGAAGTGTGGCTGTCGCGATCTTGGCGAAGCTGGGCTACGAGGTGGCTGCGGTGACCGGGCGGCCTGAGACCGGTGACTATCTCAAGGACTTGGGCGCCACGCAGATCGTGCCGCGCGACGAGCTGACCGAGGTCACCAAGAAGCCGCTGGAGGCCGAGCAATGGGCCGGCTGCATCGACGCGGTGGCGGGTGCGATGCTGGGCCGGGTTCTGAAACAGATGAAATACGGCACGTCCGTGGCGGCCATCGGGTTGGCGGGCGGCGCGCAGATTGATGGCGCTTTGATCACGCCGTTCATTCTGCGGGGCGTCAATCTTTTGGGGATAGACTCGGTCATGCAGCCTTACGCGCGCCGTGTGGAGGCGTGGAGGCGCATCGCGTCGGATCTGCCCATGGAGAAGTTGGAGGCGATGGTTGAACCCGCCACGCTGAGTGACCTGCCGGGGCTGGGCGGGGACATCCTGAAGGGTCAGGTGAAGGGCCGCGTCGTGGTGGATGTGAACGCATAACGCGGGCGCGACACCTTAACAAAGCGTAACGATACCGGGCGGTTAGGGCGACCTTGCCGCCCGATTTCGTTTGACTCTGCGCACGGTCTCGCCTATAGGTTGTGACATGCTGGAAGAGGTGGGCAAGCGGCCCCGGGGTAACGCCCCGGAGGTCGCTTTTTCATTTTGCGCGGGCGGTGGGGCAAGCAACGCAATCGCATGAGGCAGTGATCACGAATGAGTTTGAAAACACCTGAAGAGGGCCAATCGGCCCTGAGCGCGACCGTCACCACGTTGGAGCGTCAGTTGCGCGGCATGTGTGAGGATCTGGAAGCACTGTCAGACAAAGTCCGGGCAGAAGACTTTGAGGACATCAAGAATCGCAGCCGCATTCTGGGCGATATTCGCCAGTGGCTGAAAATGGCAATCGAAGCGGAGACACAACTTGAGCAACGCAAGAAGAAAGAGCAAGGGATCGTCAATGGATACGCCCTCGACATGGACGCCGCACGGGATTCGATCGGGTGCCGTCTGGATCGCCTCAGAAGGGCCGGATGTCCGGGACGCTTTCCTCGATGAGCTGAGCGAGGGGGAGCTGCTGGCGCTGCCCTATCTTTTCGAGTTCTGGGCGATGGACCATCAGTTGCCACCCGAGGGGAATTGGCGGTCCTGGGTGATCATGGGCGGTCGCGGTGCGGGGAAAACCCGCGCCGGGGCCGAGTGGGTGCGCAGCATGGTCGAGGGATCATCCCCGCTGGATGCCGGCGAGTGCCGGCGCCTGGCGCTGGTTGGCGAGACTGTTGCGCAAGTTCGGGACGTTATGGTCTTTGGTGAGAGCGGCATTCTTGCCTGCTCCCCGCCCGACCGTCGACCAGAGTGGCAAGCGAGCAAGGCGCGGCTGGTTTGGCCGAACGGCGCCATCGCGCAGGTGTTTTCAGCACATGAACCCGAGGGGCTGCGCGGGCCGCAATTCGATGGCGCCTGGGTGGATGAGATGGCCAAATGGAAGAAGGCGCAGGAGACATGGGACATGCTGCAGTTCGCGCTGCGACTTGGCGAGCGGCCCCGTGTCTGCGTCACGACCACCCCGCGCAACGTGGGCGTTCTCAAGGAGTTGTTGAAGGCGCCCTCGACCGTGGTGACGAGCGCGCCGACCGAGGCGAACCGCGCGTTTCTGGCGGAAAGCTTCCTCGATGAGGTGCGCACGCGCTATGCGGGGACGCGGCTGGGGCGGCAGGAGCTGGACGGGATCCTGATGGAGGATGCGGAGGGCGCGCTTTGGACCACATCGGCGCTGGAGGCGCTGCGAATCGATCTGGCGCCGGAGATGGACCGGATCGTCGTTGCGGTCGATCCGCCGGTGACAGGTGGCCCCAAGGCGGACGAGTGCGGGATCGTCGTGGTCGGCGCCGTCACGCGCGGGCCGGTGCAGGACTGGCGTGCCTTTGTTCTGGCGGATGAGAGCGTGACCGCCGCCAGCCCGGCGGCCTGGGCGGCGGCGGCCGTGCGCGCCATGCAGAGCTGGGGCGCCGAGCGGCTGGTTGCGGAGGTCAATCAGGGGGGCGAGATGGTGTCCGAAGTGATCCGGCAAATCGATCCTATGGTGCCCATCCGGGCCGTGCATGCCTCACGCGGCAAGGTGGCGCGGGCCGAGCCTATCGCGGCGCTTTACGAGCAGGGGCGCGTACATCACCTGCGCGGGCTGGGCGCGCTGGAGGATCAGATGTGCGCGATGACCGTGCAGGGCTATGAGGGCAAGGGCAGCCCTGACCGCGTCGATGCCTTGGTCTGGGCGCTGCACGAGCTGATGATCGAGCCGGCCGCGAAATGGCGCCATCCGCGTGTGCGGGTGGTGTGACGTCTACGCGCCGTGCGGCGCGGCCCACAGAGCCCAGAAGGCGAATAGTGGCGCCGCGCCGGACTGCATGGCGTGCAGGATGCCGGGTGGATTGTAGAGCGTGCCTCCGATCCCCGGCGTGATCCAATGACCCTGACCTTGCATGAAGTCACCCTCGCTGAGGACGAGATATGTCTCCTCGGGCGGATGATCGTGATCGGGGTAACGGATATTCGGCGCGACGAGCGAGACGCCGATCCAGACATCAGTTCGCCGTTCGGCGCCGCCGGGGCCAACGATCATGGCGTTCGCATGCTCTTCTGCGAAGTTCGGACTGGCATTGGTGCAATCACCGCTGCGCGGGCGCCATGTCAAGGATGGCTCAAGTGCCCGGAAAGCCTCGATCAGCTTTCGCAAGGAAGGATCGGCGAAGGTTTCAGGATCTGTCGCCTGCGCAAGATATTTACAGGCGGGCCGGCGCGCGCCCGGAGCGTCACTGATGTCACCAGCCGTGTCGAGCGCTTCGAAAATGCGCTGGATGGAAGCCAGGCCGCGTGGATCGCGCACCTGATTGGCGAAGGCTGTGTGAGCCGCGCCAAGAAAGGTCTGGAGAGATTCGGATCGCATATGTGGCCCCCCCTTTTAGAGGCAACGTAGCGGCGCGCAAAAGGCCGCGCCAGTGCCTGCGCGGCTTTTAGAGAGAACGAAGCGGGGGCGCGCGGTCACGTTCAGATTTCTTAAACCTTTAAGACAATGATGCCTTCAACAGCGGATGAAAGGCCACGGCGCCTTTGGCCCCTCACGGCAGATCAAGGAGAAGCGGCAGATGATCATGGACTTCTTTCGGCAAGGTGCGGCGCAGCAGTCGCCCAGCGCCCCCGAAGCCAAGGCAAGCGCGGCGGGCCGTGTTATGGCCTGGCACGGTGCGAACCGCGTGGCGTGGAGCGCACGAGACAGCGGGACGCTGACCCGTCAGGGCTTTGCATCCAATCCGGTGGGATTTCGCTGCGTCAAGATGATCGCCGAGGCGGCGGCGTCCCTGCCCCTGGTTTTGCAGGATGCCGAACAGCGTTTTGCCGTGCATCCGATGCTGAACCTGATGCGCAGCCCAAATCCGGCGCAGGGGCGCGCCGAGCTGCTGGAGGCGCTGTATGGTCAGCTGCTGCTGACCGGCAACGCCTATGTCGAGGCCGTGGGCGATGCGGAAGGCGCGCCGGTTGAGTTGCATGTGCTGCGCTCGGACCGGATGAGCGTGGTGCCGGGCAGTGATGGCTGGCCGGTGGCGTATGAATACGCGGTGGCGGGCCGCAAGCATCGGTTCGATGTGAGCCAGGGCCATCCTGCGGTCTGCCATATCAAGAGCTTTCATCCGCAGGACGATCACTATGGTCTGTCGCCGATGCAGGCGGCGGCGCAGGCGGTGGATGTGCATAACAGCGCCTCGCGCTGGTCCAAGGCTCTACTCGACAACGCGGCGCGTCCTTCGGGGGCGATTGTTTATCGCGGCGCCGAAGGGCAAGGCGCGCTGAGCAATGATCAATATCAGCGCCTGGTCGATGAGATGGAGAGCCATCATCAGGGCGCGCGCAATGCGGGGCGGCCCATGTTGCTGGAAGGCGGGCTGGACTGGAAGCCGATGGGGTTTTCGCCCTCTGATATGGAATTCCAGAAAACCAAGGAGAGCGCCGCGCGCGAGATCGCTTTGGCCTTCGGCGTGCCGCCCATGCTGCTGGGGGTGCCGGGCGATGCCACCTATTCCAACTATCAGGAGGCGAACCGCGCATTTTTCCGTCTGACGGTACTGCCGCTGGCCAGCCGCGTCGCGGCGAGCCTGTCGGACTGGCTGAGCGGGTTTGACGGCGCGATCATGGAGCTGAAGCCCGATCTGGACCAGGTGCCGGCGCTGGCCGCCGAGCGCGATGCGCAATGGGCGCGCGTGGCCGGCGCAGATTTCCTGACGGATGCGGAAAAGCGCAGTCTGTTGGGCCTGCCGGCCCTGCCAGAGCCGGGAGGCACGGATGGATGATGAGCGCAGGCCCGAGCGCTACGGCTTTGAGGCGTTCGACTGTGCGCCCGCGCTGCGGCTGGAGGCGAACGAGCGGATTGCGGTGCTGAAATTCCAGGCCATCGCCGAAAAGCAAAAACGGCTGGAAGAGGCGATGGAGCGGCTGGAGCGGCGGCTGTGGCTGGCGGTTTACGGGATCGCGGGGGCGATTGTTGCGCAGGCGCTGCAACCCCTGCTGGTGGGACTGCCCTGAGGTTTTGAAAGGATGAGGTTTATGGACATTGATACGGGGCTGGAGCGCAAATTCGCGCAATTCGATACCGATCTGACCGTCAAGGATGGCGTCGGTATCGAAGGCTATGCCAGCTATTTCGGCGATGCCGATCAGGGCGGCGACGTGGTGATGCGGGGCGCCTATGCCAAGTCGCTGGCACGCCTAGGGGCCGAGCGGCGGCAGGTCAAGATGCTGTGGCAGCATGACCCGGCGCAGCCCATCGGCATCTGGGACGAGGTGCGCGAGGATGCGCGCGGTCTTTATGTCAAAGGCCGACTTCTGGAGGCCGTGGGCCGAGGCCGCGAGGCAGCCGCGCTGATCGGTGCGGGCGCCATCGACGGGCTGAGCATTGGGTATCGCACGGTGCGCGCATCGAAGAACGACAAGGGCCAAAGGCTCTTGCAGGAACTGGAGCTGTGGGAAGTGTCGCTGGTGACATTCCCCATGCTTCCCAGTGCGCGGATCGGCGCCAAGGGCGACGCTCTTGGCGATGATCTGAGCGAGTTGGCGGCGGTCCTGGAGGACGCGCGCCGGGAGTTGGCGCGCATCTAGCGCCGGGACGAGCGGAAACAAAAGGATCGAAGAATGAGTGAAACCGGAATTTCCGGTGCCGGGAAAGGTGTGTCCGACGGGCACACGCCGGTGACCGAGGTGAAGTCCGCGATGGCGGGCTTTGTCAGCGAGTTGAAGGGCTTTCAGTCCGACATCGAAGATCGACTGCAACAACAAGAAGAGAAGATGACCATGATGGAACGCAAATCCTTCGTCCCCGCACGTCCGGTTCTGGCGGGCGGCGATCACGGCCCTGCCCCGCATCAGAAGGCGTTCAATGCCTATCTGCGCTCGGGCGACGATGACGGACTGCGCGGCCTCGAGCTGGAAGGCAAGGCGCTGGGCACGTCGATTGCCGGTGATGGCGGCTACCTTGTGGATCCGCAGACCGCCAGCACGATTAAGTCGACGCTGAGCGCGACCGCGTCGATCCGCGCGATCGCCAATGTCGTCGCCGTGGAAGCGACCAGCTTTGACGTGCTGATCGATCATGGCGACGTTGGCCACGGCTGGGCCACCGAGACGGCCGGCATGACCGAGACGGCGACGCCCGGTATCGACCGCATCACGATTCCGCTGCACGAGCTGAGCGCGCTGCCCAAAGCATCGCAGCGTCTGCTGGACGATTCTGCCTTCGATATCGAGGGCTGGCTGGCGGGCCGCATCGCCGACAAGTTCGCCCGCGCCGAGGCGGCGGCCTTTGTCATGGGCAATGGCGTGGACAAGCCCACCGGCTTTCTGACCAAGCCGTCGGTCGACAACGACGTCTGGACCTGGGGCAACCTTGGTTATGTGCCGACTGGCGCGGATGGCGATTTTGACGGCGCCGATGCGGTGATCGATCTGGTCTATGCGCTGGGTGCCGAGTACCGCGCCAATGCGAGCTTCGTCATGAACTCCAAAACCGCCGGCACGCTGCGCAAGATGAAGGATGCGGATGGCCGCTTCCTGTGGTCGGACGGCTTGGCCGCGGGCGAGCCTGCGCGCCTTCTGGGCTACCGTGTGCTGATTGCCGAGGACATGCCCGACATCGCCTCGGGCTCCATGTCCGTCGCATTCGGTGATTTCGGCGCGGGTTACACCGTGGCCGAGCGTCCGGACCTGCGCGTGTTGCGTGACCCCTTCAGCGCCAAGCCGCATGTCCTTTTCTACGCGACCAAGCGCGTCGGCGGCGATGTAAGCGACTACGCCGCGATCAAGCTGCTGAAATTCGCGACCTCGTAAAAAAGGCGCGGATCGGGCGGGGGAGTTTGCCCCCGCCCGGGGCGCGCGCCGCCCAAGACTTGATGCGTTGTCCAGCTGCTCCCCTCCGTCCGAGCAACGCTGGGTGTCGCGCGCCTGAACCACCGGAGGAATCCGGCACTATCGGAGTTGTTCCATGATGTTGATTGAAGAAACCGCCGTGCCGGAGGCCGCCCTGCCAATAGAGCAGTTCAAGGCGCATTTGCGGCTGGGCACCGGCTTTGCCGATGATGATATCCAGGATGCGGTTTTGCAGAGCTTCCTGCGGGCGGCCATCGCCTCGATCGAGGCGCGCACGGGCAAGGTGCTGATCGAGCGCGTCTTCTCTTGGGAGCTGGTGGCCTGGCGCACCGGCTATGGTCAGGCCCTGCCAGTGGCGCCTGTGAAAGCCATCGAAGAGGTCGTGCTGCGCCATATGTCCGGCAGCGAGGAGGCGGCCGATCCGGTGCATTACCGGCTGGAGAGGGATACCCATCGTCCACGCCTCGTGCCGCTGGGCACGGTGCTGCCTCCGGTGCCTTCGGGCGGTGCGGTGATCGTGCGGTTTCGCGCAGGCTTTGGTGCCCTATGGGGCGATCTGCCTGCGGATCTGGGCCAGGCGGTGCTGCTGCTGGCCGCACATTACTATGAATACCGCGCCGACACGGCGCTGGGCGGCGGCTGCATGCCTTTCGGCGTGACCAGCCTGATCGAGCGCTATCGCACGGTGCGCCTGCTGGGTGGAGGCGCTGTCTGATGGCCGAGATCAAGCTGAACCGATGCCTCGTGCTGGAGGCGCCCGAGCGGGCTCCCGACGGGGCGGGCGGATATGCCGAGACGTGGCGCCAAGTCGGCGAAATCTGGGCCGATATCGCTGCGCGCACCGGGCGCGAAACGGTGGATGGCGAGGCCCAGATGTCGAGCGCGGGCTACAGGATCACGGTGCGCGCGGCGCCTCATGGTGCGCCTTCGCGCCCCAAGCCCGAGCAACGGCTGCGCAGTGGCAGCCGCGTTTTCAACATCACGGCAGTGACGGAGCGTGACCCGCTGGGCCGCTACCTGACCTGCTACGCGACCGAGGAGGTGGCAGTATGAGCTATGGCGGATCTGCGGCGCTGCAATCGGCCGTCTATGGCCAGCTGATGGGCGATCCCGACCTGTCGGCGCTGGTGGGCGGAGCAATCTACGACGCGCCCCCGGCAGGCACGTTACCGCCCCTTTACGTGACGCTCGGCCCCGAGGATGTGCGCGACCGCTCGGACGCCACGGGGGGCGGCGCCTGGCACCGCTTTACCGTGTCGGTGATGAGCGATGCGGCGGGCTTTGCAGCAGCCAAAGCCGCAGCGGCGGCGGTCAGCGATGCGCTGAGCGATGCGGAGCTGAGCCTCGATCGCGGTCATTTGGCGGGCCTTCATTTCTATCGGGCGCGAGCGCGGCGCGATGGCGCGCTGCGGCGCATCGACCTGACCTTTCGCGCCCGCATTTCGGACGCGGCTTAACCACTACAATCGGAGACGAGACACATGGCAGTTCAGAACGGAAAAGACCTTTTGATCAAGGTCGACCTGACCGGAGACGGCAATTTCGAATCGGTGGCGGGGCTGCGCGCGACGCGCATCAGCTTCAACGCCGAGAGCGTGGACGTGACCAGCCTCGAGAGTGCGGGCGGCTGGCGTGAGCTACTTTCCGGTGCAGGCGTCAAATCGGCGGCGATCAGCGGCTCGGGCATCTTTCGCGATGCGGATTCGGACGAACGAACGCGGCAGATCTTTTTCGACGGCGAGACACCCGGCTTTCAGGTGGTGATCCCCGATTTCGGCATCGTCGAGGGGCCGTTTCAGGTGACGTCGATCGAGTATTCGGGAACGCATGATGGCGAGGCGACCTACGAGCTATCGCTGGCTTCGGCGGGCCGCCTGATCTTTACGGCGATCTGAGATGGCGAACCCTTGGGCAGGCGAGGTGGCTCTGATCATCGACGGTGAGCGGCGGGTGCTGAAGCTGACCTTGGGTGCGCTCGCCGAGTTGGAGGCCGGGCTGTCGGCAGGTTCCCTGGTGGAGTTGGTCGAGCGGTTTGAGGCGGGTGCGTTTTCTACCCGTGACGTACTGGCGCTGATTGTTGCGGGCTTGCGCGGCGGTGGCTGGACCGGGTCCGAGCGCGACTTGATCGCGGCCGATATCGACGGCGGGCCGCTGGCGGCGGCCCGCGCGGCGGCAGAATTGCTGGCGCGGGCATTTACGCTGCCCGAGGACCGATGAGCGGTTTCGACTGGCCCGCGCTGATGCAGGCGGGCCTGCGCGATCTTGGCCTGAAGCCTGCGGAATTCTGGGCGCTGACCCCCGCCGAGCTGCGCGTGATGCTGGGCGAGGCGCAGGGAAATGCGCCACTGGCGCGCGGGAGGTTGGACGCTTTGATGCAAGCCTATCCCGATTTGCGAGGAGCGAATGATGATGGATGAACGAGAAGATTTCGGCGCGCTGGACGCGCAGATCGAGGCGCTGGACGGCTCGCTGGGGGCCGCGACAAACATGGCCGCCGCCTTTAACGCCGAGCTGGCACGGGTGCGCGGCACGTTCGAGCGGACCGGTCAGGATGTGGCAATGCTGGACCGCGGGATCAGCCGGGGTCTGAGCCGGGCGATCAAGGGCGCGGTGGTGGATGGTGACAGCCTTTCGGCGTCGCTTCGCACTTTGGCCACTTCAATGATCAACACCGCGTTCAACGCGGCGGTGAAGCCGGTGAGCGACCATGTGGGGGGCCTGCTGTCGAGCGGGGTGGGTAGCATCTTCTCGGGGCTTATGCCGTTCGAGAAGGGCGGCAGTTTTGCCCAAGGCCGCGTTCAGCCGTTTGCCACGGGTGGCATCGTAAGCGGGCCTGTGACCTTCCCCATGCGCGGCGGCACGGGCCTGATGGGCGAGGCGGGGCCCGAGGCTATCATGCCGCTGGCGCGCGGGCCCGACGGCAAGCTGGGCGTGCGCGGCGGCGGGGGCGGCGGGGCGGTGAATGTGGTGATGAACATCTCGACGCCCGATTCCGAGGGATTTCGCCGTAGCCAGGGACAGATCGCCGCGCAGCTGAGCCGCGCCATCGGGCGCGGTCAGCGCAATCGGTAAGGGAGCAGAGTCATGGGTTTTCACGAAGTAAGATTCCCCGCCAATCTGAGTTTCGGCTCGATCGGCGGACCGGAGCGTCTGACGGATGTCGTGACGCTGGCCAACGGGTTCGAAGAGCGTAACACGCCTTGGCAGCATTCGCGTCGCCGCTATGACGCTGGCATCGCGATGCGCGGCCTTGACGATATCGAAACGCTGATCGCGTTTTTCGAAGCGCGGCGTGGGCAGATCCACGGATTTCGGTGGAAGGACTGGGCCGACTACAAGTCGGGTGCAGCGTTGATCGAGCCCAGCTACGACGATCAGGTGATTGCCATCGGAGACGACGTTACTCCCACTTTCCAGCTGACCAAGACCTACCGCTCTGGCGTCCATGACTACGCGCGGCCCGTGACCAAGCCGGTGCGCGGATCTGTTCGCATCGGGCTGGGCGGGGACGAGCAGCAGGAGGCGGTGCATTACACTGTGGATTACACAACAGGCATCGTCACGTTTCTGCATCCGCCTAACGCAGGCGATGCCGTGACGGCCGGGTTCGAGTTCGACGTGCCTGTACGCTTTGACACCGATCGCATCATGGTCAGCGTCGCCAGCTTTCAGGCCGGAGACGCGCCCAATGTGCCAGTGGTGGAGATCCGGGTATGAGCGGGATGAACGCAGGCCTGGAGGCCCATCTGAAAAGCGGCATTACGACGACCTGCCGTGCCTGGGCGCTGACGCGCAAGGACGGTGTTGTGCTGGGCTTTACCGACCATGACGGGCCACTGGAGTTTGGCGGCGTGACCTTTCGCGCCGATACCGGACTAAGCGCCTTGGCGATACAGCAGACGACGGGCCTTTCGGTGGACAATACCGAGGCGCTGGGCGCGCTGAGCGATGCGTCGATCCGCGAAGAGGATATTGAGGCCGGCCGTTATGACGGCGCCGAGATTTCCGCATGGCTGGTAAATTGGCAGGACGTGGCGCAGCGGCAGTTGCAATTTCGCGGCACCATCGGTGAATTGCGCCGTTCCGGCGGGGCTTTCGAGGCGGAACTGCGCGGACTGACAGAGGCGCTGAACCGGCCCTTGGGACGGGTCTATCAAAAGCCATGCTCTGCCGTACTGGGGGATCGCGATTGCAGGTTTGACATGAACGCCGCGGGGTATTCGACTGAACGTCTGGCACGGATCATAGAGGACCGCCGCATTTTTCGCTTCGACGCTTTCGGCGGATTCGATTCTGGTTGGTTTCAGCATGGCCGTTTGAGCGTTCTGGGCGGGGCTGCCACCGGGCTCCATGGCCTTATCAAGAAGGATGTCTCTACCAACGCCGAACGCGTGATTGAGCTGTGGCATCCCTTGCGCGCCGATGTGGGCACGGACGACCTGCTGCGTCTCGATGCGGGGTGCGACAAGCGGGCCGTGACCTGCCGCCTGAAATTCCAGAATTTCTACAATTTCCAAGGCTTTCCGGACATTCCCGGTGATGATTGGTCGATCAGCGATCCAGCACGATCAAGCGCCCTCAACGGGGGGAGCAGACGATGAGCAATACATTGGGCCACGAGATCACCGCAGCCGCGCGCGGCTGGATCGGCACGCCTTATCTGCATCAGGCGTCCTGCAAAGGCGCTGGCACAGATTGCCTGGGTCTGCTGCGCGGCGTGTGGCGCGAGGTGCTGGGGCGTGAACCCGAGGCCCCGCCCGCCTATTCAATGGACTGGTCCGAGCCTGCGCGGATCGAAGTACTGTGGCAGGCCGCGCAGAGGCACCTTCAACCCAAGCTTCCAGACTGCGAGGCCCCAGGTGACGTGATTCTCTTTCGCATGCGCGATGGGGCGGTTGCCAAGCATCTGGGCATCGCCGGACGCATCGGCGCGGATGCGTCCTTCATTCACGCGTATTCCGGCCATTCGGTGGTCGAAAGCCCGCTTAGCCTGCCTTGGCGGCGGCGCATCGTGGCGCGATTCACATTTCCCGAGGAGCATGCCTGATGGCGACCATTCTATTATCTGCCGCGGGTGCGGCACTGGGCGGCTCGATGGGCGGGACTGTCCTGGGCCTCTCCATGGCTGCGGCCGGGCGTTTTGCCGGTGGCATCATAGGACGCTCTATCGACCAGCGGCTGCTGGGCCAAGGTTCGGACGTGGTGGAGACGGGGCGGACCAGTCGCTTGCGTTTGACCGGCTCAGGCGAGGGGGACGCGATCGCGCAGGTTTATGGGCGTATGCGGGTCGCCGGGCAGGTCATCTGGGCGACCGAATTCCGCGAAGAAGTTAACGTGACGGGCGGGGGCGGCAAGGGTGCGCCCAGCGCGCCCAAGACACGGCAGTTCAGCTATTCCGTCAGCCTCGCCCTTGCGCTTTGCGAGGGTGAGATCAGCCATGTCGGGCGGATCTGGGCCGACGGTGGTGAGATCGCGCGAGATTCGCTGGCGATGCGGGTTTACACCGGCAGTCAAGATCAGCTTCCGGATCCGCGCATCGAGGCAGTCGAAGGCGCAGGAACAGTGCCAGCCTATCGGGGCACGGCATATGTCGTAATCGAGGATTTGGAGCTGGGACAATTCGGCAACCGCGTTCCGCAGTTTACCTTTGAAGTGACGCGCCCTTCGCAATCGAATGAGGAAAGTGCCGATCTGGACCCCGCGCGCGCGGTGCGCGCGGTTGCCATGCTGCCAGGCAGCGGCGAGTACGCCTTGGCTACGTCGCCCGTCACGATGAATTTTGGTGCAGGCGCCTCGGCATTGGCGAACGTCAATACGCCATCGGGCAAGGCCGATTTCAGCACCTCGCTGGACGCGCTTAAGGGCGAGTTGCCGGTATGCAGCAGCGCATCTTTGGTCGTCAGCTGGTTCGGTGACGACCTGCGCTGCGGCATGTGCAGCCTGCGACCCAAGGTGGAGCAGAAAGAATATGACGCGCGCAACATGCCGTGGACTGTCGCTGGTTTGAGGCGCGGGACCGCGCAGGTTGTTCCGCAGACTGGGGGCGGCAATCCCATTTATGGCGGCACCCCCGCCGATGCCGCCGTATTGGAGGCTATCGAAGCTCTGAAGAATGCAGGGCAGGAGGTGATGTTCTATCCGTTTATTCTGATGGATCAAGTCGCCGGGAATGACCTGCCCGATCCCTACAGCGGCGAGGAGGGCCAGCCATCTCTTCCGTGGCGAGGCCGTATCACGCTGTCATTGGCACCCGACTTGCCGGGAACCCCCGATGGCACAGCAGAAGCGGATGCGCAGATTGCAGCATTTTTCGGCACGGCGAGTGCCGCTGATTTTAGTCTGAATCCGCCAGCGCCCAGTGCGCCTACAGGCCCGCGTGAGTCGAGAGAGAATGATAATTTTGACCTTCTGTCGCTGCTGCCCCCGACCGCTACGGACGCGGTCTATTACAGCGGCCCTGATGAATGGGGCTATCGCCGGTTTATCCTGCATTATGCAGCGCTTTGTGCCAAGGCGGGCGGCGTCGAGAGCTTCTGTATCGGATCGGAAATGCGCGGCCTGACACAGCTGCGTGGGGCTGACGGCCGTTTCGCAGCGGTCGAAGCTTTGATCGATCTGGCGGCAGAGGTGCGCCAGATTCTCGGGCCTGACGTCAAGATCAGCTATGCGGCGGATTGGTCCGAATATTTTGGATACCAACCACAAGACGGCAGCGGGGACCGGTATTTTCATCTCGATCCTCTTTGGGCGGACGCGAATATCGATTTTATCGGTATCGACAATTACATGCCACTGTCGGATTGGCGCGATGGACAGGATCACGCGGATGCCAGTTGGGGCTCGATCTACGCATTGGACTACCTCAAGGCAAATGTCGAAGGCGGCGAGGGGTATGACTGGTTCTATCACTCGCCCGAGGCACGGGACGCCCAAATCCGTACGCCGATTACGGACGAGGCCTACGGCGAGCCTTGGGTTTGGCGCTACAAGGACATTCGCAACTGGTGGCAGAACGCGCATCACGACCGGGTCGATGGCTTGCGGGTGGAACAGCCCAGCCCTTGGATACCCACGTCAAAGCCAATCCGCTTTACCGAGATCGGGTGCGCCGCGATCGACAAGGGGACGAACGAGCCGAACAAGTTCGTCGATGTGAAATCATCCGAGTCTGCCTTGCCGCGATTCTCGAACGGGCAGCGCGACGACCTGATCCAGCGCCAGTACCTGCGCGCACTGCGCAGTTATTGGACCAATCCGGCAAATAATCCGGTGTCCGAGGAATATGACGCGCCCATGATCGACATCGACAGAGCCTATGTCTGGGCCTGGGATGCGCGCCCGTTCCCTTATTTTCCCAATAATCGCAGCCTGTGGGAGGACGGCCGAAACTACGCGCGCGGGCATTGGATTACGGGGCGGACTGCCGCGCGATCGCTTGCGTCCATCGTGCAGGAAATAACGAAGCGCGCTGGCGCGCGGCATGTCGATACGTCGCAACTTTACGGCTATGTGAGCGGCTATTCGATTGATCAAGTCAGCGAAGCGCGGGCGGCGTTGCAGCCCTTGATGCTGCGATACGGCTTCGACGCGATCGAGCGGGACGGCGTATTACGGTTTCGCATGCGCGACGGCCTGGCAGATGCCCAGATCGGAATGGACGATCTGGTCCGGGACGGCGAGAGCGCAACGACATTAGAGGAAACGCGGGCCGGATCCGCTGAAATCGCGGGGCGTGTGCGATTGAGGTTTGTTGAGGCAGACAGCGATTTCGACGTGGTAGCCGAAGAAGCGGTGCTGCCAGACGACGTCACGCATGCGGTGTCGACCTCGGAGGTACCGTTGGCCATGACGCGAGCCGAGGGCCGGGCCGTCACGGAACGGTGGCTGTCGGAGGCGCGCGTGTCCATTGATACCGTACGGCTGACGCTGCCGCCATCCATGCTGTCGCTGGGGGCCGGTGATGTGATCGGACTAAGCGAGGCCGGTGGCAAGGGTCTCTTCCGGATTGACCGGGTCGAGCAGATGGGAAATGCACAGCGGATCGACGGCGTGCGCATTGAGCCCGAAAGCTATCGACCCATCGACATCGAGGAAACACCGCCTGCCGTTCGACCCTTCGTGCCGCCGGTACCGGTCCTGCCGCTCTTCCTCGATTTGCCGCTGATGACCGGGCAGGAGGATCCGGTAGCGCCGCATCTGGCCGTCACCGCGCAGCCTTGGCCAGGGCCAGCCGCACTTTACGCTTCCGGGAGCGACTCAAACTATCAACTCAACCGCCGAATCGAGGCGCGCTCGAGCATCGGGGTTTTGGAAACGGCGCTGAACTCAGGATATCCCGGTATGATCGACCGAGGGGACGGCGTGACCGTGCGCATGCTCTCTGGTCGGCTGGAAAGCGTCGATACCGACGCAATACTTGGGGGCGCCAACCTTTGCGCCATCGGGGATGGCAGCGTCGATGGCTGGGAGTTAATGCAATTCCGAGATGCGGTGCTAGTCGGGCCGGATACCTATTTTCTCACCTATCGCCTGCGCGGACAGTTAGGCACTGAAGCGCTGGCCGCGACGCCATGGCCGGCGGGCAGCTATCTGGTGATGATGAACGGGATCCCCGGACAGATAGAGCTGGCGGATGGCTTACGCCGGAGGGCGCAGCATTACAGGGTAGGTCCTGCCGGGCGTGCGGTCGATGATCCGTCCTATCAGCACGCGGTTATTGCCTTCGAGGGACTGGGGCTGCGACCCTACAGCCCGGTTCATCTGCGCGCGCGCACAACTGCGGAGGGCAGCACGGACATCAGCTGGATCCGGCGCACGCGGATTGACGGGGATCGCTGGGATACGCCGGAAGTGCCGCTGGGCGAAGAAAGTGAAAGCTACCTCATCCGGGTTTCCCAAGGAGGCGCAATCCTGCGTGAGCAGTCTACGACAGAGCCCTCATGGTGTTACGAGGCGGCGCAAAAGGCCACCGACGGTGTTGCAGGGGTGTACGATATCGAGGTGGCTCAGGTCTCGGCCAAGTTCGGTCCCGGTCTCTTTGCAAAGATGGCTGTGACGGACTGACAACATCGCGGGCGCAATAGGTGATGCGCGCCGGTCATGGGCGCCATCACCACTTTGCATTTTGCCATCATGTCGCGCGTGCTATATTCAGCCCCATACAGAAGGAGCCACGCTATGGGCAAATCGCACGCACAGCTGAACAATTGCGATCCGGTATGGCACCAGATCGCGGACGAGGCCGAGGCTGCGGTCCAGAACGAGCCGCTGATGGGGGGCATGGTGCATTCCAGCATCTTACACCACAAGTCGCTGGAATCTGCGCTGGCTTATCGCACGTCCATGAAGCTGGCTTCGAACGAAATGCCTGAACAGATCCTGCGCGAAATATGCGATCGCGCCTATCGGCAGGATCCTGACATCGGCATCGCGGCGCGGGCGGATATCGTGGCTGTTTTTGACCGTGACCCTGCTTGTGATCGCTACATTCTGCCTCTGCTTTTCTTCAAGGGGTTTCAGGCAATCCAGGCGCACCGGATTGCCCATCAGCTATGGCAGGAGGGGCGGCGCGATATGGCGCGGTTTTTCCAGATGCGGGTATCCGAGGTGTTCGGCGTCGATATTCATCCCGCGGCCAGGATCGGTAAGGGGATTATGATCGACCACGCCCATAGCATCGTCATCGGCGAGACGGCGGTGGTTGGTGACAACGTCTCGATGCTTCACTCCGTGACGCTGGGCGGTACCGGCAAGGATGACGAGGACCGCCACCCGAAAATTGGCGATGGCGTGCTGATCGGTGCGGGTGCCAAGGTTCTGGGCAATATCAAGATCGGCCATTGCAGCCGTATCGCCGCTGGTTCTGTCGTGCTGGAGGAAGTGCCACCTTGCAAAACCGTGGCGGGCGTGCCCGCCAAGATCGTCGGCGAGGCGGGATGTGATCAGCCTTCGGTGCGCATGGACCAGCTGCTGGGTGTTCGCTGAAAGCCAGGCGTAATGAGCTGTAAAGAGCACCGGCCCATATGGACCGGTGCTCATTTTGCTTAAGCCGCATGCTTAAAACACGTTGTCAAAAAGGGTCGAAAGCGCGTTGTGGCGCGGTGTCATGATGCTGTCGGCAAGGCTGTTAAGGGGTGCCGCGCTGCGGCGCTCGCCCAGCGGGATTGTCACGCCGAGCCGGACCGTGTCGACATCTGTGTCGGCGCCCACGCCCGCATCCAGCGTGGTCCGGGCCAATTCCAGGGACATCTGCGCCGGCACATTCGAAATCTGGCTGAGATCATAGCCGACGCCGATTCCGAAAGATGTCGCATCGACATTGGCCGCGTCGAAATCGACCCGGCTGATGCCGCCGAACCCGATGACGCCAGCCCCGAAATCATGGCTGGCGCCGATGCCGATACTGCTGAGATCGCTGCCGCCGACAGCGCTGTCGATGTCACTCAGCTGCCAATGCCCTGCAATTCGCGTCCGCTCGGTCGGAGTGTAAGAGACGTTCAGGCCATAATCCGTCCAGTCAGAGACCCCGCCAAGACCAGCGCCCGACACATCGGTCCAACCGATATTGGTTCCAAGCTGGAGCAAAGGCCCGTCATATCCACCCATCAGGCCGTAAGAAGTCGTATCGGCGCTACCGGTCAGAAGGCCGTTCCCGCTCAGATCGGTGTAGTCCAGATACCCACCAAAGACGGCGCCGCTATAAAGCCGGTAGGACAGGTCCGCGCCCAGATCTTTCAGGCTGATATCGCCGCCGCCGCCATCGGGATCGACGTGGGCAAAACCACCCGTCATGCCCAGCGCGAGGCCATTGAGAAAGTCGATCTCGCCCGCGCCGTCCAGGGTATAGGCGTTCATATCGGCGCCTCCGTTCGAGACCGATGAATGCGCATAGCCCAGCGTGGCCGCACCCGAAATCTGCTGCGACATCGCCGCGCCCGGCAGTGCGACAAGCGCACACGCCATCAATTTACTCTTGGAAAGAGTCATTCCGCTCACCTCATGTAGTTTTTTATTGATTATCAGTGACTGAATCACAGCAGGGGCCTGGCCCGCAAGGGTTTTCTCGAATGCTAGGCAGTCGGTGACCCTGCAAAAGCACAGTGATCCTCGCACCCTTCGACAAAAAAACGCGCCTTAGGGGCGCGTTTTTCTCTTGCAGACTGTCTGTGGCAATCAGGCCAGCATGACCATCGGGTTTTCGAGGTTCTCGACGATATGCTTGAGCAGCTCAGCCCCCATCGCGCCGTCGATCACCCGGTGATCGACGCTGAGCGTGACGGACATGACCGTTGCGATCGACAGCTCGTCATCCTTGCCGACGACGGGCTTTTTCACACCCGCGCCCACAGCCAAGATCGCGCCATGCGGCGGGTTAATGACCGCGTCGAAATTATCAATGCCCATCATGCCGAGGTTTGAGATTGCGAAACTACCACCCTGATATTCATGCGGGGCCAGCTTGCGGTCGCGTGCGCGGCTGGCCAGATCCTTCATCTCGGTCGACAGCGACGAGAGCGACTTCATATCCGCATCCTTGAGAACGGGAGTAAAGAGCCCGCCTTCGATGGCCACGGCGACCGCCACGTCCGACGGCCTCAGTTGCAGCACGCGGTCCCCGGCCCAGACGGCATTGGCCGCCGGAACGGATTGAAGCGCCAGCGCGCAGGCCTTGATGATGAAGTCATTCACCGACAGCTTTACGCCGCGCCCTTCGAGTTGCTTGTTAAGCTCGCCCCGAAACTTGAGCAGCGCATCCAGGCGGATGTCGCGGCGCAGGTAGAAATGCGGAACGGTCTGCTTGGCCTCGGTCAGGCGTGCGGCGATCGTCTTGCGCATACCGTCCAGCTTGACCTCGGTATACTCGCGGCCCTCGTAGATCTTGGCGATGGCATCGGCAGATTGGCCTGCCGGAGCAGGTTTGGTCGCGGCGGGGGCACCAACGGCATCCGCCTCGGCGGCATCGGCCTTCTTGGCGGGCTTGGCCGTTGCGTTTTCCACGTCCGCCTTGACGATGCGCCCATGCGGGCCCGAGCCGTCAATCTGGCTAAGGTCGAGACCCTTGTCGGCGGCGATGCGCCGCGCGAGGGGCGAGGCAAAGATACGCTCGCCATCGGCGTTTTTGGGTGCAGCGGGCGCCTCGGCGGCCTCGGCAGGAGCACTGTTCTCCGAGGGTGCCTTGTCTTCCGACTTAGGCGCCTCTTTGGGCTCCTCTTTTGCGGGCGCGCTTCCGCCCTCCTTGATGTCGTCTGCGGTTTCGCCTTCTTCCAGCAGAACGGCGATGGCGGTGTTCACCTTGACGCCTTCGGTTCCGGCCTCGATCAGGATCTTGCCGATTGTGCCTTCATCCACGGCCTCGAATTCCATCGTGGCCTTGTCCGTCTCGATCTCGGCCAGAAGGTCGCCGGAATTGACCGTATCGCCCTCCTTGACCAGCCATTTCGCCAATGTGCCTTCTTCCATTGTCGGAGAGAGGGCGGGCATCAGAATTTCTGTCGGCATCGCTCTGTCTCCTTACCGGTAGGTCACTTTATGCACCGCGTCCAAGACCTCTTTGGTCGAGGTCAGCGCCAGCTTTTCGAGGTTGGCCGCATAGGGCATGGGCACGTCCTTGCCGAGGCAATTGATGATCGGCGCGTCGAGGTAGTCGAAGGCACGCTCCATGATCACAGCCGACAGGTGGTTGCCTATGGACGCCACCGGGAAGCCCTCTTCGACGGTCACGCAGCGGTTTGTTTTCTGAACCGAGGCAATGACGGTGTCGTAGTCGATGGGGCGCAGGGTGCGCAGGTCGATCACCTCGGCAGAAATACCGTCCTCTGCCAGCTTTTCGGCGGCCTCCATCGCATAGGTCATGCCAATGCCAAAGCTGACGATGGTCACATCATCGCCCTCGCGCCAGATGCGCGCCTTACCGAAGGGAACGGTGTAATCCTCCATGACCGGCACATCGAAGGACTTGCCGTAGAGGATCTCGTTTTCCAAGAAGACAACCGGGTTCGGATCGCGGATCGCGGTTTTCAGGAGGCCCTTTGCGTCGGACGCCGAATAGGGCTGCACCACCTTGAGGCCGGGGATATGGGCGTACCACGCCGCATAATCCTGACTGTGCTGTGCGCCCACGCGGGCGGCGGCGCCGTTGGGGCCACGGAAGACGATGGGACAGCCCATCTGCCCGCCGGACATATAGAGCGTCTTGGCCGCCGAGTTGATGATCTGGTCGATCGCCTGCATGGCAAAGTTCCAGGTCATGAATTCGACAATGGGCTTCAACCCCCCAAAGGCCGCGCCGACGCCGATCCCGGCAAAGCCATGCTCGGTGATGGGGGTGTCGATCACGCGCTTGGCGCCGAATTCCTGCAGAAGGTTCTGGGTGATCTTGTAGGCGCCCTGATATTCAGCCACCTCCTCGCCCATGATAAAGACCTCCTTGTCGCGGCGCATCTCCTCGGCCATCGCCTCGTTCAGCGCCTCGCGGACGGTCTGCTTTTTCGTCTCGGTGCCTTCGGGCCAATCGGGCGTGCGGTCCGGCTGAGGCGCCTTGGCTTGCGCGGGCACGGCCTTGGGCGCGTCGGATTTGGGCGCTGCGGCCTCATCCTTGGCCTCTTCCTTGGGGGCCTCGGCCTTGGCGTCCGTGTCGATATCGTCGGCGCTTTCGCCTTCCTCCAGCAGGACGGCAATTGCGGTGTTAACCTTGACGCCCTCGGTGCCGGCGTCGATCAGGATCTTGCCAATGGTGCCCTCATCGACGGCCTCAAACTCCATCGTGGCCTTGTCGGTCTCGATCTCGGCCAGAATGTCGCCGGAGGACACGGTGTCGCCCTCTTTGACCAGCCATTTGGCAAGCGTGCCCTCTTCCATCGTGGGGCTGAGGGCGGGCATGAGAATTTCTGTCGGCATATGCGTGGCTCCTCAGGCTTTCTGCGGGATTTCGGCGGCGTAGACATCGGTCCACAGCTCAGCCTCATCCGGCTCTGGGCTTTCCTTGGCGAACTCAGCCGAGGCGTTGACGATCTTCTTGATTTCCTTGTCGATGGATTTCAGATCCTCCTCGGTCGCGTGCTTGCCGGTCAGCAGCAAATCGCGGACATGCTCGATGCAGTCCTTTTCGTCGCGCATCTTGTTCACCTCGTCGCGGGTCCGGTACTTGGCCGGGTCCGACATCGAGTGACCACGATAGCGGTATGTCTTGATTTCCAGAATATAGGGGCCTTTGCCCGAACGGCAGTGCGCCACCGCCTTCTCGCCCGCTTCCTTCACGGCCAGCACATCCATGCCATCGACCGCCTCGCCGGGGATGCCGAACGCCTCGCCGCGCTTGTAAAGCTCGGGGCTGGACGTCGAGCGCTTTTGCGCCGTGCCCATCGCATACTGGTTGTTCTCGATCACGAAAATGCAGGGCAGATCCCACAGCTTGGCCATGTTGAACGTCTCATAGACCTGGCCCTGGTTCGCCGCACCGTCACCGAAATAGGTAAAGGTCACGCGGTCGTTCTCGCGGTATTTGTCCGAAAACGCGAGGCCCGCGCCCAAGGGCACGTTTGCGCCCACGATGCCGTGGCCGCCGTAGAAATGCTTTTCCTTGGAAAACATGTGCATCGAGCCGCCCTTGCCGCGGCTATAGCCACCCTCGCGGCCCGTCAGCTCGGCCATGACGCCGTTGGGGTCCATCCCGCAGGCCAGCATATGACCGTGATCGCGATAGGTGGTGATGCGCTTGTCGCCTTCCTCGGCCGCGGCCTCGAGGCCAACGACGACGGCCTCTTGCCCGATATAGAGATGGCAGAAACCGCCAATCAGGCCCATCCCGTAGAGTTGTCCCGCCTTTTCCTCGAATCGACGGATCAGCAGCATGTCGTGATAATACGCCTTCAGCTCGTCGGCCGAAGCGTTTGATTTGCTTGCTTTCTTCTGGGCAGCCATTGGCATGTGTCCCCTTGGTTGGCACGTGTATCGGAATAGTTTAGCTTTAAACTATCCCCGGCACAAACAGTTGCACCCTTGGGGCACGTTACGCCCGCGCGGCGCAGGCTGGCAAGCCGGAGTTGTGACAGGCTGAAATCCAAGTCAGCGGATGACGATTTCGTCGCTGCGCAGCAGGCCGATCACAGAGCGCGCCTGCTCGTCCAGAAGGTCGAGATCCAGATACGTGTCCGACAGACGCCGCGTCAGATTTTCCATCACAGCGATCTCGCCATTCAGCGCATCTAGCTGCGCTTGCAACTCGCTAGCCTCGGCCTCGATCGTGGCGCGGCTAAAGAGGCCATAATCCCCCTGCACGGCCGCAAAGGTGAAGTACGTTCCCAATGCGAACGCGATCAAGAAATAGACGAAGACGCCCAAAGGGGGCTTTTTGCGGTGCATGGCTGCTCTTGCCTCATTATCGGGCCTCTGGACGGGCTTTGGTGCACATTGCCACAGCAGCGACGACTTGTGAATCATAATTCTGGGCTCCGCAGGATCGGCATGGCGGGCGTTGCAATCTTGTGGCGGCCCCGCGTAAATGCACACGTTAAGGGAGATCTCCGAATGCCGCATACCCGTCTACACCCCTCCGGCCCACATTTGGAGACGGACACGCATGCCGTGACAAATCAGCCGCCCGCGCGCGGCGATCTGGATATGTGGGCAAGCGATCCTGCCCTGCAGGATCATGCCTTTGGCGGGGATGGCGATCACCTGGCCCTTTTCGGACGCAAGATGGGCCGCAGCGCGATGCGCGACACCGCGCAAGAAGCGGATCGCATCGCACCCCATGCCCGGCTATTCGACGCCGGGGGGCGGCGCGTGGACGAGGTGGTCTACCACCCCGCCTATCACGAGATCATGCAAGCGGGGCTGGGCGCCGGATACGCCGCCTTGCCGTGGGAGGGCGCGGAGGGCGGGCATTCAACCCACGCCGCGATGGTCTATATGACGGCACAGATCGCGCCGGGCCTTTGCGCGCCGATGACGATGACCTACGCGGCGCCCCCTGCCCTGCGCGCGGCGCCGCGCCTCTTCGACGATTGGGTGCCCAAGCTGACGGCGCGCCTTTACGATCCGGCGATCCGCCCGCTGGGACAAAAGGCCGGCGCGACGATGGCGATGGCCGTGACCGAGAAGCAGGGCGGCACGGACGCGGCGGCGATCACGACGTGCGCGGTCAGAGACGGCGATGCGTATCGTCTGCGCGGACATAAATGGGCCTGCACGGCACCGATGGCCGACGGCATCATTACACTGGCACAAGCGCCCGGTGGGCTGACCCTGTTTCTGGTGCCGCGGTGGCTGGAAGGGACGCGCAACGCCGTGCATATCCAGCGGCTGAAGGAGATGCTGGGCGGCCGGGCGGCCGCGGTGGCCGAGATAGAGTTTGCCGATGCGCTGGCCTATCCGCTGGGCGAAGAGGGTGACGGACTGGCCCGGCTGCGCGACACCGTCCTGCATACCCGCCTCGATGCGGGCATCGCCCCCGCTGGCCTCATGCGCGCGGCGCTGGGTGCGGCGCATCACTGGTGTAGCCACCGTACGGTGCGAGAGGCGCAGCTGATCGATCAGCCGCTGATGCGAAGCGTCCTCGCCGATCTGGCGCTGGACTGGGAGGGCGCGCTGGCCTTCAGCCTGACCGTCGCGCGCGCCTTCGACGAGGGTAGCGAGCATGCCCGCGCCTTTGCCCGGCTGGGCGCCGCTTTGGCCAAATATCTGAACAACCGCCTCTGCGCGCCCACCATCGCCGAAGCGCTCGAATGCATCGGCGGTGCGGGATACGACGCAGCCTCGCCTTTGCCCCTTCTCTACCGCGAAGCGCCTCTGAACGGCCTGTGGGAAGGGCCTGCCAACGCGCTCTGCCTAGAGATCATCCGCATCCTGCGCGAGGTGCCGCTGGCCGGCGAAGCTCTGAGCGATGCGCTGGGCGCGGTGACAGGTGAATACCGCCGCTACGACGCCGCCCTGCGCGCGCATATGGGGCGTTTTCCGCGCCTTCCCGACGAAGGCCAGGCACGCTGGTATGCCGACAGTCTCGCGACCCTGCTGACCGCCTCGATCTTGATCCGGCAGTCGCCACCCGCTGTTGCGGACGCCTATATTGCCACGCGGCTGACGGGCGAGCGGGGACGCAGCGCGGGCGCGATTTCGGGGATCGATACCGGGGCGGTTCTGGCGCGGCTGGGCTGAGCGGCCGCCAAAAGGGTTTTCATGCCTCCGGCGGGGATATTTTCAGCAAGAAGAATGGGCGCGCGCGTCTAGCCCGCGACTGATGCCGCGTGGATGCTGTCAATCGTCGCGCCGATCGTCTTGTTGAACTCGTTGTCCGATTGATCGGCCGAGAGGCCCTCGGTCAGCGCGCGGCTGAAGCTGGCGATGATGCCCGTATTTTCGGACAGTCGGCGGTTCGCCTCGTCCCGGCTGTAGCCACCCGAAAGGGCGACGACGCGCATCACGGCGGGATGTTCCGTCAGGGCGCGGTAGTGGTTTGCGGTCTCGGGCAGCGTCAGTTTCAGCATCACCTCGATGCCTTTGGGAAGCGCATCCAGATGGCGGGTGAGCGTATCCAGCAAAAGCGCTTCGGCCTCGGCCTTGTCCTTGATGCTGATCGTGACCTCGGGCTCGATGATTGGGATGAGGCCGTGGCCGAGGATCTGCTGGCCCACCTTGAATTGCTGCGCCACGACCGCGTCGATCCCGCTGGCCGAGGCCGCGTCGATGACCGAGCGCATCTTGGTGCCGAAGACGCCCGCAGCGGCGGCGCGCTCGCAAAGCGCGTCGAGCTCCGGCATCGGCTTCATCAGGCGCACGCCATCGACTTCGTCGGCCAGGCCCTTGTCCACCTTGAGGAAGGGCACGACGGCGCGCTCTTCCCACAGATATTGCGCGGAGGGTTTGCCGTCGATCTTGCGGTCCATCGTCATCTCGAACAGGATCGCGCCCACGACCTTGTCACCGTTGAAATCGGGGGCCTGGGCGATGCGCGCGCGCATTGCGTGGATCAGGTCGAACATCTCGGCGTCGCTGCCATAGGCGCTTTCGGGCACGCCATATTGGGCCAGCGCCTTGGGCGTCGAGCCGCCAGACTGGTCGAGCGCGGCGATAAAGCCGTTTCCGGCACGAATTCTATCTGCTTGGGCTGCGTTCGGCATTGGATCGGCTCCGCTGTTCTGGTCTGCTCTTTGACGCGCTTTTAGGTCAGCGCGCGCGTCCTTGCAATTGTGGTGGCGCTAACGATCAGCCCTTGAGCGCCGCGACCCCGGGCAGGTCCTTGCCCTCCATCCATTCGAGGAAGGCTCCGCCCGCTGTGGAAATATAGGTGAAGTCCTCTGCCGCGCCCGCACGATTTAGCGCGGCGACCGTATCACCCCCGCCCGCCACCGAGATCAGCTGGCCCGCGCGGGTTCTTTCGGCAGCATGACGCGCCGCCTCGTTGGTGGCGGTATCAAATGGAGAAATCTCGAACGCGCCCAGCGGGCCGTTCCAGATCAGTGTACGGGCGCCATCCAGAACCTGCGCCACGCGCCGTACGCTTTGCGGACCGGCGTCGAGGATCATCGCGTCGTCGGGGCATAGATGCACCGCGAGCGTTTCGCTCGCGGCATTTTCCGCGAATTCGCGCGCGACGACGATATCGGCGGGCAGAATGATCTCGCATCCCTCAGCAGCGGCCTTGGTCATGATCTCGCGCGCTGTGGCGGCCATGTCATGCTCGCAAAGGGACTTGCCGACATGCAAACCTTGGGCCGCGAGGAAGGTATTGGCCATGCCACCGCCAATTACGAGGCTATCGACCTTTTCGACAAGGTTGCTCAGCAGATCGAGCTTGGTCGACACCTTGGCACCGCCTACCACGGCGGCGACGGGCCGCTTGGGATGGCTGAGCGCGGCCTCCAGCGCCTCCAGCTCGGCCTGCATCAGGCGCCCGGCGCAGGAGGGCATGAGATGCGCGATACCCGTCGTGCTGGCATGGGCGCGATGCGCGGCAGAAAACGCATCGTTGCAGTAAATATCGCCCAAGGCAGCAAGGCGCGCGGCAAAGTCGGGATCGTTCGCCTCTTCGCCGGGATAAAAACGAATGTTCTCAAGCAGCAAGACCTCGGCCGCCTCCGCCTCGGCGGTCAGGTTTTCGGCGCCGTCCAGCGTCTCGATCAGGCGCACGCTATGGCCCAGCGCCTTTTCCAGCGCGGGGATCACGATGCGCAGCGACAGATCCAGCACGACCTTGCCTTTGGGCCGGCCGAAATGGGCAATGAGGATCGGGCGCCCACCCTTGGACAGAATATCCTCGACCGTGGGCGCAATCCGCTCGATCCGGGTGGCATCGGTCACGCGCCCGCCTTCGACCGGCACGTTGATATCGACGCGCACCAGAACACGCTTGGCATTCAGGTCCATGTCATCGAGGGTCTTCCAGCTCATCTGTCTCTCCTTGGTCCCGCGGTCGCCGCCTCTCTTGGCGCGGCGCCGCGCGGGCGTCAAGCCGGGCGCGCTTGGCAAGCGCGGACCGAACCCCTAGATATTGCAGCGACGCATTTGAAAAAGGAGGCCCATCCATGGCCGAGATCAAAGACCCCGAGAACACGATCCTGATCGAGCTGAAGGACGGCACCGTCGCGATCGAGTTGCTGCCCGACGTGGCCCCCGGCCATTCCGAGCGCATGAAAGAGCTGGCGCGCAGCGGCGCCTATGACAACGTCGCGTTCCACCGGGTGATCGACGGCTTCATGGCGCAGACCGGCGACGTGCAGAACGCCAACATGGAGAAAGATTACAACCCCCGCGCCGCAGGCACTGGCGGCAGCGATCTGCCCAACCTCAAGGCCGAGTTTTCCAAGATCCCGCATGATCGCGGCACTTTGGGCGCGGCGCGCAGTGCCAATCCCGACAGCGCCAACAGCCAATTCTTCATCAACTTCAAGGACAACCATTTCCTCAACGGCCAATACACCGTCTATGGCCGCGTCATTCAGGGCATGGATCTGGTCGACAACATCACCAAGGGCGAGCCGCCCGCAAATCCCGACCGCATGATCAGCGTCAAGGTGGCCGCAGATGCGTAATCTCCTGACTGCACTCTTGATCACTGCAGGCGCACCTGCGCTGGCGACCGGCCTTGAAATCGACATCGCAGGCGAGGCCAACGGCACCGTCACCATCGACCTTTACGAGGATGTCGCGCCCAATCATGTCGAGCGGGTCACGGCCTTGGCCGAGCAGGGCGCCTATGACGGCATCGTCTTTCACCGGGTGATCGACGGCTTCATGGCGCAAACCGGCGATGTCCAGTTCGGCAAATACGACGGCGGCGACATGCGCCGCGCGGGCACCGGAGGCAGCGACATGCCTGATCTCGAGGCCGAGTTTTCGGATCAACCCTTCGAGCCCGGTGTTCTGGGCATGGCGCGCAGCCAAAGCCCTGACAGCGCCAACAGCCAGTTCTTCATCATGTTCGAACCTGCCCCGCACCTGAACGGCCAATATACCGTCTTTGGCAAGGTAACGGACGGCATGGACGTGGTGAACGCAATCAAGCGGGGCACGGGCGGCAACGGCGCCGTTGTAGGTGAGCCTGACCGCATCACCGCCGTCCGCGTGACTGACTAGGTTTGTCCACCCTGAACCACGCCACGGGCTACGAGCCTCTCAATACGCTCAAGCCCGTGGCACCCGACATCTGGCTGATCGACGGGCCTGCCCTGCGCTTTTATGGCATGCCCTATTCGACCCGTTGCACCGTCATCAGGCTGAACTCCGGTGATCTTTGGGTACATTCCCCGACGCTGCTAACCGACAACTTGCGAGACGAAATCGCAGTGCTAGGGCCAGTCCGCTACTTGGTTGCGCCGAACTGGATCCACTACAGCCATATCAGCGAATGGCAGGCGGCCTATCCCGGTGCGCAGTCTTTCGCTGCGCCCGGCGTCGCACAGCGCGCAGCGAAAAAAGGCGCCTTGGTCGACTTCGACCACGATCTGACGCAGGACGCTCCTGCGGCATGGAGCGATGAGATTGACCAGATGATCGTCGCAGGATCGCGCGTTCACCGCGAGGCCGTGTTTTTCCACCGTGCCTCCGAGACGCTGATCCTCGCCGACCTGATCGAGAACTTCGAAACCGCCAAGCTGCCTGTCTGGATGCGCCCTCTGGTCTGGATCGCGGGCATCGACGACAGCGACGGCAAGATGCCGCTCGATATGCGTCTGACGTTCCGCAAAGCGCCCTTGGCGGATTGCGTCGAGCGCATGATTGACTGGGGGCCGCAGCGCATCATCCTCGCCCATGGCCGCTGGTATCAGCGCGACGGCGTCGGAGAGTTGCGCCGTGCCTTTCGCCGCATCCTGCGGGATCGCGAATGGACCGCAGTCATGGACCGGATGGAGCGGGATCGACAAAACAAACACGAATGAGCCCGCGTTTCATCTTGGCAAAAATACTCAGGGACCAAAGCACGCCAAGAGCGCCGCGACCGGATCAGCGCATCCAGATCTCGACCCGCCGATTGGCCCTGCGGCCCCATTCACTGTCATCGCAGGCCATCGGCATCGCCTCGCCAAATGCCTCGGTCTCAAGGCTCATGCGATCCAGTTGGGCCGTTTCGGCCATGCGGATCACTGCCTCCTTGACCGTATCGGCGCGCCGCAGCGCGATCTTCTGGTTGGCACTGGCCGGACCCTCGCCATCCGAGAACCCCACGAAAACCAGTTGGCGCCCGTCGTAGAACCCGCTTTCCAACGCGCGCGCCAGGCTCTCGACATTTGCGCGCGATTGCGCGTCCAGCCTGGTCGAGCCCGGCTCAAACCGGAAGGTCGTCGTCAGCCGCTTCAGCGGGCTGAGCAAGCGCACCATGCGCTGCAGATCTTCGAGGCTCACATCTTCGCCCGCGCGCAAGACCGCATTGGCAAACCGATCGCCCTGATCGTCGATGGCGATTTCTTCTGGCAGCTGGTCAACAAATCCTGCGCGGCGGACCACCAACTGCGCCGCAGGCTCGCGGGTGAAGGCCAGAAATTCGCGCATCATCTTTGGCAGGCGGCGCGCGGGCAAGTAAAGGAACATGGGCGCGGTCAGTGGATAATCCTCGGTTTTGACAGCGCGGCGCGTGGCCGTCATGCCGAAACCGCAATCACCCGTCAAAGCAAGCTCGAAGGTCAGGCCCTTTTGCGACCGGCTGCCGACACCAATGGCAAAGGGATCCTGCGCCACGGCGCCGGACAGCGACTCTCCGTTCAAATGGCGGCGCGCATCCCCGGCAAAGCCGGTCGCACC